>CAIYWC010000064.1 GCA_903929795.1 uncultured Myxococcales bacterium | reverse complement strand
GGGCGACACGTCGGGCGATCGCGCGCGCGTCGTGGGCTATGGGGCATTCGCACTGGAAGATCCTGAAATTACCGGCAATTCTGGCGGAAGGCTTCTTGTGTCGCTGGCGCGCCAGGCGATCGCGCACCGGCTGGAGGTGGGTCCGCCGCCCCGGACGTCGCGCTGGTGGCTACAGGCCGTCGGTGCGACGTTCGTGACGCTCAAACAGCACGGCGATCTGCGCGGTTGCGTCGGCACCTTGGAAGCGCGTTGGCCGCTCGGTCAGGATCTGCTGGCCAACGCGCTCCACGCGGCATTTGACGATCCGCGCTTTTTGCCGGTCGATCAGACTGACTGGCCGCACATTTCGGTTGAAGTTTCAGTGCTTTCGGCGCCGCAGCCGATGGTTTTCACTTCCGAGGCGGACCTGCTGGCGCAGCTGCAACCGGGCGTCGACGGGCTAATCCTGGAGGCCCATGGTCGGCGCGGCACCTTCTTGCCGCAGGTTTGGGATGACGTGCCTGACCCGAGGCAATTCCTCACGTTTTTGCGCGCCAAGGCCGGAGTACCGGCTGACACGCCGGTCGAGCACTGCCGGGTCTGGCGCTACCACGTCGCCAAGTTCACCGAGGAGGAAATCCGGTCATGAACGCGCATCCCGCGAAGTGGTGGCATCGGCTCGACGACGGACGGGTCCAGTGCGATCTCTGTCCGCGCGACTGCAAACTGCACGAAGGCCAGCGCGGCGCGTGTTTTGTCCGGCAGATGCTGGACGACGAGATGATCCTCACAACCTGGGGCAGGTCCTCGGGATTTTGCGTCGATCCGATTGAGAAAAAACCGTTGAACCACTTTTTTCCCGGCAGCCGCGTTCTGTCGTTCGGCACCGCGGGCTGCAACTTGTCGTGCCGTTTTTGCCAGAATTGGGACATCTCGCGGTCGCGCCAGATGGACACGCTGGCCGCCGCGGCGACGCCAGAGATGATCGCCCTGGAAGCCGTGCGCCTTGGCTGCCAGTCGGTGGCGTTCACCTACAACGATCCGGTGATTTTCGCCGAGTACGCCATGGATGTCGCGGACGCGTGCCACGGCGTGGACGTCAAGACCGTTGCCGTGACGGCGGGCTACATTCACCCCGAGGCGCGGGCGGCGTTCTTTGGCAAGATGGACGCTGCGAACGTGGATCTCAAGGCTTTTACCGATGAATTCTATTTCCACGAGTCGGCCGCGCACCTGCAGCCCGTGCTCGACACGCTGCGCTATCTGGCGCGTGAGACGGCCGTGTGGACCGAGGTCACGACGCTGCTGATCCCCGGGCGCAATGACGCGTCCGACGAACTGCAGGCGATGTGCCAGTGGCTGCTGGACAACATGGGCGCGGACGTGCCGCTGCATTTCTCGGCGTTTCACCCTGATTACCGGATGTTGGACGTGCCCGCGACGCCGTTTGAGACGCTGCAGCGCGCCCGCGACATCGCGCGCGGGGTCGGCCTGCGCTACGTCTACACCGGCAACGTGCGCGACCTGGTGGGCGCGGCGACGGTGTGTCCGCAATGCGCCCAGGTGGTGGTCGAGCGCAACGGCTATGACGTCCTGCGCTACGAGTTGACCGGCGACGGCCACTGCACGCACTGCGGCGCTGCGATCGCCGGGCGTTTTGGCCCCTACCGCGGGGCATTCGGCAACCACCGCATCCCGAGCGCGCTGGGCCGGACCCGCTGAAGGGCGCCATGGCTCGCTGGGCGGATCGGGCCCGCGGCCTGCATCGGCTTCAAGCGAGGTGAGCGATGGCGCCAGCCGGTAAAGTACGCCCAGCACCGACGCCAAGCGCGCTGGACTTGGCGCTGTACGGCGGCGCGATTGCACTGTCGGCGTTCCTGCTGTTCTTGGTGCAGCCGATCATCGCACGGCAGCTCCTGCGCTGGTTTGGTGGATCGGCAGCGGTTTGGACGACGTGCCTGGTGTTTTTCCAAGGCCTTCTGCTGGCCGGGTACGCATGGGCGGATTGGCTGCAGGCGCGGCCCGCGCGGACCCAGGCGCTGCTGCACGGCGCGCTGCTGCTGGCCAGTTTGGCGTGGCTGCCGCTGGCGGCGAATCCGGCGTGGCGTCCGCATTCCGGGACCGAGCCGATCGGCCGCATCCTCCTGCTGCTGACCACCGCGATCGGCCTGCCGTACCTGCTGCTCTCGACGACCGGGCCGCTGCTGCAGGCGACGTTTGCCCGCGGGTTCCCGCAGGCGCGGGTCTACCGGCTGTACGCGCTGTCCAACGCGGGCTCCGTGCTGGCGCTGCTGGCCTACCCATTGCTGCTGGAGCCTGAACTGCAGGGACGCACCCAGGCCTCGCTGTGGAGCCTAGGCTACGCGGCGTGGGCGGTGCTGCTGGGCGTGCTTCTGGTGCGCGCGGCGCGGCGCGACACGCCGCGGGTCGAGGCGCCGGTCCCGGTTGCTCCGCGTCCACGCTGGCCGGCGATGGCGGGTTGGCTGCTGCTTTCCGCGGCGGGTTCGATGCTGCTGATGACGGTGACCAACCACCTGACGCAAAACATCGCGCCGATTCCGTTGCTGTGGATCCTGCCGCTGGCAATCTACCTGGTGACGTTCATGCTCTGCTTTGACGGCGACGGCTGGTACCGGCCGCGCTTCTATGGCGCCGCATCGCTGGTCGCGGCCGTGCTGTTGCTGGCGAGTCTGACCTTTCGCCCGGGCGGACGCTATGGCTTGGAACCCGGCCAAATCTCAGCGGTTCACGCCGTGCCGCTGTACGCGATCGGCCTGTTCGTGCTGTGCATGTTCTGCCATGGCGAGCTGGCGCTGCGCCGGCCGGACGCCACGGTGCTGACGCGCTTTTACCTGATGGTCGCGGCGGGCGGCGTGCTGGGCGGGCTGCTCGTCGGCGTCGTCGCGCCGCTGCTGCTGAGCGACTACCTGGAGCTGCCGGTGCTGCTGACGGCGCTTCTGTTCGCAGTCGGCCTGCTGCACACCGGGCGTCTGCGGGCGGCTGCGCTGACGGCGTGGGCGGTCGGATTCGTGCTCCTGATCGTCCATCTGGCGGTGCTGCGCGCGGACGTCGTGGACCAGCGGCGCAACTTCTACGGCGTGCTGCGGGTGCGGCCGAGTCCGCCGGTGGCGGGTGAGGCGCCGACGCTGCAGCTCTGGCACGGCGGCATCTTGCACGGCGAGCAGTTCACCGCCCGCGACACGCGCGACCAGCCGACCAGCTACTACGGGCCGACCTCGGGCATCGGCCGGCTGCTGCGTGCGCGCGGGGCACCGTCCGCGGCGCTGGCTGGTCGACCGCTCAAGGTCGGCGTCGTGGGCCTGGGCGTGGGCACGCTGGCGACGTGGGCGCGTGCCGGCGACGACTGGCAGTTCTACGAACTGAATCCGCAAGTCGTCGCCGTTGCCGAACGCTACTTTTCCTTTTTGCGCGACACGCCCGCGCGGGTGCGGACCGTGATCGGCGACGCCCGGCTGTCGCTAGAACACCAGCCGCCGCAGGGCTTTGACCTGCTGGTCATCGACGCATTTTCGGGCGACGCGATCCCGGTGCACCTGCTGACGCGCGAGGCGCTGCAGGTCTACCGCCGCCACCTGCAGCCCGACGGCGTGCTGGCGCTGCACGTGAGCAACCGGGAGCTGGCGCTGGCGCCGATCGTCGCGCGTCTGGCGGAGGAGGCGTCGCTGAGCGCGATTCGCGTGCTGGACACGCCGGCCGCGGGCGCGCGCCACGTCTGCACGTCGGACTGGGTGCTCCTGGTCGCGACGACGCGGGCGCAAGCGGTGCTCCGCGACCTGGGAGCCGGCGAAATTCTCATATCAGACAAGCAGTTACGCCCGTGGACCGACGACTTCAGCAACCTGCTCGCGGCGCTCAAGGTCTGGCAGGTCGCGCAGCCGCCGACGGTGCGGAACCAGGCGCTGCCGGCGATTTGACCGCACTCCCCGCGCCAGCCATCATCGCGCCGGGAGTCCTGCCATGCCTTTTGTCCTCACCGCCGCATTCATCCTGTCGGGCGTCGCGGGCTTGGTCTATGAATCCATCTGGAGCCGCTATCTCGGCCTCTTCGTCGGCCACAGCGCCTACGCCCAGGTCATCGTGCTCGTCATTTACCTGGGCGGCATGTCAGCGGGCTCGGCGATCGCCGCGCGCTTTTCCACGCGCATTCGCCAGCCGTTGCTCGCGTATGCGGCGGCGGAAGCTGCCGTCGGGCTCATCGGCCTGATTTTTCACGATGCCTTCCGCGCGGCCAGCGACTTCGCCTACGCCGCGATTTTCCCAGCGCTCGCAGGCGGTTTCACCCTGGTGGCGGTCAAGTGGCTGATCGCCGGGCTCCTGATCCTGCCGCAGTCCGTGCTGCTGGGGACGACGTTTCCGCTGATGACCGCCGGCCTGCTCCGCGCGACGCCGCCGTCGGCCGGCACGCATACCGGCCGCGTGCTGTCGCAGCTGTACTTTGCGAATTCAATTGGCGCGGCGGGCGGCGTGCTGCTGGCGGGCTTCTGGCTCATCGGTCTGGCGGGCCTGCCCGGCACGCTGCTCGCCGCGGCGCTGCTGAACCTCGTGGTCGCGCTGGTCGTCTTTCTGGCCGTGAAGCTGCACCAGCGCGGCTCGCCGCCGGATCCGGTGCTGGCCGTCGCGCCCGTGCCTTTTGCCCAGCCGCTGCCGCAGCTCTGGCGCGTGCTGCTCGTCGTCGCGGCGGGCACCGCGCTCACGAGTTTTATCTATGAAATCGCATGGATTCGGATGCTCGCGCTGGTGCTTGGCAGCGCGACGCACTCGTTCGAGGTGATGCTCTCGGCGTTCATCCTCGGGCTGGCGCTCGGCGCGCTGTGGGTGCGCAACCGCGCGGATTCCTTTCGCGATCCCGTGCGCGCGCTCGGCATTGCGCAGTGGGCCATGGGCGCGCTGGCGCTGGCGACGCTGGGCGCCTACGTCGCGAGTTTTGACTGGATGGCCACGCTGATCTCCGGTTTGGCGCAAAACCTGGACGGCTATCGCTTTTTCACCCTCGCCAAGTACGCGATCGCGCTCGCCGTGATGCTGCCGGCGACGTTTTGCGCCGGGATCACGCTGCCGCTGATCACCCACGTGCTGATGGCCGCGGGCGCGGGCGAGAAAGCGATCGGCACGGTTTACAGCGTCAATACGCTGGGTTCCATCGTCGGCGCCGGGCTCGCGTCGCTCGTGCTGATGCCGCTGCTGGGCATGAAGACGCTGCTGGTGCTGGGCGGCGCGCTCGACATGCTGCTGGGCGTCTGGTTGCTGTGGCGCGGGCGCCGCGCGGGCGTGCTTGCGGCGATCGGGACGGCCGCCATGGTCGCGTATGTATTGGCTTTTGTGCCGCTGGACCGCGCGGCACTCATCGGCGGCGTCTACCGCTATGGCCGGGTCGTCGACGCCGGTGTCCGCAAGATCGCGTTCTTTCGCGATGGCCGCACCGCCACGGTCAGCGTCACCCAGGGCGCGAGCGGCGAATATTCGCTGGCGACAAACGGCAAGCCGGATGCGTCGATCTCCGCGTCCTGGTTCAAGAATTCGGGCGATTCGGTCCAGCCGCTCGACGGCGATCAGACAACGCAGGTGCTGCTGCCGCTGGTGACGCTGGCGTTCATGCCGCAGGCCAAACAAGGCGCGGTCATCGGCAACGGCTCGGGCATTTCGTCACACATGCTGCTCGGCAGTCCGGCGCTCGCCAGCCTGGTCACGATCGACATCGAGCCGGAAATGTTCGCCGCGTCGCGGATTTTTTACCCGGTGAACCGACGGATTTTTGACGACCCGCGCAGCCATTTCGTCTACGACGACGCCAAAAGCTACTTTGCGGCCACGAACCAGAAATTCGACCTCATCTTGTCCGAGCCGTCCAACCCCTGGGTCAGCGGCGTCAGCGGCCTGTTCACCGACGAATTCTACCAGCGCATGCGCACCTACCTGACACCAAACGGGATTTTCGGCCAATGGCTGCACCTGTACGAGATCGACGACGCGCTCGTGCTCTCGGTCATCCAGGCGGTGCACCGCAACTTTGCGTCGTACGAGATCGTGCTGACGTCGGACACGGACTTCCTCATCGTCGCGTCGACCCAGCGCCGGCTGCCCCAACCCGATTGGCGCGTGTTCGATCTTCCGGAAATTGTCCATGATCTCCAGCATTTCACGCGCATCACGCCGGCTGCGCTGGACCGGCTGCGGCTGATTTCCCGCGATGCCCTGCTGCCGCTGATGGCGGACACGTCCGGCGCGAACTCGGACTTCTTTCCGACGCTCGACCTGCTGACCGAGCGGGCGCGGTACGTCAAGGACACGGCGAAGGGGTTTGTCGGCCTGACGGACGGGCGTTTTGACGTGGGCGCGGCGCTGCTGGACCGGCGCGTGCTGCCGAGCGGGGAGACGGTGGCGCCGCTGGGGATCGGTCGGCTGCGGCTGCAGGCGCTCGGCGCGCAGCTGCGTCGGCCGCCCGGCGACGCGCCGCCGGATCGCGAATTCCGTGCCGCGGCGGCGCGCGAGGACCTGCTGCGCGACGTGATCGCCGCTGGCAAACCACCGGCGGATTGGCCGTTTTTTGCCAAGCTCGCCGCGGAAGTGGACGCGGACTGGCATAGCGGCACGATGGGCTGGGCGGACGAGGCGTTCTATGGCCCGGTCGCTCACTTCCTCGCCGCGCAGGGCGCGCCGGCGGAGGCGCAAGCTGCATGGCGCTTTCTGCACGCGATCTCGGCGTATGACTGGCCGACCGCGGCGGCGCAGGTCGAGGTGCTGCTGGGCGCGCGCGCGCACGGGCACGCGTGGCTGAACGACGACCTGTTGCGCGACGCTGCCGTGGTGGCGCTGCTGCACACAGGGCAAATTCCCCAGGCGCGCGCGACTTTTGACCGGCTGGCGAAATTCGCCAAGCGCAAGCCGCAGGATTTTCGCGTGCAGCTGCTGGAGGCGCATCTCGTGGCGGCGGAGCGCAACGCGCGTTGACAGCCGCAGGCCAGCCGTCACAATCGCACCCCGCGACACGCCACGTCGCCGCTGGACTTCGCCGTGATCGCCGACCCGCTCTTCAACGACGCCGTCGCGTATTTCAAGCAGCTGCAGGACCGCATCGTCGCGGCGCTGGAGCGGCTGGACGGCGGCACGTTTCGCCGCGATGACTGGACGCGCGAGGAGCCGGCGGCCGATGGCCCCGCGCTGGGCGGCTACGGGCGCACGCGCGTCTTGGACGGCGGGCGCGTGCTGGAGCGCGCAGGCGTGAATTTCAGCCATGTGCACGGCCGGTTCTCGCCGCAGTTTGCCGCGACGATGCCGGGCGAAGGCTTGGAATTCAGGGCGGCGGGGATCTCGCTGGTGCTACATCCGCGCAACCCGTTCGCGCCGACCGTGCACATGAACTACCGGCGGCTGGCGCGGGAGTCGGGCGGCTGGTTCGGCGGCGGCGCGGATCTGACGCCGAGCTACTTCAACCGCTCGGATGCGCAGCACTTTCACGGGACGTACCGCCAGGCTTGCGCGCCGTTTGCCGACGTTGTCGACTGGTCGGCGCTCAAAGCCGAGTGCGATCGCTATTTCTTTATCCCGCACCGCCAGGAAGCGCGTGGCGTCGGCGGCATCTTTTTTGACCACCGGCACGAGAACCCGGCGCGGATGTTCGAATTCGTGCAAGCCGCCGGCGACGCGTTCCTGCCGTCGTGGCTGCCGATCGCCGAGCAGCACATCGATGCCCCGTTCACCGACACCCAGCGCCAGTGGCAGCTGCTGCGCCGTGGGCGGTACGTCGAGTTCAACCTGGTCGTCGACCGCGGCACGATTTTTGGCCTGAAGACCGGCGGGCGCATCGAGTCGATCCTGATGTCCCTGCCCGCGGAGGCGCGCTGGGCGTATGATGTGCGGCCGGAGCCGGGGTCGCCGGAAGCGGAGATGCAGCAGGTGCTGCGCACGGGGTTTGAGCCGGACGGTCCGGCGACTTAAGCGGGGGAACGGGATGGGGCGCTATATCATTGGCTTGACAGTGCTTTTCGCGATGGGGTGCACGCACCTGGACACGGCCCCGACGACGCTGGAAGACATGCTGCCGTGGGCTTTTGCCAACTACGAGGCGGCGACGGACGGCCAATTTGCCGCGGCAATCGTCAACCTGTCCGCCGCGGCGACGGCGATCGCCATCGACAAGCCGCTGCGTGGGGAGCTGCACCACCGGCTGGACTACCCGGACATCAACTACCTGAACCTGAGCGACCGCAACCCGGGGAATGCTCAGGGTTTGTACATCTTCAACACGTTCCACTGCACGCTGACCGAGTTGGAGCGGGTGCTGAAATACCGCGATCAGGCGTCCCTGTACCCGGACCAGTACAACGTCTACGAGAGCAATTTCACGACGAGTGAAGCCGACTACATGGCGCGCAAGACGCTGTTTTTGTACTGGTCGACCTACCTGTCCGCGACCAAGGGCATTTGGAACATGAATGAGATGCTCAATGGCGCGCTGCGTTTCGTGCCGGACCAGGGCAAGGAGAAGTCGCCGTTTGGCGCGGCGCTCATCGCGCGGACGTACATGGCCAATCCGGCGACGTTTCCCGACGACAGCTCCCTGAAATGGCTGCAGGATTATCAGGTGGAGCTGTACTATGAAGCCGAGCCGGGCCGCATCGTGCACGCCTACGGCATGTGGCGACAGGTGGATCTGGGGACATTTTTCCACAGTGATTCCGATTCCTTTGTCGACAACGTGTCCAGCGCGCTTGTCGATTGGGACAAGATGACCGAGACCGATTGCGCTGCGGGCAAGCCCTGAGGATGCTGACCGATGTCCAACGCCAAACTTCTCCGGTCAGAGCTGTTGCATTTCGGACTGGATCCGTGAGCGTGTTCCGAAAGTGGCACGCCGCGAATGACGGACGTTCGCTCTCGAACTTCGCTCGGAGTGTCTGGATGCGCCGCGGGCTGCTGCTGCTGGCGCTGCTTGCGAGCGCGTGCGCGACCCTACCGCGCGCGGATTTGGGCACGTCGCCGCCGGAACTCGCGCATTGGCGCGACGCGGTGAATGGCCCTGACGCGGGCGCGGAGGCGGTGCAGCTGCTGAGCGGCTACCTGCAGGTGAACACGGCGAATCCGCCGGGCAACGAGACGCTGGGCGCGCAGTACTTGGCCGGGCTGCTGCAAAAGGCGGGAATTTCAAGCGAGATCACGGAGTTTGCGCCGGGCCGCGGCTCGCTGATCGCGCGGCTCAAGGGCGACGGCAGCGAGAAGCCGCTGTGCCTGCTGTCGCACATCGACGTCGTGCCGGCAGAGGCGAAGAACTGGGCGCAGCCGCCATTTTCCGGCTACATCGACGACCATGGGGTGATTTGGGGCCGCGGTGCGCTGGACATGAAAGGCATGGGCCTGCTGGAGACGCTGACGCTGATCTGGCTGAAGCGCCTGAACGTGCCGCTCAAGCGCGACGTGGTCCTGCTGGCGGTCGCGGACGAGGAGGTCGACAACCGCGGGATGCAGCACATCGTGGCGAAATACTGGCCGCAGATCGACTGCTCGCAGGTCGTGAACGAAGGCGGCATGGGCATCCGCGACGCGATGGCGCCGGGTCAGACGATTTTTGCCATCTCGGTGGCGGAAAAAGGCCTGCTGTGGCTGAAGATGATCGCGCACGGCAAGGCGGGGCATGGCTCGACGCCGATCCCGGGGCGTGCGCCGGATCGCCTGCTGGACGCGTTGGCGAAGATCCGTGCGCGGCATCCGGAAGCGGTGTGGCAGGCTTCCACGCGCGAGACGCTGGCGCAGGTCGGCCACGATGTCGGCGGCGTGACGGGCTACGTCCTGACCCGCCCGACGCTGCAGGACTGGTTGGCAGAGGGCCAGCTGATGCAGAACCCGGGGACGCGGGCGGCGATGATCGACACTGTGAACGTGACCGGTTTCGGCGGCGCGGAGGAGCCCAACGTCGTGCCGGCCGAGGTCTGGGCGCAGCTGGATTGCCGGCTGTTGCCTGGACACAAGCCTGCGGAGTTACTGGCGGAACTCGTCAAGCTGGTCGATGACAAACAGGTGCGTTTCGAGGTGCTCTACCAAGCCGAGGCCAACGCGTCGACCTGGGACGATCCGTTCTACCGCGCGCTGGCCCGCCACGCGATCGCCGGCAAGCACAACGCGGTGGTGGGTCCGGTGCTGTCGCCGGGCTTCACGGATTCGCTGCGCCTGCGGCCGCTGGGCGTGCGCGCATACGGCTTTGTGCCGTTTGCGACGACCCAGGACGAGACCGGCGGCATGCACGGTGAAAACGAGCGGGTCTCCAGCGAGAACGTGCGCGATGGCCTGCGCGTGCTGTTCTCAGCGGTGGTCGACGTCGCCGCGCTGCCGGGTCGGTAAATGCGCGCGTTGCTGCTCCTTCTCCTGCTGCTGCCCGCGTCGCCTGCCTGGGCCGATGCGCCTGCGCCGCTGCCGCTGGAGGCGACAGAAGCCGTGGCGTTTCCGGTGCGCGTGGACCGCATCGTCGTCCGCGGGCTGACGCGCACGCGCGAGGAGGTCGTGCGCCGCGAGCTGCCCTTTGGCGCCGGCGACACGATCGACGAGGACACTTGGCAGTTCGGCGCCACGCGCCTGTGGAACACGTCGCTGTTTGGCCAGGTCGCGGACAGCATCGGCCGCGTGGTCGGCACCGGCGAGGTCGTGGCGACGTACGTTCTGGAGGAGAACTGGACACTGAACCCGCTGTTTTCATTCGCCATTGGCGGAAATGCCGCGTGGGTGCGCGCGGGCGCGTCGGACAACAACGTGCTGGGGCGGTTCATCGAGCTGGGCGCGCAGTACGAGCGATTCGGCGCGTACAACGGCTTTCAGGCCTGGGCGCGCGATCCACGGTTCCTTGGCAATCGGCTGGACTGGGTGGTGATCGTGGACCGCTTGGTACGGCCGCGCCCGGATTTTGCCGACCGGCGCCTGCGCATCGGCACGGAACTCAATGGCCTCACGTGGAATGACCGGCTGCGGCTGACGGCGAAAGTCGAGGCGCTGTACGACGTGCTCCTGCCGGTGGACGGCAGCGACGACAGCGGCTCTCCGCGCGGTTGGGCGGTGCTGTCGGAGTGGGGCGTGCGCATCGGCCGCGTGGACACCGTGCGCGTGCGCCAGCGCGGCGTGAGCCTGGAAGTCCGCCAGACGGTTGTGGCCACGCAGCTCGGCAGCGCGAACGGCTTTGGTCAAGGCTGGCTGGAACTGCTGGCGCTGGGGACGCTGGGCGAGCGCTGGAACCTGGGCGCGCGCGTGCAGCTGGGCATCCAGGGCGACGCGCCGCCGTACCTGCAGTTCTACCTGGGCGGCCTGACGGTGGTTCGCGGCTACATCGACAACTTTGTCCGCACGCAGCGGTACGCGCTGCTGAACGCGGAGGCGCGGTTCACGGCGTTCGATTCCCATTGGATTTCCCTGGTTGCGGCTGGCTTTGTCGACACCGCCGTGGCAGCACAGGCCACCGGTGGCGTCCAGCCGATGCTGGCGACCGGCGTGGGCATGCGCTTCTTGTTGCCGTGGATGGTCAAGACCGGCCTGCGGGTCGACGGCGCCGTCCCGCTGCTCGCCGCCAGTTGCACCGGCGGATTTTGCCCGAACCTCAGCATCGGCGTCTATCAGTTTTTCTGAAGCGAAATCCAGGCTTGCACGAGCTCGCACCAGCCCGAACCACCGTACGCGGCCGTTCGCCACGCCGGCGGGTGCCGCAGATCGAGCGCCGCGACCTCGGCAGTCCCAACCGTCACGCCAAACCGCTGCGCTTGCCACAGGCCTTCGTCGTTGTGGGAATCGCCAATCGTGGCAATGGCTTCTGGCGCCACATCCCAGCGCTCGGCGATCTTCAGCACCGCGGCGCCTTTGTCCGGCTGGTGCGTGCTCAGGTGGATGTGCACCGACGACCAGATGAGGTGAACGCCCTGTTCCGCCGCCCGCCGCTGCAGCTCCAGCACTTCGGCATCCGTGCGGCCATCGCGCTCGAACGCGAGATCGCCGACGCGCGCGAATGCGTCCGCCGTCAGGCGCAGGGGCTGGTCGCGGGCGATCTGCTGCGCCACGTCGTGCAGGTGTTCGGTCGGCCGCGGCGGCACCAGCAGCTCGGGCGGCTGGTCCGGAATCAGCAGCCGCGCGCCGTTCTCCGCCACCGCCCAGCGCGCATGAGGCAGGTAGCGCGCCAGCCCGAGCGCCTCGCCAGCAGAACGCCCAGTCACCAACAGCACGCGCAGGCCGAGCGCGTCGGCGATCGCCCAGGTATGCAAAACTTCTAAAGAAATCCGGCCATTGACGGTCATCGTGCCGTCGATGTCGGTGGCGAGCATCCGCACGGCGGCAAGCTGGGACGGCGGCAGTTTCGCGAGCGGCAAGGTCATGGCAACCAGGATCCTGCACTCGCGCCAAAGCCCAAGATCAGACGTCCGTTATTCGCGGCGTGCCTCCGGAAGATCACGCTCGCGATCCAGTCCGAAATGCCACAGGTCTGAGCGACGAATTCTTGTGTTGGAAATAGCTCAGGATGTTTGGTCATGGCAACTGGATGCGCGCGACCAACTCCTGACCGCCCCAGGAGCCTACCACGTAGACGGCGCCGCCGCTCGCGTCCCGCCAGATCTTGTTGGCCTGGGTGTTGGCGATGCTCGCGCCGCAGTCGCTCAGACCGGGCAGCGCGAGCTGGTTCCACGCCCAGATCCCCGCCGCCGGGCTGAAGACGCCGTGGAGGACGAAGATCTGGCGACACGAGGTCGACGCGGAATTTGTCCCGTATAATTCGCCGGTTACCCAGCCGTCGTTGCCAAAAAGGTACACGCTCT
Organism: uncultured Myxococcales bacterium; assembly: GCA_903929795.1. Lineage (GTDB taxonomy): Bacteria > Myxococcota_A > UBA9042 > UBA9042 > UBA9042 > CAIYBN01. Next base: position 93,382 of record CAIYWC010000064.1, on the reverse strand, counting down.
TGACGTCGAATTGGGTGCTCCAAGCGGTGCCGCCGGGGACGACGGGCGTCTGCTGCGTCCACGCGCCGTTGTCGAAGCTCCAGAGCGTGCCCTGCGTGCCGCCGACCAGGAGGTGGCTGGGCCCGGTGCCGTGGATGGTGCGGTACGCGCCCTGGCCGAGCGCGCTGCTGATCGCCGCGGTGCGGTCGACGCTTGAGGTCGGCGTGTTGATGTAGACCTCGCCGGCATAGGTGAAGTCGATGCCGTCGCACGTGTGGCTCAGCGAGCCGTCCCAGACCGCGACGGCCGATTGCGTCGGCGCGAGGCCGTTCTTGCCGATGTAGCCGGCGAAATAAATGGCGGCGTTGTTCGCGACGTACACGTCGTTGACGGTCATCGGCACTTGGACGTCGCACTGCGTCGGGCTGGTCGTGATCAGCAGGCGTGAGGCGGTGTTGCCCACCGCGCTGGCGCCGTTCATCAAGCCGACGTTGGTCTGAAACTCCGCGCCGCTGTTGCTGCCGCCGGCGAAGACAAAGGTCTCGCCGGTGGCCGTCGGAATCGTGTCCACGGCGTAGAACGCACGGCTGAAGGCGGGCGAGGCGCTGACCGTAACCGGAAAGTAGCCCAGCAGCGTCTGCGCCATGAACGCCGGCGCGTTGTCGCCCACGCCGCCGACCGCGAGCACGTCCCGGCAGTCGTTCATCCGCGCAGTCGCGACCGCGTCCGTGCCGGCTTGGGTGACGGCGAGCGTCGTCGTGTTGACCGCGCGGACGTCGCCCTCAACCGCGCCCGCGGTGAAGCCATTGTTCCAGCCGCTGGCAAACACGCCGCTGGCGTTGCGGTCGACGCTCGTGAGCGCGCCTTGGGTCGCGGTGCCGGGCTCCCCGACCTTGACCTGAAAGCCCGTGCAGGTCGTGTTGGCGCAAAAGGGCGCGAGCAAAGCGGCATTCGTCGGCGTGCAAGCGGTGCCCCAGGGCTTGGCCGCGCTGCTGCATCCGGCGGTGGGGTCGCAGGCGTCGGCGGTGCAGTCGATGCCGTCGTCGCAGCTCTTGGGCGCGGGGAGGATGCACTGGCCCGAGGTGCACGTGCCCGGCGCGGTGAAGCCCGCGGTGCTGCAGCTGCCGCTGCCGCATGCCGTGCCGTTGGCGACTTTGGCGGCGATGCAGCCCGCCTGCGGGTCGCAGCTGTCCTTGGTGCAAGGATTGCCGTCGTCGCACACGATCGGCGCGCCCGGCTGGCAGCTGCCGCCCGAGCAGGCGTCGCCAGTCGTGCACGGGTTGCCGTCCTTGCACGCCGCGGTGTTGTTGACGTTCTTGCAGCCAACGGTCGGGTCACAGCTGTCGTTGGTGCACGGGTTCGCGTCGTCGCACGGCTTGACCGCGCCGCCCACGCAGACGCCCGCGACGCACGTGTCGGGGCTGGCCACGGAGCCCGTGCACACATTGCCATCCGAGCACGCGCCCGCCGACAGCGGGCTCCAGACGCAGCCCGCGGACGGGTCGCAGCTGTCAGTCGTGCAGGCGTTGTTGTCATCGCACACCATGGGCGCCGCGCCGCTGCAGAGGCCGGCGGCGCAGGCGTCGTTCAGCGTGCAGGCGTTCCCGTCATTGCACGGCGTGCCGCTGAGGGCCTGGTATTGGCAGCCGCTCACCGCGTCGCAGCCCAGGCTCGCCGCGCATGGTCCGCCAGCCGCGCAGACGATCGCCACGCCCGCGCACGCGCCCGACGCGCACGCGTCCCCGCTCGTGCACACGTTGCCGTCGCTGCACGGGGCGGTGTTGAACGCGTGGAGGCAGCCGCTCCCGCCGTTGCAGACATCGTCCGTGCACGCGTTGCCGTCGTCGCAGCTGACCGGGCTGGGCACGCCGCCGCAGACGCCGGACTGGCACGTCGCGGCGCCTTGGAACACGCCGCCGCTGCAGCCCTGCGCCGAGCACGCGCCGCCGTCCGCCATCAGCGCGTGCGTGCAGCCGCCCTGGCCGTCGCAGCCGTCGCTCGTGCACGGATTGCCGTCATTGCACGGGTTGTTCGTCGCGCCGCACTTGCCGTTGGCGCAGACGTCGCCGGTCGTGCACTTGGAGCCGTCGTCGCAGGCCGCGGTGTTGTTGGTAAACGTGCAGCCGGATTTTGCGTCGCACGTGTCCGTCGTGCATGGGTTCTTGTCATTGCAGACAAGCTGACTGCCGGCAGAACACACGCCGCCTACGCAGCTGTCGGCCACGGTGCACAGGCTGCCGTCGTCGCACGCCTTGGGCTTGGCGGTCGCGACGTGCTTGCAGCCCTGGCCCGGCGCGCAGCTGTCCTCGGTGCAGACGTTGTTGTCGTTGCAGTTGGTCGCGCCAACGCCAAAGCACTTGGCGAACGCGCAAAAATCAACCGCCGTGCAAGGGTTGCCGTCGTTGCACGTCGCGTTGTTGGCCTGATGCAAACAGCCGCTGGTCGGCGAGCAGAAGTCGTCCGTACATGGGTTGCCGTCGTCGCAATTGACTGGGCTGGCAAACAGCACGCACGCCCCGGCGGCACACGCCCCGCCTTTGCCTAACACCAGTCCGACGCAACCGGCGCTGGCGCACGCGGTCCCGTCGGTAGCCGCGGTGTGCTCGCAGCCCGCGGCGGGATCGCAGCCGTCCACCGAGCACACGTTGCCGTCGTCGCAGCTGCTGGGCGCGCCGGGCAGGCAGACGCCGCCGCCGCACACGTCGCCCGTCGTGCAGAGGTTGCCGTCGTCGCATTGGGCCGTGTTGTTGGCGTGGCTGCAGCCGGTGGCCGCGTCGCACGCGTCGTCGCTGCAGACGTTGGCGTCGTCGCAGGAGGCTTGCGCGCCGGGAACGCACGCGCCGCCGAGGCACGTGCTGGCGGCAAAGTGGCTCAGGCCGCTGCACGTCGCGCCCAGGCAGATCGCGCCGTCGGCCTTGACGCTGTGGCTACAGCCGCTCGCCGGGTCGCAGCTGTCCGCGGTGCAGCTGTCCTGGTCGTCGCATGGGTCGGGGATGCCGGCGACGCAGCTGCCGGTCGTGCAGCTGTCGCCTACCGTACACGCGTTGCCGTCGGAGCACGCGCCCGCGCTTGCCGTGTGCTGGCAGACACCCTGGCCGCCGCAGCTGTCGTCGGTGCAAGGGTTCTGGTCGTCGCACGGGGTCGGTGTGCCGGCGCAGACGACCCCAGCGCAGATGTCGCCGATCGTGCACGGGTTGAAATCGTCGCACGGTTGGTTATTGACAGCGTGCGCACAGACCTTGCCGCCGCCCGCGCCTTGGTCGCAGCCGTCGTCGGTGCAGGGATTGCCGTCGTCGCACGCGTTCGCGGACTGACCGAGGCAGACACCGCCAGCGCAGGCGTCCGCCTTGGTGCAGGCGCTGCCGTCGTCGCACGGCCCGGCGTTGGCGGCGTGCGCTCAGCCGACGGTGCTCGTGGGGTCGCAGCTGTCGTCGGTACACGGGTTGGCGTCATCGCAGCCAAGCGCGCCGCCGCCGTGGCACTTTCCGCCGCTGCAGCCGTCGTTCGCGGTGCACGCGTTGCCGTCGCTGCACGGGCTGAAATTCGCCGCATGGATGCAGCTGCCGGTCGTCGGGTCGCACGCGTCGTTGGTGCACGTGTTGCCGTCGTCGCACGGCGTGGGCGCGCCGGGCAGGCAGGTCCCGCTCAGGCAGGTGTCGCCCACCGTGCACGCGTTGCCGTCCTCGCACGCTTTGCCGGCGCCCGACGGCTTGGCGCTGCACTTGCCGGCCACGCAAGCGTCGTCGGTGCACGGGTTGTTGTCGGAGCAGTCGCTGTCCACGCTGCACGCGCACGCCGTGATGTTGCCGGTGCATGCGCCGGCCTGGCAGACGTGGTTGATGGTGCACGCGATGCCGTCGTCGCACTTGGCGGCGTTGGGCGTGTGCGTGCAGCCGATGTCGGGCAAGCACGCGTCGTCCGTGCAGATGTTGCCGTCTTCACATAACTTTTTGGCGCCGGCGATGCAGCTGCCGCCGTCGCAGGCGTCGTTCTGGGTGCAGGAATTGCCGTCGCTGCAGGTCACGCTGCCGGGCAACGCCGCGTTGACGCAGCAGCCCGCGGTGCAGACGTCCTTGGTGCATGGGTTCTGGTCGTCGCATTGCGCGTCCGCGGTGCAGCCGCAGCCGGGCGTGCCCACGCATTGGCCGGCAAAACAGGTGTCGCCCTGGGTCAGCGGATTGCCGTCGTCGCACGTCACGGCGCTGGGCAGGAACACGCAGTCGCCGGACTTGCCGTCGCACTTGTCGTCGGTGCACGGGTTGCCGTCGGCGCAGACCGTCAGCGTGCCGGCGAGGCATTTTCCGCCGCTGCAGACGTCGCCCAGCGTGCACGCGTCGCCGTCCGTACACGGCGCGGTGTTGAACGTGAACTGGCAGCCGGTCTTCAGGTCGCACGTGTCGGTTGTGCACAGGTTGCCGTCGTCGCAAGTCAGCGCCGCGCCAGAGCCGCACTTGCCGCCGAGGCACGCGTCGTTGAGTGTGCAGCCGTCGCCGTCGTCGCAGGCGACGCCGTCATTTTTGGCGTAGACGCAGCCGCTCGCGGGATCGCAACTATCCTTGGTGCAAACGTTTTTGTCATCGCAACTCAGTTCCTGCGTGCCGACGCAGCCGGACTGGGTGCACTGGTCAAGCGTCGTGCACGGGTTCCCGTCGTCGCAGGCTGTGTCGAGGACGGGCGCGTTCACGCAGTGGCCTGCGGTGCAACTGTCGGTTGTGCAGGGGTTGCCGTCGTCGCAGGTGCCCGTGCAGCCGGTGTCGCCAGCCAGCTGCGCGTCCACTGCGTCGGTTGTCGCGGTCGCGCCGTCGGGCGGGGCAGCCTGCACTTGATCGCCGCAACCAGCCAGGACCAGCAGCATCAGCGCCGCGCCGGGCACGACGCCACGCCACGCGAAGCGCTTGTCGCGCGCAACCGGGCAGGCTGGGGCAAGGGACGGCATCCAACGTTCCATGCGGTCTGGCAAAACGGTCCGCGGCGTCCACAATAGCAGGGTCTGCGGCGGCTTTGCCAGTGTTCATGCGACGAGGTGTGTAGGAATGTGCGCGCGCCGTTCCGGGCCGGTCGCAGGGTCCTAAACATTCTGAACGATGTCCAATACCAAACTTTTCCGGTTGGACCTGTTGCATTTCGGACTGGATCCGCGAGCGCGCACCTCCGGTGCGACACTGCGACTCGGGACCGGATGATCTCGAACTTCGGTCAGAGTGTTGAAGGCGCGTCGTCCGGCTCCGTGCCAACGGCCTGCGCCGGCGCTTCGGGCAGCAGACGCTGGAGCAGGCCCATCGGCAGGTAGGGCAGCCCGGCGAGCAGCTGCTGCAGCTGCCGCAGCGCCAGGCCGTTGTGCCGCTGCACCTTGCGCGCGAGGATCAGCTCGTTTTTCAGCGAGTGCTCCCAGCCGGTCAGCTCCGTGACCGTCACCTGATAACCAAACGCCTCCAGCACATGCGCGCGGATCACGTTGGTCAGGTTCGCGCCGAACTCGCGGCGGTGGATCGGGTGGCGCCACAGCGCGCCCGCGGGCGCACGCACGGCCGTCCCCGCCAGCAGGCGCGCGATCTCCGCTTGGCAGCACGGCACCACGGCGATAACCGGCGCGCCGGCGCGAATTCCCAGCTCAATCGCGTCGTCCGTCGCCGTATCGCACGCGTGCAGGGCCACGACCGCATCGACCGGGCGATCTGCCCACACCGGCGGCCGGTCGAGATCGCCGGCCGGCACCAGCTCCGCCACCGCCTTTTGCGCGTAGACCATGCGCGCGTAGCCCAGCTCCGCCGCCCGCTCGCGCGCCCGGGCCACGAGATCCGGCCGCACTTCCAGGTTCAGCACGGTGCCGCGGCCCGTGAGCTGGCACCAGAGCTCGTAGAGCACAAAGCCGAGGTAGCCGTTGCCCGCGCCCGCGTCGACGATCAGCGGGTCGCGGTCATCGGCGAAGAGGCGCTCCAGATCCGGCGTCAGCAGGTTCGCCAAATGATTAATTTGCTTGAGCTTTCGCCGCGCATCGGCGTTCAGCTGACCATCGCGCGTCAAGAGGTGCAGCTGCTGCAGCAGCGCCGTCGACTGGTCGGGCAGCAGCTCGCGGTGCACGCGCGCGGCTGGCGTTGTCTGCCGCGACTTTCCCGCCGCCATCTGTTTCTTGTTTTTCAAGAGGCTGACTTGCCTTGAAGCGCCGGTTTGGCTTCCGCCGCGTGCTCATTGGCAGCCCGCAGCCGTTGGGTGAGGACCCGAATCACGCCGCGGGCCAGCGCCGGGTGCAAGTCGAGCAGATCCTGAAAGTCGTCGCGGGCGATCGCCAGCAGCTCCAGGTTGGTTGCAGCGCGGCAGGAAGCCGACCGCGGCGAGGCGTCCAAAAGCGCCATTTCGCCAAAGCATTCCTTGACATGCAGCGACGCGCGCCGCTCGCCGCCGTTCAGCACGTCCACGTCGCCTTCGACAATCACGTACAGGTGGTCGCCCGGCTCGCCTTCCGCAAACACCAGATCGCCCTGCTCCACATGCACCTGCTGGACAATGTCCGTCAGCGGCAACAGCTGCTCGCCGCTGAGGTCGCTGAACAGCGGCACCGCCTTGAGCAGGAACACCATATCCATCGGATCGCGGGCCATCTTGTCCCCCTTGGGCTGTTCCACCCACTTCCAGACGCGCGCCAGCCACGTCTCTTCCTTCAGCAGCACGTTCAGGTCGAGCGTGATCGCGCCGAGGTTCATCATCGTCGCGCCGTCCGCCGGCCCGGCCAGCACCGCATCCGCGCGCTGCTCGACAAGCGCCACAAACGGCTTGAGCTCCGGCTCGGTCAGGTGCTGGTCCAGCAGCTCGATCGCGTTCGAGCGAATCCGCTGCTGCGTGCTCCGGTAGTACATGAACGCCCGGTGCATCGCCGCGCGCGAGTGCAGCAGCCCCAGGAGCCGAAAGCTGCGCGTCTCGGACTGAATGCGCAACGCCGCGAGTTCACTGTGGAAAAACTTGTGTCGCAGGGTCTGCCCCGCCGCGATCAGCTCGATGATCTGATAGCGCTTGAGCCGCTCGATCTCGCGCAACAGCTGGTTGGTCAGCCAGCTGCGCGGCGGCCGCGGCCGCTCCGGCTCGCGCGCCATGCGCCACAGCGACTGCACCGCAGCGTCGCGCACCACGGATTCATGCGACGGCAGGAGCTGCTGCATCAGGAAATCGCGCGCCTCGTTGGTGCCAAAGCGCTCGATGACGCGAAACAGCCGCAGCTGGATCGCCGGGTGCGGCGGCCGCTCCGCGATGATCTCGGACAGCGCGCCGACCAGCGGCGGCCCAAAGCGCAGCAGCGCCTGCGAAGCCGCCGGCACCAAATCCGCCTGGCCCAGCGCCTTGATCAGCGGGTCGATGAACTCCGGCGAGCCGATCTGGCCCATCGACTGCACCGCGTTGAGCCGCACGGTCATCGCCGGATCGTCGATCATCGACACTAGGTCGAACGCCGGATCGTTCTGGTAGCCGCCGGAAATGAACACCGCGCGCGCCCGGCGCTCGCTGGTCTGGCTGCGCAAATCGTCAATCAAATCGCGGTGAATCCGCGAGGTCACGTGCTCGCCGCCTGCGCTGCGCATCCACATCACGGCCAGCCGCGCCACGGCCAGATCGTCGTGGTGCATGAACGGGGACACCAAGGGAATCAAGCCCTTGTCCGGGTAGTGCGCCAGCAGCCGCAGGCCCTCGCGCAGCACCGGCGCGGCCTTGTCCTTGGTCAGCAGGCCCAGCAGCAGCTGGCGCTCCGGCTTCATGCCCAGCTCGCTCATGACCTCCAGCGCGCGCCGGGCCACCTCCGTGTCGCCATTGCGCGCCGCCGCCAGCAAATCGTTCACGTCCACCGGCAGCCGCAGCTCGCGCACCATCTCCAGCGCCTGGATAATCTCGGCCGGACGCTCGGCCCGCAGCCGCTGCTGGGCTTCACGCAGGGCATTTTGCTGCAGCAGCTCCTGCGTCTGCGGATCGGCGTCCGAGTCGACGCGCCGGGCTCGCAGGCCCTCGAACAGCGCGCGGCGGTAATGCGGCGCCATCGCCAAGCCCAGAATCACCACGCCCACGCAGGCGAGCGCCGTGCCCCAGGACAGCAGCCCGAGCTGCGCGGCCGTCGGCGCCATGACCAACAACGCAATCGACACCGACGCCGTGCCGACGCGGTAGACCACGCCGTCGATCAGCGTCTTGGCGCGCTCGCCTTTCTTCGCGTCCAGCGGCATGACCAGCATTTGCATGGCGTTGCGCGTCAACGCGAACTGGCCGATGCGCTCCATGAACGACGTCGCGACGATGGCCCAGAACGCGTACGGCAGCTCGTGGGTCTTGGACACCATGTAAAACAGGCTGCCGATGCCGATGATGATCGCGCTCGCCGAGATCGCTACGCCGATGCCGACCAACCGCACGATCCGCCCGGTTGCGACCAGCGCGACGAAGAACGCCACGAAATTGGAAATCGCATAGTACGTCCCCAAAAACCCAGCGATCGAGTTCTTGTCGTGGGCGTAGCGCGACTTCAGCTCGGTGGAGAACTGGTAGTCGAGGATGAGCGACGCGACCTGCAGCAGGAAGACGAGAAGCGCCAGGCGGAGCAACAGCGGCGTGTCGCGAATATTGCGGAAACCACGCAGGATATCGCTGCCGCGCTCCTTGCGGATCTCCGTCGACGGCATGCGCCCGGCTTGCGCCTGATCCTCGGCGGCATCGGCGGTCAGGCCGGTCACCGTGCGCACAATCCGCGGCACCTTCCACAGCGGCCACGCCAGCAGCGCGAGCACGACCCACAGCAGGTGCCGCGCCTCCATGCCGCGGCTGAGAAACAGGCTGACCAGACCGCCGCCCGCCGCCGCGCCCAGCGTCGAAACCGCCGCGAGCACGGGAAACAGCCGCTTGCCCTGACGCGACGGGACCAGCGCAGACATCATGTTCCAGGCTTGCAACAGGATCAGGTTGGCGATGCCGGTACACCACACCAGCTGTACCAGCGCGATGCCCTTGGGATGCAGCGGATAAGCCAAATGCAGGGCAGCAAAGGAGATTTGCGCCAAGATCAGCAGGCCCAAAAAGCGCCGCGTCAGCGACGTGCGCTCCATGATGCCGACATACGCGATGGACGCGACCGCTGTAAAGACCGACGAGCCGAGGAACATCCACGGCAACATCTTGGTCTCGTGGTCGGTCAGGAACACCGCGCGGGTGAACGTGGCGATGACCACGCTCGCCGCCGTGACGACTGCAAACAGCGGCGCGGACTGCACCAGCACGGGCTGGTCGACGCGCTTCATGCCAAAGAGCGTGCGCAGCCAGCGCAGCACGCGCTCATTGAACGACCGCTGCGGCGTGGGCACCTGCGAAGTTTGGGTCACTGGAACGGTCAAACGCGCGCCTCCCGGGCCCGATAGTTGAACAGAAAGCCGGGCGCGGCGGAAGTCCCTGCGCGCGTGGGCACGCGGTTTGGCGGGAGTCGGCGCGGGAAAATGCCGCGAAGCGGGCGGCGCCCACTGCGACTGTCGGACAAGGCGCGGCGGGCGGCGACGTCAGGGCATGGCCGCCAGCAGCGTCGCGAACAACGACTTGGTATCGGGCACCATGTCCTCATAAAAATACCACCAGAAATAGCCGCCGATATAGCCGGGAACGTTGACGCTCATCCCATAATACTTGTTGATGTACGAGGCCTTGCTGGCCGCTTTGCTGGTGCCGCACTCGCCGATTCCCAGCTTGGCGGTCGGAAAAATTTGCCGCAGCTGCGTGAAGACCGCGTTCCAGTTGGGCTGCAGGCCGTTGCAGTCGTCCTCGTAGTAGCTGACCAGGACGTAGTCCAAGCCGGTGCGCATTTGCGCCGGAACGTTGGCGTTGACCCAAGTAAACATTTCGTTTTTCGGCGATGACCAGCAATTCTTGTTGTAGTAGAGCGTCAGCGCGGTGCGCCTACCAGCCGACTTGATCACGGAATACGCACCCGTCATTTTTGCGACGACATCTGCGTTCGTTCCACCAGGCGCAACCAGCCATTCACCATTGATTTCATTACCGATCTCCCAGACGTCGACCGTGGTTGGAAACGCCGCCAGATACGCCTGAGCCCGCGCCACGTACGCCGCGACGCTGACCGTGCCGACGTATTCCGAGTCCAGAATCTCGCCCATGACCGCGCTCTGCGCGTGGATTGCCGGCACCGCTTGCGCGTACTCGCCGGGCGACACGCCCTCGTCAAACACAATCCGGGCGATCGGCCGGTGCTTTGCGCCGATCCGCCCGAGCGCCGCGAGAATGGACGGCAACTTCGCGATGTTGTCCACGGTCACGCCGTACAGCCGGTCGGATGACGCGGCAACCGCAGTCGTCGTTGCGGAAGCGTCGCTCGACACTGCGTCCTGAGCCGTCAACGCGAGGCTGACGGACGACAGGACCGCCGCGTCCTCGTCGTCCGCACCCACGTCTCCCGCGGAACTGACGCACCCGGCGACACAAGATGCCGACAGCGCAACGACTGCCCAGAACCTGGCTTGTGCTCCTTGCGTACGCATGGCCTGCCTCACGTCTCCAGCCGCATCGCGGCAACCATCTTCCATCGCTGCAAAAACCGCACCAGTCGGGCGTTTTGGCGCCGAACTTGCGAAATCGACAGCGGCAACCGCGGTTCCCGTCAGGCATCGGACGCGCGCTGCACCCAGAAAGCGGGGGAATCCGCGCGGTCGATGGGGAAAACGAGCTGCCCGCGACATTTGGCAGCGCGCGCGGCGGATGCGAGACTCGGAGACGCGGCCGCACCGGCTGCAGGGAGCGGCCATGTTGCTGCACGATCTGGAACCTTGGCATTTTGCGATCGCCGGCGCGGGAATCGCCGCCATTACCCTGACTTTACAGGCTGTTGGCAACCGCGCGCTGGGCGTGTCGACCGGCCTGGAGGAATTCTGTTCGCTCGCGAGCAAAGCGCCGTACTTCGCGCGACCCGAGCTGCGGTCGCACTGGCGGCTGGTGATGTTCGCAGGGCTCGTCTGCGGCGGCGTGTTGTCTTCGATCACGTCCGGTCCATGGCAGCCGACCTGGAACGCCGGGATGCTCGACACGCGCTTGCACCTCGACCACGCCAGCAAAATCGCGTGGTTCTTTGCCGGCGGTCTGCTCACGGGCGTCGGCACGCGCATGGCCGGCGGCTGCACAAGCGGCCACGGCATTTACGGCATGGCACGCATGCAGCCCGGCAGCTTGGTCAGTGTGCTCGCCTTCATGGCGAGCGGCATCCTGACCGCCAACCTCCTCTGGCGCGTCATCGCACCGTAAGGACTTGTCATGGCTCTGGTTTTTGTCCTGTCGGTCGCGTTCGGATTCCTGCTCAGCCGCAGCGGCGCCGCGGATTTCGACGTGATCCAGCACATGTTTCTTTTTGACTCGTTCCACATGTACGGGCTGCTGGCGGTCGGCGTGGGCCTGACGGCGCCTGGGCTCTGGCTGCTGGGGCGCTATGGCCGCACGCTGACGGGTAAGCCGATCCAGCTCGCCGCCAAGCCGATCCACGGCGGCAGTCTGCCAGGCGGGCTGCTGTTTGGCGTCGGCTGGGCGATGACGGGCATGTGCCCCGGGCCGATCCTGGTCACGCTGGGCGAGGGCAAGATCTACGCGCTGGCGGTGCTGGCGGGCGCGCTGGCGGGCACGTGGCTGTTTGGCGCGAACTACGTGCGCATCCAGCGGTTCCTGAAGCTGCCCAACTTGACGACCGGGACGGGCGCAGGCTGACGGTCAGGGCCCGCGCAAAAACAACCCGATCGCGTCCCAGGCGTGTGTCGTCGGGCGCATCGCGCAGCGGGCGCACTCGGCGACCCAGCGACAGGCGTCCCCCACGGCCAGTTCTTGCCGCACGTCGCCTTACGGCGTCATGAACGACCGATAGACGCCGATAATCATCGCGAGGCAGAACCACACGACGACGACCATGTAGGTCACGTACAGCGCGCCGCGGAACACGCGATACAGCGGCGGCTTGGCCTCCGCGCGCGCGATCGCTTCGTCATCGGGCGCCAGCTCGGGCGGCGGCGCGTCGGTTGGCGGCAGGTCGTCGGCCATGTGCGCCCCTACTTGCCGCCGTGAAAGCCGATGGCGCCGTGCAGCGCGGCTTTGGTCTCCGCGTCGTAAATACTGCAGACGCCGGGCACGTCGAGGCCGCAGACCCCTTCCGGCGTCAGGCAGACGAAGTCGCCTTCGATGGCGCTGCAAGGCTTGTCCTTGCTCGCGCCGGCGGTAATCTTGCCGCTGGTGGCGTCGCAGGGCGCGCCGCAAAAAGCCGGATAGGCCAACGGCGCGTCGTAGGTGCCGTTGCCGTCGGTGTCGATGAAGACCGCGCCCGTCGTCGCCATCGGGTAGATGGGGAAGAAGTCAGGAATGCGCGCCGGCGGCGGGAAAAGCGCATTGATCACCGCCAGATGCGAGAACGCCATCGCCGCGACGCGCGGCAGCTGCAGCTCGCCAAACGGCACGTCCAGCAGCACCGGGCGCATCAGCGTGGTCTCGCCCGTGCCCAGCGCGTTCACCGCCAGCCAGGAGTCGCGGCCGGTCGGCAGCGTGACGTCAAAAGTGTCGTCCACGTCGACGATCAGCGCCGTCCGCGACGCACTGTCCGGCAGGTTCACTTCCTTGACCACGTGGCCGTTCAACCACACCTCGTACCGGTCAATCGCAAACCACGACGGTGTCTGGACGCGCACGTGCACGCTGACCGTCGACTTGCCCTTGGCGGCGATCGTGTCGCCCGGCATCGCGCCGTTCACGGTCAGCTCGACAAAAGGCCCGTAGCTCGCGACCGTCTGGCCCGCGCGCAGGTTACGCGCCATCTCCTTGGAATCAATCGACGCCGGCACGTCCGTGCTGGAGCGGATCCACGTCCGCGGCGTGCCGGGCTCGCCCTTGAAGCCATGGCTGTCCGACCCGCCGACGATGCTGCGGATGAGGCCGTGCTCCATGAAATTGCTCCAGTCCTCCATCACGCCTTCGGTCCGCGCGCACGGCCGATCCTGATCCGCCGGCGCCAGCAGCGCGTCGAGCGGATTCGCCAGCGCGTCCAACGCCGCCTGCTTGGAGCCAGGATCGCTCAGGTTGTCCGGATTCTGGAACGTGCACAGCGCCGAGAGCGTGTCGACCGTCGCGCCGCCATCGGGCTTCGCCGCTTCCGTCATCCACGCGTCCGCTTCCGCCGCCGTGCGAATCAGGATCTCGCTGGACACGAACTGCGCCGCCGCGATCCGGTAGCGGTGCTGGCACGTCAGCCAATCGGTCGTCGCCTCGCCGGGCGGGCACTGGGTCAGCGGAAACTGGGTCAGCCCGCGGTCGCTGTGCTTGGGATCGTTCAGCTCCGGGCACGCCGCGTCCAGATCGGCGACGGTCTTGGAGTGGTCGATGCGCCAAATACACCGTTCAAAAATCATCACTTCCGCGGTCGTCGGCGTGTGCACCATGTCAAAGCGCTTGCCGTTGTACATCTCCATGGCGTCAAAATCGCAGCCCATCGTCCGCAGCACCGGATTGGCGTTCTCCAGCGAGCTGAGCGCGCGCTGCAGCGAATACGCGTTCACGCCGCCCTGCTCCGCCCAGCCCAAAAATCCGTCGCGCGGGTGCGCCACGATGGTCGACGGCTTGTCCGACGACGTGAAACCCGACTTGGCCAGGATGTTGTTGACGATCGTCTGGCTCTGCTCGCAGTACCAGTCGACCGAACCGTGCGACGGCACATCCAACGCGTTGTATTGCAACGGAAAACCGATGTAGTGGCCGATCTCCAGCGTCGAAACTTCTGAGCCCACGACCGCCTTGAGCCAGGACTGGATGCCAAATTCCTCAATGAACGGCTGGTAGTTGGACAACACGTCGTGATCCGTGGACGCGACGTACTCCAGCCCCTCCGACGCCACCGTGGCGACGCGCGTCGCGAGCGGCATGCCGGAGTCAAAGCTCGGCTCCGCGTGGAGGTGGAAGTCGGTCGCGACCCAGCCCGCCGTGTTCACTTCGCGCTGCAGCGTCGCCTGCACGGGCTTGTCATCTGCCGCCGCCAACGTTATGTTTGTATTGAGAATTCCGTATTCCGGCCCGTGCGAAACGACGACCTGGTACGGCCCCGCTTCCAGCGGCACGTCAAACTTGCCGTCCATCGCGAAGCCGAGGAACTGCACGCCGATGCCCAGGCGTCCCTGACCAAAATACGGCCGCCGCCCCCCGTCGCGCCACAGCGGCTTGCCGTCCGCGCCCAACTTCACGACCGTCGCCTTGGCCGGCAGCGCCGCACCCGCGCCGTCCGTCGTCTCGATGTGCACAATCGCCGGCGTCGGCAGCGACGGCGCAACCACATACGTCTGGCCCGCTTTCACTTCCAGCTGGATCGGATCACCCACGACGATCTTCTTTTCGTCCATGGCGATCAGCACGTAGTGCCCAGCCGGCAGCGTCGCGCTGAACGTGCCGTCTTCCACCGGATCCAGGCCCACGTCCGCGTCGACCGCATTCAGCACGCCGGGCGAGCCGTCGATGAGGTGATTGGCGGTGATCACATCATCCGCCGTCGCCCATTTCTGCGTGGGATCGGGGTCGCGCAGCACGAAGACGGTCGCGTTGGTCGCGTTTGCGCCCGAGTCACGCCAGCGCACAAAACCCTGGACGGTGCCGGTGGGCGTGCCGCGCGCCGCGAAGACAGTGTCTGACACGCTGCCGATGTCGCCGGCGCCAACTGCAAGGAATCGCTCGAATTCGTAGACCCGCGCGCTCTGGCAGGCGACGGACGCAGCTTCCAGCGCAGCGCAATTCGCCGGTGCCGCGGGGTCGGTGCAATCGCGGTGGAAATCGCACTGCAAGCTGGCGGTGACAAACGCGGTGGCGGCGGACGTGAAAACCGGCACGAGCACGACCGGGTCCTTGTCTGTCGCGTTGATTTTCTTGGAGAAATACGCGTAGCTGACGTCGCCGCCAGCCGCGGACACGAAGTCAAACGCCAGCGGGTGGGCGAACAGGTCGACGTTGGCAAAAAGCCCGTCCCACACGGGTTTTTCCTCGTCATAGCCGTGGCCGGGGACAAAGATGTCGTTCTGGTTGCCGAAGAACACGAAGTCGCCGACGCCCACGCCCGCGCGCTTGACGGGCGCTGCGAGCGCGCTGTCGCCGAGGATGATGCCGAACACGGACTCGGAGCCGTCGGTGTATTTCATCGGCAGCGAGTCCGAGCAGGCGCAGATTTCGCAGCCGTACGCGTCGAACTGATGGGCGATTTGACCATTGGTTTCGCAGACTTTACCCGGACAGCCAAGCTCGTCCAGGGTCTTGCACTGACACGCGAGCTTGCCGTCGGCGCCCGCGGCGCACTTCATGTCCGGCGTCTGGCAGCCGCTGTCGTCCTTGCAAATCTGGCCGGGAATGTCGGCGTAGTCGGTGGTCGGCTCCGCGTCGACGATGACCCAAGTCTTCATGCGCACAAAGGATTCGCCGGGCTGCACCGTGTAGTCGGTGCGAAAATGCACCGCCGTCTTCGGGTCGGAATAGAGCGCGGCGAGCGCGGTCTTGTCGCGGCGCAGGATGCTGAGGCCGTCGAATAGGAACATGCCGACGCCTTCGACGCGGACGGTCGCAGCCTGACCGTCGGATCCATCTTTGAAAACACTGACTTGCGTGCCAATCGGCGCGGGCACGAGCAGGTTGGCAAACGGAAAGATTTCCGAGAACCGGTCGCGGCCGGAACCCATCGGGTAGCGCGCGTCGCTGCGGCGGATGTCCGCGTCGACCAAGCTGCCGCCGTAGATGCCCGGGCCCCACGAGCGCTCCACACCGAGAATCGCCACGCGAATCTTGTCGTTTTCCAGAACAAAATCGCCGGTATCGGCGTAAGCTACCGGTCCGCCGACGAGCTCGTTGCGGTTCGCGGCCTGGTGCGCCCGCAGCAGCGAGGTCGTCGTGTTGTCGCAAGCCGTCCCGCCCACTGCCAGCGCCACAAGCGCGACAATCGAACGGAGGCCTGTCTTGAATCGCGCGTGGCGCATCACAGCCTCCCTCGGCTACAGCTTGACCTGGAACTGCGCAAACAGCGTGTCGTCGTCCAGCGCGGGGCCGGTCGTCTGCGTGCGATGGTCAAACTGGAGCTGCACGCGCGCCCGGTTTTCCGTCAGCTGGGCGCCGAGCGCACCGGAGACGACGACCTCGTCGTGGTTGTCCTTGACCGCCGTGTTCGGGTCGATGAACTCGACGCGCGCCGCAGCGTTAAACCGCCACCAGGTGTAGCCCAGCTCCGCGATGACGGCTTGGCGCTTGGTTGTATCCGGCAGCGTGGAAGCGACCGTCGGCGTCATCTTGGGCGCCGCAGAATCCATCAGGAATTCAACGAGCAAGTGCGCGCCGTGCGACTTCAGGTGGATGTCCGCGCTGCCGGCCCAGGAGGTCGAACCGCCGGCGTCGTCGTAGTAGCCGCCCGCGCCGATTTCAAAGCGGAATTTGTCTTTCATGCCGCGGCTGGCGGCCTGTTCGCCCAAAGAGCCGAGCGGTTCAGCCTGGATGCGGCCGGCGACGCTGTAGCCGCGGGCGCGGTTGCCGTTGGCGCCGAGAAAGAGGAACGAATTCTCCGCGATGCCGCCGAAGTAAGTCACGTTGCGCTCAAAGGAATTGTACGCGCCGAGCCACCACTGGATGCCGCCGATGTCGTAATGGCCGTGCAGTGAGGCGCCGACCTGGTGAAACGGCGCCATCGCGTCGACCGACTTGGGACGCTGCGCAAGTGCCTGATCGCCCGCGCCAATCATCGCGAACCGCGAGAACGGCACAAGCTGCGCGCCGGCCGTCAGGTCCTGGTGCTTGAGAAAACGCAGCGACATGCTCGCGTCGTGAATCGGCGAGTTGCCCTTCGCGATGTCCGCCAGATCGGTCGAGAGGTTGTAGGTGATGCGCTCCGAAATGTGTCCGGCGATGCCCAACCGCGCGCGGCGCAAGATGAAATTGCCGGCGCTCTCCACGACGTCGCCGTTGGCGATCTGGTTGTCCTTGCCGGCGTAGAGGCCGACCTGCGTCTGGATGAGCGCGTTGGGCGCGAGGATCGAGCCCCAGCCGCCGAAGAAGCCGCCCATGCCGTGGCCGCCGGGCGGGCCGCGGCGGTGGTGCTCGTCGCCGTCCTTGCCGTCCGACTTTTTGCCCTCGACGTCCTTGGTTTCGCACGGCTTGCCGTCGCCCGGTTGGCCGTCGCAGCAGTCGCCGTCCTCGTCGTCGTCGCAACACTCGGCGCAGTCCGGGCCGCGGCCGCCGTGTTCAGCGCAATCGGGACAGTCGCCTTTCTTGCCCTCGCACGGCTTGGCGTCCGCAGGCTTGGGCGCTGCGGCCTTGACCGCGTCCGCAGCAGCGGGCGCCGGTTCGTCGGCAAAAGCGGGCACAGCAAACAGCGCGGCGGACAGAATCGAGATCAGGACTTGTTTCATGGACGGCAGCCTCCGGTTAGCCGCCCGCGAGTGTAGCACGTTGGCGCGCCGACGAAAGACGCGGCACACTCGCGGCGCGCGCGAAGGCGTGCGCGAGGAACGCGACCATGACAAGTCCGGCGCTGCGCAAGAAATGCCAACGAATTCAGCATATTTTGGACGCGACGATCGGCGCACCGGACGTACCGCTCGACCACACGGACCCGTACACGCTGCTGATCGCCGTGCTGCTGAGCGCGCAGTGCACCGACGTCCGCGTCAACCTGGTGACGCCACTGCTTTTTGCGCGGGCGCGCACGCCGGCGCAGATGATTCAGCTGACCGTCGACGAAATTCGTGCGATTATCCGACCTTGCGGACTTTCGCCGCAAAAGGCTCAGGCGATTCACCGCCTGTCGGGCATGCTGATCGCCGAGCACGGCGGCCAGGTACCCAACGATCTCGAGGCGCTGGAGCGGCTGCCAGGTGTGGGC
Source organism: uncultured Myxococcales bacterium (assembly GCA_903929795.1). GTDB lineage: Bacteria > Myxococcota_A > UBA9042 > UBA9042 > UBA9042 > CAIYBN01. The sequence continues at coordinate 75,513 of CAIYWC010000064.1, read as the reverse complement.
CACAAGACGGCGCAGGTCGTATTAGCCCAGGCGTTCGGGGTGGCCACTTTTCCGGTCGACACGCACATCCACCGGCTGGCGACGCGCTGGGGCCTGACGTCGGGCAGCTCCGTGACGCAGACGGAACGCGACCTGAAAGCGCTGTTTCCGGAGCGCGACTGGAACAAATTACACTTGCAAATCATCTGGTTTGGCCGCAAGTTCTGTCCTGCGCGGGGCCACGACGCAAGCGCCTGTCCGATCTGCTCCTGGGCCGCGGCCTGACAGCCGCCGGTCAATCGTCGTTGTCTTCGTCGCCGCCCAGATCACCAGACGTCACAATGGGTTCTGGCTCCGGCGCCGGTGCGGGTGGCGCTTCTTCCGCCTTGGGTTTCGCGTCATCGGCCTCCGCGGAGGCAGGTGCTGCGCCCGCCGACGACGATGCCGCCGGCACCGCGCTCCACGCCACCGGCGTTCCCCACGGGTCGATGTATGTCCCGCCCTGCTCGACCGGTGCCACCGCCACCTGCTGCCGCGCGCCCGTGCACGCTGTGCCCGCCAGCAACGCGCCCAAGCCCAAAATTGTCATCCACCGCGCCATTGCCCACCTCTTGCTGTTGTCAGTCTCGCCATGCCGACGCGCGTGTCAATACACCGCGCGTCCAGTTGCGTCCCCGTCCGGGCCCTGCCACTCTCTTGGCGCATGATCGCGCGCCGCCACCAGCCTGTGTTCGCCCGCCTGCGCCTTTTGCCGCGGCTGCTGGTGCTCGCCGGGCTGCTTTTGTTTCAGACGCACGGCATGGCCCATCCGATTGATGAGGTCCGCTCGAACGCGATTCTCGAGTTCAGCACCCAAGATCGTCAGCATTTTCAGTGGACTATCCTGCTGGGTCGCGAGCACCTGACCGAGTATGCCAAAATGTTGCGCAATATCGGCCTGCCGCCGGAGCGCGATCGCGCGGAGCTGGCCAACACGGTCCTGCACGGGTTCGCGTTTGACGGCTGCACGAGCGCCGCGCTGCCACCGGCCGCGCCGGGGCAGGCCGACCCACGGTTTTCGGAGCGGGAAGGTGGCGCGTGGATTGGCATGCACTTTGCGGTCGACTGCGCGCAGCCGGTGCAGGAGCTGACGATTCGCCGCCTGGGCTATTCGGCTGCCAAGACGCGGACGACGCTGTACCTCGCCGTGACGGTCGCGGGCGCGGAGCCGGTCCGGGCGCTGGTGCCGCCGTCGGCGGAAGCGATGACTGTGCCGCTGAACGGCCAGCCGGCGCGACCGCTCGGGGCGCCGGTCCAACGCAAGTCGCCGGCCAAGGACACGGCGGCGGGCATGTCGCCCAACGAGACGATGTCGGCCGCCCAGCTTGCCGATGCCCGTGCGGCGCCGCGGTTGCGGATGCCGCCGACGATGCTGCTTGAGGCGTGGGCCCGCGAGGGCGCACTGCACCTGGCGACCGGCCCGGACCACCTGCTGTTTCTGCTCACGCTGGTCGTCGCGTCGCCGGGGATGGCCGCGCTGCTGGCGGCCGTCACGGCGTTCTCGGTCGGCCACCTGACCAGCATGACGCTGGCGCTCTTGTTCAAGTGGCCGGCGCCGGGCTGGGTCGACATCGCGATTGGCCTGACGATCATGATGGCCGCCTTTCGCGCCCGCCAGCCGCGCGCGTCGCGCCTGTGGAGCTTGTCGCTGCTGACGGCCAGCTTTGGCCTCATCCACGGCCTCGGTTTTGGCAACGGCCTGCAGCACCTCGTCGCGGGCTATGACCAGCTCGTGTGGCCGCTCGTGAGTTTTGGCCTCGGCCTTGACGCCGCGCAGGTCACTTGGGTGCTACTCTGCACGCTGCTCTGGCGCGGGCTCCTGCGGATTTCGCGGGACCGTGCGCGCACACAGCGCTGGAGCGCCAACGTATTGATGCTCGCCGGCCTCGTTTTTGCCGTCTGGGCCAGTGTCGGAGAGGTCCCATGAAGCACTATCGGCCGCGTTTGATCACCGGAGAAGTGTGGCCCGGGCGCGTGCTGCGGCTGGCGGAGGCGGACGGCGCGCTGGTGGAATGCGACACGCCCGACGGCCCGGTGATCGTGCGCGTGCCGGGTGCGGTGCCGGGCGACACGCTTTTTGTGCGCATCGGCCACGTAGGCCAACACATGGCCTGGGGCAAGATCGAGCGGCTGGACGTCCCGTCGCCGGATCGCGTGGAGCCGCCCTGCCCGGTGGTGGTGCGGTGCGGCGGCTGTCCGTGGCAGATGGTGCTGATCGACGCCCAACAGCGCGTCAAGCAAGCGGATTTGCAGGAGCGCCTGGGTCCGCTGGCGGCGAACGCGGTGTGGCATTCCTGGCAGCCGCACGCGCGGGCGACCGGCTACCGGACCCGCGCGCTGATGATGACCCGCCGGGTGCATGGCCGCTTGATGATGGGCTTTTTTGCCGCGGGCACCGACGATCTGGTCGCGGTCGACCATTGCGTGGTGCAGCACGCCAAGGTGGAACGCGTGCTGCATGAAGTGCGCGAAGTGCTTGATCATTCTGGCATCACGACCTGGCGCGACGCGCAGCGACCCGGGCAATTGCGCGCCGTGCTGTTTCGCCTGGACCCGCGGCAGGATGCCGGTCTGCTGACGCTGGTGGTGAGCCACGAGTCCGGGCTGGCGCCGATCGCCGAACAACTCATGGAAATTCAAGGTATTTCCGGCGTTTTCGCCAACCTGCAGCAGGCGGCGGGCGGCGCGGTGCTGGGCCAGGAGACGCGGCATCTGGCCGGCGCGGCCGTGCAGTCCGTCCAAGTGGCTGGAACAACACTGGAATTAGGCGCCACAGCGTTCCTGCAGACGCGCCATGACGCCTCCGAGGCCATCGTCCAGATGCTGCAGAAGTTCCTGCCAGCCGAGATCGCGCACCTCGTGGACCTGTACGCCGGCATCGGCGTGTTCGGCCTGACGCTGCGCAACCGTGCGAAACAAGTGACTTTGGTCGAGCGCGACGGCGCGGCTGTGGCCGATGCCCGGAGCAACATTGCGCGGCTGGCGGCGGCGAACGTCGCGGTTGTCGGCGAGGCGGCCGAGGCCTTTGCGCCGCGGCTGGCCAAGCTGCGGCCGGACGCGATCGTGCTGGATCCGCCGCGAGCGGGCTGCGCGCCGGTCGTGCTGGCGGCGCTCGCCGACTTGCCGGCAAGTACGCATTTGGTTTACGTTTCTTGCAACGGAAGCTCGCTGGCGCGCGACCTCGCGGTGCTCGCGCAGCAGGGCTGGCAGGTCGCGGAGATCGCGCCGGTCGACATGTTTCCACACACACCGCACGCGGAGTGGATCGTGCGGCTTGCGCGCGAGGCTAAGCCCGCCGTTCGCAAGCCGCGGGCGGTAAAGGCCGCCAAGGTGCCGCCGTCTGAAGCGTAGACCAAGCCGAAACGCGCAAGGCGCCGCTTGCATCGCGCGAAAGCTCCCGGTAGTTTAGGGCCACGGCTCGGTGCCGCCTCGAATTGCGGATTTGCTTATGCGCATCAGGTTCTTCCTCGGCTTGACGGCCACCATCGCTTTTGGCGCGTGCAGCACCTCGACCACGGCGTCGAGCGACGGCACGCTGAAGGTGGACAGCGGGCCGACCGACATCGGCTTGTCGTTTGACAGCGCCAAGTTCGACACCGGCGCGGGCGCGCCTGATATGGGCGCGGGGACGGACGCGCAGTCGCCCGTGGACGCAGAGTCGCCGGATGTGCCTGACGCCGCGAAGATCGCGGATGTGCCTGTCATCGTTGACGTTCCCGTCATCGCCGATGTGCCGCCGCCCGAGGATATCCAACCCGACATTCCGGTGACGCCGGATGTGCCCGTCACGCCGGACGTGCCGACGACGCCCGACGCCGGGAACGCGCCCGACGTCGCGGAGCCGGATTGCCCGTCTGGCCTCAAGTGGATCTTCGGCGCGCTGTTCGGCTCCGATCTGATGGAGCCTGGCCTCGCGTGCATCGATTGCCACACCAAGAAAGGCCCGACTTTCACCATCGCCGGCACCGTCTACCCCGGCTTTCATACGGTCGACACTTGCGACGGCACCGCCAGCATCACGGTGGAAATCACTGGCTCTGACGGCAAAGTTCAGACCCTTTCAACGAATTCGGTGGGCAACTTCCACGGCAACAGCGCCGTCGCGATGCCCTTCACCGCGCGCGTCATCGACGGCACCGGCAAGGACCGCAAGATGTTCAGCGCCCAGAGCACCGGCGACTGCAACACCTGACACACTGCCAGCGGGGCAAACGGCGCGCCGGGCCGGATTCACGCGCCGTAAATTTGGGAAAAAGCCATGCGAGTCGCACTATTGTGCCTGACCTTGACCGCTGCCTGCACGGCTTCGCCGGCGGCCACGGATACCGCAAATGGCTCGGACGCCGTCGGCGACGCAGCGGATGTGACCCCAACCCAGGGTTTTGGCGAAGTCTGGGCGCAAGGTATCGCGGATTACCTGGGCCTGGCCAAAGTCGCGACGCAGGCGACGGCAGACGGCGTGACGACCTACGAATTCGACGTAAAATCCGGGCCGATGTGCCTGCGCGGCGATCCATTTCGCATGGCCGTGCGCGATCAGAAGAGCGACAACTTGATGATTTTTCTGCAAGGCGGCGGCGCTTGCTGGTCGACGTATTGCCTGGCGATTCAAAAGGCCCCGGCGGGAATTCCCAAGCTGGACGTGTTGGACCCAGCCAAGGCGACCAACCCGTTCAAGGACTGGAACCAGGTGTATTTGCCGTACTGCGACGGCTCGATGTTCGCCGGCGAGGCGGACGCGGATGACAACGGCGACGGCGTGCTGGACCGCCGGCAACACGGGCTGCGCAACCTGACGGCGGCGCTGGACATCGGCGTGGCGCAGTTTCCGCACCCCAAGCGCATCACGCTGATGGGCTCGTCGGGCGGCGGCTTTGGCACCATTCCCGGGATCCTGCTGGTGCGCAAGCTCTGGCCGGACGTGGAGATCCTGGTCGTGCAGGACTCCGGGACGGGCACGGGCAAGGAAGGCGATCCAGCGTTTCTGGCGGAATTGGTCAAGGAATTCAATGTGAAGCGCTTTTTTCCGCCGTCCTGCACGGATTGCGGCACGAGCGCGCACCTGACACCGCTGCTGAACTGGGAGCTGGCGCGCGACCAAAACCTGCGCGTTGCGGCGTTTTCGAGCTACAACGACAGCATCATGTCCGGCGTTTTCTTCAAAATCGACCCCGCGCTGTTCAAGCAGGGGCTGCTGGAGGCGACCGGCGCACTGCACACGGCGTATCCGGACCGCTACAAGCGCTTTCTGATCGACGGGACGATGCACACGACCATGCTGGGCGACGTCTCGGGGCTTGTGGGCAGCGATCTGACCGCGGTAACGCTGCCGCCCGACGCGATGACCGCGCTGGCGTCGATCGTCATCGGCAACATCGACGACACCAAGCAGGGCGACGTGAGCATGGCGGCGTGGCTGTTGGCGGCGCAGGGCAACACGGCTGCCTGGCAGGATCTGCTGGCGCCGTAGCGCAATCTGCGATTAAGGCTGCGGTAGCACACGACCCATCAGGTAGGCCAGCTGCGCCACGGCCGCTTGGACATCCAGCTGCGCCTGCACGACCGCCAGCTTCGCTTTGACCAGGTTCGACTCGGCATCCGCGACATCCAGGTACAGCCCAGCGCCGGCCTTGTAGCGCAATGTTGCGGCATTCCAAGCCTTTTCCGCATAGCCCGCTTGCGCAACGGCCACCGGCAAGCGCTTGCGCGCCTGCACGAGCGAGGTGATCGCCTGGTTGATCTGCCCGCGCAGCGTCAGGATTTGCGCGTCCTGGCTCGCGACGAGCGCGCGGACCTGCGCACCGGCATCCGTGATGAGCGGCGGCTGCGTCCACACCGTCGACAGCGGGAACGACAGGCCGACCGTGACGCCGTAATTGACCGCGAGGCCGGCCAAATCGCCGCCCGTCGCGCTCGCCTGACCGCTGACATAGACGTTGGGGCGAACCGCGCGCTCAGCCGCCCGTTGCAGCAGCTCCAACGCGGCGATGTGCGCGCGGATCGACGCGAATTCCGGGCGGTCCTGAATCGCCAGCGCCGTCAGCTGGTCCAGCCGTGCGTCGTCGTCCAGCGCGCCCGCGTCCAGGGTCTGCGTGTCAAAGACCGGCGGCGCCAGGGGACCCGGCGGGATATGCGGCTCAGCCAGCGCGACGGCCAGCGCGAGGCGCTGCGATCGGGCGAGCTCCTCGGCGCGCAGGAGATCGCCCTGCGCGCTGGCAACATCCGCTTCCGCCTTGAACAGGTCCAGCTCCGGCCGCGCGCGCACGCCCACCTGCTCGCGCACGGCGTCGCGCGTCCGCTCCAGCTGCGCCAGCGCCGCTTGGTAAACCGCCAGCGCCGCGTCCGCCGCCATGACCGCCACCCAGCCCTGGGCCAGCGCCGACCACAGCTGCACTTTCGCCGCGCGCAGGTCCTGATCCGCGGCCATCACGTTGGCGTCGGCCGCGTCCATATTCGCGGTTGTCTTGCCAAAATCCCACGCGACCCACTTGCTGACGAGCGAGCCCGACCAGAAGGGGTTCAGGCCGTACGACGCGCCCGGCGCCGACGGCACGTTCCCGGTCGCCTCCTGGTGGTTCATGTCCAGCGTCGCGGTCGGCAGCCACGCGTTGCGCGCCACGCCCACCTGCGCACGCGCGCTCTGCGCCTTGGCGATGGCTTGCAAGACGTTGGGATGATTGGCAATAACCCGCCGAAACGCCTCATCCAGCGTCCACCCAGCCGGCGCAGGCGTTTGCGCGCGTGCCGACAGCGCCGGGGTCAGCAGCAGAACGGCGAGCGCGAGGCGGATGGGCAACGGGACGGGCATATGGCTACTCGTAACGCAAGGCGTCGATGGGATCCAGCTGGGCGGCCCGGCGCGCGGGCCAGAAGCCAAAAAACACGCCGACCGCGCCCGAAACGGCGAAGGCGAGCGCGGCGACGGCGGGGTCAAAGACAGTGACCCAACCGGTGGCGTCGCTCAGCAGGCGCGCCACCCACCAGCCGAACAGGACGCCGATCGCGCCGCCGATGGCCGAAAGCACGACGGCTTCGACGAGGAATTGCACCAGAATATCGCGGGCTTTGGCGCCGACGGCCATGCGAATGCCGATCTCGCGCGTGCGCTCGGTGACGCTGACGAGCATCGTGTTCATGATGCCGATGCCGCCGACCAGCAGCGACACGCCAGCGATGGATCCGAGCAAAAGCGTCATGGAATCAGAGACTTCACGGCTCGCCGCGGCGATGTCGGCCAGGTTGCGGATGGAGAAATCGTCCTCGGCGCTCTCGCGCAGGTGGTGGCGCTGCCGCAGCACGGCCGTCATCTCGTCCACGGCCGCCTGCGCCGAATTGGCGTCGATCGCCGCCGCGTATGCCGCCTGGATCTGGTCGCGCTGCGTGCCCGCCATCCGCTGTCGATAGACTGAAAACGGAATAATCACAGCGTCATCCTGATCGGTGCCCATCGGCGACTGGCCCTTGGCGAGCAGCACCCCGATGACGCGAAATGGCACTTTCTTGATGCGCACCCACTTGTCGATCGGGTCATCCGTGCCAAAAAGCTGCGTCGCGACGGTCTTTCCCAGCACGCAGACCTTGTTTTGCGACGCTTCGTCCAGCTCGGAATGCTGCGCGCCGGTCTCCACGGGCCAATCGCGCACTGTGTAAAACGCCGGCGTTGTGCCCTGCACCGTCGTGCCCCAGTTGGCGTCACCGGCGACGATTTGCACCTGCTGGCGGTTGGCCGGCGTAATCAGCGAGATGGACTTGACCTCGCGGCGCAGCGCGTCGATGTCGTCGACGTCCACGGTCGTGCTGGAGCCGCCGCCGCCGCGCACGCCCGCGACGTTGGTCGTGCCGGGGATGAGGATGATGAGGTTGGATCCCAACGACGCGATTTGTTTGGCAATATTTTGCTGCGCGCCCGTGCCGAGCGCAACCATCGCGATCACCGCCGCCACGCCGATGACGATGCCGAGCACCGTCAGCATCGCGCGCGCCTTGTTGCGGGCAATGACGCGAAACGCCAAGCGTAGCAAGGTGAAAATGCTCAAGCGGCCTCCACTTTGGCGGCCTGGCGCCATGGGACGCCGATCGCCGGCGTCCACTCTGGCGGCGGCGGACCGTCCAGGACGAGGTGGCCGTCCTTGAACTGGACCACCCGCCGGCTGACCGCCGCGACGTCCGATTCGTGCGTCACCATGACGATGGTGATGCCGTGATGCAGGTTCAAGTCCACAAAAAGCTTGAGGATTTCGCGCGTCGTCGCGGAATCAAGGTTGCCCGTCGGCTCATCCGCCAACAACAGCGCCGGCTGGTTGACGAGCGCCCGGGCGATCGCCACCCGCTGCTGCTGACCGCCGGACAGCTGGTTGGGCATGTGCTCCAGCCGGTCGCCCAGCCCGACCTGCGTCAACGCAAGCCTGGCCGCCTCCTCGCGCGCGCGCGCCGGGACGCCGGCATAGAGCAGCGGCAGCTCGACGTTCTCCCGCGCGGACGTGCGCCGCAGCAGGTTGAAGCCCTGAAACACGAAGCCAACCTTGTGGTTGCGCACGATCGCGCGCTGGTTGCCCGTCAGCCGCGCGACGTCGACGCCGTCCAGCCGCAGCACGCCGCTCGTGGGCCGGTCCAGCAGGCCGATGAGGTTCATGAACGTCGATTTGCCCGAACCGGACGCGCCAACTACGGCAACGAACTCGCCTTTTTGCACCTGCAGCGTGACGTCGGCGAGCGCGACGACGGGCGTGTCGCCGGCCGCATAGACCTTGCGCAACGCGACTGCATCGATGACTGGCGTGTCGCTCATGGCTGCGCGCTCGTTGGCTCTGGGCTCAAAACATCCGCCGCGGCATCCCTTTGGGCGGGCCGCCTTTGCTGGCACTGGAAGCGCCCGCGTCGGCCTTCTCCAGCCGCCGCACGACGACCTGATCGTCCGCGTGCACGTTGCCCGACAGCACTTCGGTGAACTTGCCGTCGCTCACGCCGACCACCACATCCACCGGCACCAGCGACTTGCCGTGCACCAGGTAAACGCGCGACGGCGGCAGCCGCGTCAGGTCCGAGGCCGTCGCGCCAGTCGGCAAATCCGCGGTGATATCAGCACCTTTCTTGCGCGACTTCTGCCCTCCCGAGCTGTCGCCACGCGCCTGGACCTTCGCGTCGTTCTTCTTGCCCGCCGCCGAGTCGCCCTCCACGTTGTCGTCCGCCGTCGGCCGCCAGCGCAGCGCCGCGTTGGGGACCGCGAGCACGCCCTTGCGCTGCGCGGTCTCGAAAATCACCGTCGCCGTCATGCCCGGCTTCAGGCGATTCGCGACGTTTTGCACGTCCACCACCGCGTCATAGGTCACCACGTTCGAGACAATCTGCGGGCTCAAGCGCAGCTGGCTGACCACGCCCTGGAAGACCATGCCGCGAAACGCGTCGACGGTGAACGACGCCGGCATGCCCTCCGCAAGCTTGCCGATGTCGGCTTCGTCGACGTTGGCGTGCACCTGCATCTGCCCGAGATCCTTGGCGATCGAAAAAAGCACCGGCGCCTGCAGGGACGCTGCGACCGTCTGGCCCACGTCCACGCTGCGGCTGAGCACGACGCCATCGACCGGCGAATAGATCTTGCAATACGCGAGGTTGGTCTCCTGCAGCGCCAGCGAGGCCTCGCCCTGGACGATGTTCGCTTGCGCGTTGGCGATGTCCGCGCGGCCCATCTCCACCGCCGCGACCGCCGTGTCGTGATCGGCTTGGGTCGCCAGCTGCTTGGCGTACAGCACCTGCGTGCGCGCGAGCGTCTTCTGCGCCGACCGCTGCGCCGCCTCCGCGTGCTGCAGCACCGCCCGGCTCTGCGCCAGGTTCGCCCGCGCTTGCGCGACCTGCGAGGCGTACAGCGTCGGGTCCAGCTCCGCCAGCAGGTCGCTCTGGTGCACCTGGCTGTTGTAGTTCGCGTACAGCTTGACGATGCGCCCGGACACCTGTGCACCCACCTGAACCGTCAGCAGCGGCTGGAGCGTGCCGGTCGCGGTGGTCCGCTCAATCAGCAGCGGCAGGACCTGCGCCGGCTCAGTCACGTATTCCGGCGGCTTGACGGACGTTTTTTGGTACTTCTTCCAGCCGAAATAGCCGCCAGCGCCAAGCCCGGCGAGCACCGTGATCTGGAGAATCAGCGTGAGGATGCGGCGAAGGCGGCTGGGAGGCGCGAGGGGATCCATGGTCATCCTGGGCAATCAGCCCGCCGGTAGCCTACTTCGCGGACGCCAACTGCGCCAGACGGGGCCGATGTGGAAGCGCGCGGCGGTTGCAAAGAAACGCAATGAGGCGCCTCGCGTCGGCGAATTCCGCCGGCTTCTTGCGATAGGACACCCGCGGACTTGATCTGGCGCAAGTCAGGCCCTTGCAGCGCCTTCCCAAACCTGCGGACCAGCCTATCCTGCTTGCAGTGAGAGCGGTGACGACCGGCATTGGGCTGGCTGCCGCGACGCTTGGGAGAAGTTGCAATGAAAAAATTCACGATTTCGATGTTGGTGGTTGGGGCAATCGCACTGTGCGGCGTGGCGATGTCGCCGCTGACAGCCACGGCCGATGACGATGCCGCAGGCGGCAAGTGCTTTCGGACCAAGTTCGACACGACGATGACCAAAGACGCGTGCGCGAAGGGCGGCCAAGGCGAGGCCAAGAAAGTGTGGAAGGCGTTTGTGACCGAGGCCAAGAAGACCGAGGCGACGCTGGCGTGCAAGACCTGCCACACCAAGATGGGCCCCGAGTTCCCGCTGGAAAAGGACGCGCTCGATCACTACAAGAAGCTGGGCGGCAAGTAATTTGCTGACCTGACCCACCGCTGACCTGGCGCGCTTGGGCTGTCACCGTCTTCGGGACATGCCCTGGCGCCGCCGGGGACGCTTTTGCACTGTCACAGTTTCACTACCGGGCCGCGCGCGCGTGACCGCGGCGTTGAGAAAATCCGTCAGCCTGCTAGCCTTCCGCACCGGCGATGACCGCCCTTTTTCCTGGAGACTCCCATGTTGGCTGCTGACCGGATGCGCTGCTACCCGCAATTTACCAGTGAGCACAATGCGTTGCGCAAGACAGTGCGCGACTGGTGCGTGAAGGAATTGCACCCGAACGCGCATGAATGGGAGGCCAAGCGGCTGTTTCCGCGCGAAGTGTTCACCCGCGCTGCGGAGCTGGGCCTGCTGGGAATTCGCGTGCCGGAGGAGTTCGGCGGCTTGGGGCTGGACTGGTGGTATACGGTTGCGTACGCCGAAGAGATGGTGAACAGCGGGATGGCCGGGCTGACCATGGCGCTGCTGGTGCAGTCGGACATGGCGACGCCGGTCATCGGCGAAATCGGCAATGATTACCATAAGCGCAACTTCTGGGCACCGGCAGTGGCGGGTCAGGCGATCGCAGCGCTGGGCGTGACCGAGCCCGACGCCGGCTCCGACGTCGCCAGTATTCGGACGACGGCGCGGCGCGACGGCGACGATTACGTCATCAACGGCGCCAAGACCTACATCACCAACGGCACGCGTGCGGACTTCATCACGCTGGCCGTACGGACCGGCAAACCCGGCCACGGCGGCATCTCGCTGGTGATGTTCCCAACGGATACCAAGGGTTATCGCGTCACGCGCAAGCTGGAGAAGATGGGCAACCACTGCTCCGACACCGCCGAGATCGCGTTCGAGGACTGCCGCATCCCGGTCAAGAACCTGCTGGGCGAAGAGAACCAGGGCTTCTACTCAATCATGATGAATTTCCAAGGAGAACGCTTGGTTGGCGCGGTCTCGGCAACCGCCGGTGCGCAGCGGATCCTGGACGACACGATCCAATGGTGTCAGGACCGCAAGGCGTTCGGCCGCTCGCTGACCGGCCACCAGGTCGTGCGCCACCAGCTGGTCCAGATGGAAACCGAGCTGGAAGCCTGCCGCCAGCTCTGCTACCGCGCCGTCGATTTGCTGGTGCGCGGCGAGGACGCGTTTCGCGAAATTACGATGGCCAAGCTCTTTTGCGGCGAGACGACCAACCGCGTCGTCGACCGCTGCCTGCAGCTGTGGGGCGGCATGGGCTACATGGACGAAGCCGAAGTGAGCCGCGCCTTCCGCGATATGCGGCTCATCTCCATCGGCGGCGGCACCACTGAAATCATGCGGGAAATCCTGACCAAGCTGCTCGGCGTCTAGCCGGTGATGCCGGGCAACCAGCTGATTATCAAGAACAAATAGCGGCCTGCGGACAGACATCGCTTGGACAGGCGTACAGGCGCACCCCGAACTGTCCGGATCGCTGCGGCGTTTTCCCGCCCGGCGGCCTGTAACCGAATCGCGACAATATGTTGTAGTTTCAAGATATTTCGCGCGACGTGGCTGGCGCTGCGCCAGACTGTGCTTTTGGCAACCGCACGCGGACACCCTTTGGCCTGTCCCGACCTTCGACACGTGGTGGAGTGCCAGTCCCCCAGCCCGGCCCGCGACCCTTGGGGTGTTCGGGTTCTGGCGGCTTTTGCCGCGGCAACTACTCCAACTCCACGCGCACGCGCGTCACGAGGTCCTTGAGCGCCTGCCGGCACGTCGCGGTGTCAGGCGCCTTGACGATCACCCAGCCCTCGCCTTCGTAGCCATCGGCGCGCGCCTGCCCAACGCGCGGCAGGGATTTTTCCACCACGTATTGCCCCATCAAATCGTCCGCGCGCTCCAGGCCATACACGCCCTTGACGCGCTTGCCTGCGCCCTGCCCGCGCAGAAACGCCGCGCCGACTGACCACTTGCGCTCGGGCCCCTCGAATTCGCCTTTCACCATCAGCTTCACCCAGTCCGCCACCATGTCGGTCTCGTGCGCCAGCGACATCAGCGGCATGATCTGCACACCCGGCGGCCGCGCACCCACCTCGGAAATGCACGGCGTCCCGTCGCGCCGCACGAACCATTCCATGTGACTCAGCCCGGTCTCCATCCCCAGCGCGGTCAGCGCCGCGGTGTTGATCGGCCAAAAATCGCGAAACATCGGCAGATCCGCCTCGCGCGGCAACAGCACGCAGTACTGAATCCACGGATTTTCAAGCACTTCCAGCGGCCCCGGCAAGTAGTGCGTGCCGGAATGCCAGACCGGTCGCCCCTGCACGGTCACCGTCTCGCAAGTGTGCTCGCTGCCCAGCACGAATTCCTCGCCCTGCAGCGGCCGATCCAGGCTCGGCTTCAGCGACTTCAAGGCGTTGCGAAGCTCGACTTCGTTGGCGATCCGCCACGTTGCGCGCGATCCCAGGCCGTCCACGGGCTTGACGATGATCGGAAAACCCACTTCTTCCGTGAGCTTCCAAGCGTCTTCGTCGTTCTCAATCAGCCGGCTGCGCGCGCAGGGCAGCCCCGCCTCGCGCAGCACTTTCTTCATCTGCGCCTTGTCCCGAAAGTTGCGGGCCGCACGGGCGTGCATCCCAGGAATACCCACAATCTCGCGAGCTTCCGCCAGCGGCACCTGCAGCTGCTCCAGCACGCCCAGCAGCCGTTTGACCGGCCCGACCGAGCGACCGATCGTTTTGCACGCCTGCGCCAGCTGGCCGCCATCCATGCAATTTGCCACGCGAAAATGCCCAGCAAGGCGCTTGAACAGTTCGGGCGGCAGCCGCTCGGCCGGGTCGCTGGAAACCACCACCGCGCGCACACCCGGCAGATCTGCCAGCGCTTCGAGGTAGCGCAGCGTGTTTTCCTGAAAATACGGGGCGACAAGCACGGCGACGCTCATGGCTCTCTCCTGCGGCAGGACCGCATTCTACCCGTGCTGACCGTTTGCCGACATCAGGCGCCGGTCGGCGGACCTGGGGCATTTCGGACTGGGCCGCGGGCGCTTCCCTGCGGTCGTGCGCCGCGGTTCGGCACGGCTTGAACTCCACTTTCGGCCGGCGTGTATACCGCGGATGGCGCCGCACGACCAGAAGACGCTTGCGCACTGCCCCCGGCTGGCGTACTTGCGCTGGAAGGAGGTTCGGATGAAGCCGACAACGCACAAGCCGCCGCAGCTGGAGCCGTCCTGGTTGGCGGTGATGGGGGACACGTTCGAGCAGCCGTACATGCAGAATCTGCGTGCGTTTTTGCGTGAGGAAAAGCGCTCGCAGGTCGTTTATCCGCCGGGACCCGACATCTTCAACGCATTCTGGGCGACGCCGTTCGACGCGGTGCGGGTCGTGATCCTCGGCCAGGATCCGTACCATGGCGCGGGCCAAGCCCACGGCCTGTGTTTCTCGGTGCAGCCCGGTGTGCCGCCGCCGCCGTCGCTGGTCAATGTGTTCAAGGAAATTCAGGCAGATACCGGCATCGCGCTGCCGGACAATGGCAACCTGATGCCCTGGGCGCGCCAAGGGGTGCTGCTGCTGAACGCGGTGCTGACCGTGCGGGCCGGCCAGCCGCAATCGCACGCCAACCAGGGCTGGGAACAGTTTACGGATCGCGCGATTGCCGAACTGAACCGGCGGCGCGACGGCCTGGTTTTTGCGCTGTGGGGCACGCCAGCGCAGCGCAAGGCGCAGTCCGTGGACCGCAGCCGACACCTGGTGTTGACCGCGTCGCACCCGTCGCCGCTGGCCGCATACCGCGGCTTCTTTGGCAGCAAACATTTCTCCCAAATCAACGCGCACTTGCTGGCGCGCGGCGGGACGCCAATCAACTGGTCGCTGCCGTCGTTGCTGCCGCCGAGGTAGCCACGCTCAAGCCAGCCACGCGCACGATCGCCGCACAATCTGCGCCAGCCCGGCCGCCCACTGCGGATCCGCGTTCAGCGATCGCACAAGCGCCAGATCCTCTCCGCCGGCCGCGCGAAAATCCTCGCGCCCGCGGATGCCGATTTCTTCCAACGTCTCCAAGCAATCCGCGACAAAAGACGGCTCCGCGACGACGATTTTACGCACTCCCTTGGCCGCAAGCTCCGTCAACACCACGTCTGTGTACGGCTTGATCCACGGCACGCGGCCCAGGCGGCTCTGGAACGCGACCGTTGTGTGCGCCGGGTCCAGCTGCAGGCGCGCCAAGATGCCGCGCGCGGTGGCGTAGCACTGGGCGCGGTAGCACGACGCGTTGGCCGCCTGCAACGAATCGCAACACGTCGTTGATTTCAGGCAGTGTTTTCCAGTCTCGTCGGTCTGCGTGCAGTGGTGCTCCGGCACGCCGTGAAAGCTCAGCACCACGTGATCCGGCTCTTCCTGGCCCATCGCGTCCTGCAGGTGTCCCGTCATGCCGTCGAGGAATTCCGCCGCGGACCAAAAGGGTGGCACGACGTGCAACGACGGAATTACCCAGCGTTTTGCTGCGGATTCGATCGCCGCCTGCACCGCTGAGCCCGTCGAGGCCGACGCGTATTGCGGAAACAGCGGCACGACACAAACGCGCGTGATGCCGGCATCGGCAAAGGCCTGAAATGCCTGTGGAATCGACGGATCGCCGAACTGGAACGCCAGCTTGACCAGCGCCTGCTCGCCGAGCGCCGCCTGCATGCCGGCGGCCAAGTCCAGACCGTGAACCAGCAGCGGAGAGCCGCGATCGGTCCAAATCTTGCGGTACGCGGCCGCTGATTTCGCCGGGCGAAAACGCAAGATGATGCAGTTCAGCAGCAGCCAGCGCTGCCAAGCTGGAATGTCAATAACCCGAGGATCGTTGAGGAATTGCCCCAGATAGCGCCGCACGTCCGCCACCGAGGTGGACGCCGGCGTACCCGTATTCACCAGCACCACGCCAACCCGTTCTCGCGCTTGTTGCCCCATCCGATCTTGCCCCACACGCGCCACGCGTCGGCGCATCGTACACGCGCACGGGGGAGCGTCCAGCGGCTGCGCATCGGCACGGGGAAATTGTCGCGATGCAGGAACGCCTACTGCCAGGTCCAACGGTCGCAGGTTGGACCTGTGGCATTTCGGACTGGACCGCCCGCGCGCTCCGCCGCAGGCAGGCCGTGAAGGACGGACGTTTGATCTCGAAATGAGGCGCGTGCGTATGGCCCGACTACGGGCGCTTCTTCCTGGGCGCCTCGCCGTCGTCGTCCCCGCCGCCGAGCGCAAATGGCTTGTAACTGCTGGAAAATGCTGCAAGCGCGTCGTCGTAGCCAAGCGCACCAGCTGCCGGACCCGCGCGCAACGACGCCACCGTCCGCCAATTCTCCGACCGCAGCGCGTCGCCCAAAGCCGCATCCGCCGCAGCCAACGCGCCCAGCGCCCGCACCTGCGCGCCCGCGTCCGCCGCCAGCGCCTCGTGCATCGCCGCCGCCGACGTGTACCCCGCCGCCTGCGCCTGTCCGCCACTGACCTGCGCCACGCCCATGCGCGTCGCCTCCAGCGCCGCCACCGGGTCCACCTCCTGCGCCTCGCGCAGCGCCTGATACTCGGCGGCCTGGTCCTTGTGGCTGTCTACCAGCCAGCCCCCGTCGCCAGCCAGAACGGGTACGGCTCAAACCGCAGCGGCATCCGATCGTCCGTGCGCGGCGGCAAGAAATGCTGTTCAGCCAACACGATCGCCGCCAGCCCCGCCACCGGCACGTCGGCGTGCCGCGCGGCATGCACCAACACCCCGCCGTGCAGCCCATGCAGCGCCGCCGCGGCGCGGTGCAGCGATCCAGGCTCCGGACGCAGCTGCGGCTCAGGCACCGTCGTCTGCAACGACTGCAGCGTCTGCCCGGCGGCATAGCTGTGCCCCGCCAGCGGCGACGGCGTGCGCGCCTGGCCGGTCGGCGGCGTCGGCGTGTGCCCCGGAGTCGGCTTTTGGCGCTGATCGTGCTTCATGCTCCCGGGTTTTGCCACGGACGGCCGACGCCGACAACTGCGGGATGACGAACGGCGCTGGCGGGTTTACCATCGCACTCCGGAGGCCGTGTGTCGCAACGCCCAGTCCAGTCCCGAGACCTGCCCGTTGACGTGCCGGAGCCGATCGTGGCGCTGAACAGCGACGTGCGGCTGGCGATCGTGGCGGACATCGCGCGGGCGCTCTCGGCCAACCTGGCCCAGGAGACGCTGCTGCGGCTGATCATGGAACGCGTGACGCAGGCGCTAAACGCGGACCGATCGACGCTGTTTCTCATCGACGAGGAACGCGAGCTGCTGTGGTCTTCGGTCGCACAAGGCGCGCGGCATTTCGACATCCGGTTGAAACGCGGCCAAGGGCTCGCCGGCTGGGTCGCGCAGACGGGCCGCAGCGTGAACGTCAAGGACGCGTACCTGGACAGCCGGTTCGACCCGTCATCCGATGTGCTGCTCGGCTACCGCACGCGGTCCATGCTCTGTCAGCCCGTCTTCGACCGCGACGGCGCGCTCATCGCCGTGGTCCAGGTCCTCAACCGCCGCTCCGGCTGGTTTACCGTCGAGGACGAGTCGCTGCTGACCACGATCATGGCGATGGCGGCGATCGCGATCGTGAACGCGCAGCTCAACGCAACGCTTGTGCACAACAACCTGGCGCTCAAGGACACCCAGGAGCAGCTGGCGGAGCGGCTGGCGGAGATCGATTTGCTGTTTGCGATCGAGCGCGAGGTGGGCGCCACGGGTGACCTGGACGCGGCGATCGACGCGATCATCCAGCGCATCGCCGTGACGGTGCCGAGCTCGCTGTGTCAGGTCGCGCTGGCGACGCCCAACGGCGGGCTGATTGTCCATCGCCAGGAACGGCGGACGCCGGGCGTGCAGATCCTGGCGTTTCCGACCCAGCTGGGCCTGTGCGGCAGGGCGATGGAGCACCGCGCGCCGCTGGAGATCGGCCCGGGCTTGGCGGCGCTGCGCGAGATGGCCGAGGAAGAGCAGCTGCCGTTTCAGCCCGCGGCAGGCCTCGTCGTGCCGCTGATCGTCGAGGACGAGATGCTTGGTGCGCTGGCGGTGCTCGATCGGCCGGGAAAACACAACGGTTTTTCAGATGCTGACGCCAAGGTCGTGTCGCTGCTGTCGGGTCAGGTCGCGCGCGCGCTCGCGGTCCGGCAGGAGCGCGCGCAGGCGGAGCGCGAGGACCGGCTGGCGGCGCTGGGGACCGCGCTGGCGGGCGTGCTGCACGATTTTCGCACGCCGATGACCGTCGCGTCCGGCTACGTGCAGCTGATGACCCGCGAGGAAGAGCCGGCGGAACGCGCCGAGCTGGCCGCCAAGACGCTCAGCCAGCTGGACGCGCTCACGCAGATGACCCGCGACGTGCTGGCGTTTGCGCGCGGCGAGCAGGTGCTGCTGACGCGCAGGGTGGCGCTCGCAGATTTTGCCAAGGAAGTCGAGGAGTTGCTGCACGCGATTTTTGCCGGTTCGCACGTGCATTGGCAAGTGACGGCGCAGGACCGCGGGATGGCGCGGTTTGACGCGTTCAAGATCGCGCGGGCGGTGCAAAATATCGCCAAGAACGCGCGCGAGGCGCTTGTCGACCACAAGAGCAGCCAGTTTTCCGTGGAAATCGCCGGCAATCCCGATGAAGTTGTGCTGACTTTTGCCGACAACGGCGCGGGTGTGCCGCTGGCGTTTCAGCACCGCCTGTTCGACGCTTTTGCCACGCAGGGCAAGGAGGGCGGCACGGGCCTGGGGCTGGCGATGGTCAAGCAGGTGGCGGAGGCCCACGGCGGCACGGTGTCCTATCGCGACACACCGGGCGGCGGAGCGACGTTTGAGCTGCGAATTCAACGCGAAACGCGCTCCGCGAGCGGTGGCGACCGCGCGACGACACCCGTTTCAAGCGCGCAAACGATTCCCTGAATTCAGGGAGTTAGAGACTGATCGGCATGCAAGCGATCCGATTCGTGGCGAGTTTCGCTTGAAAAGTTGACGGGATTTCAGTCTGCGTCATCTTCCGCGCCGTGGCACCTGCAATTCGCGCAGGGCGCAACGTGCGAGGGCGGCAATGGCGACTTGGCGCAAGAGAATCGCGACGACGTTTCGATGGCTGTGGCACGGCATTCGCTTGATATTGCTCACGATTTTTGCCGTGGTCAGCGCCGTTGGTCTGTGGCATTCGTGGACGGCGAAAGGCAGCGTGGACGACCGGCGCGCCGAGCTGCACCGACTGGATGAACAGCTGCTGGAACAGCGCATGCGCGGCGAGGAACTGCAATCGCGGCTGAGCGCGTTCGCCGGGCGACCGGACGTGCGGCGCCAGACGATCCGCGCGGAGCTGGGAATGCTCGGTGAGAACGAAAAGTTCTACGTGTTCAAGTGAAGTGCGGCCTCACGCGCCTTTTTTGATGCGCCGACCGTAAAAAATCTCCAGCATCTCGCGCTTCAGGCGCTTTTCCACAGTCCGCTGCTCTTCGGCCGTCAGCGTGTCCGCGCCGGTGCCGAACAGGTACGTGTCCAGGTCGAAATCCTTCAGCAACATCTTGGTATGAAAGATGTTTTCCTGATAGACGTTCACGTCAATCATCTGGTACCGGTGGCGCGTTTCCTTGGCGATGAAGTTCTGGATCGAGTTGATTTTGTGGTCGATGTAGAATTTTTTGCCGCTGACGTCGCGCGTAAAGCCGCGGACGCGGTAATCAATCGTCACGATGTCCGACTCAAAGCTGTGCAGCAGGTAATTCAGCGCTTTCAAAGGAGAAATTCGCCCGCAGGTCGAGACGTCGATGTCCGCGCGAAACGTCGAGATGCCATTGTCCGGATGGCTCTCCGGGTAGGTGTGCACCGTGATGTGGCTTTTGTCCAGGTGGCCAACCACTGAATCTTTCTTGATTTTTGTCACCAGCAGCGGCCCCGGAGCCTCTTCGCCGTCGTCGGCGTAGGCCGCCATCTCGATGGGATCCTCGGAGATCAGCATTGTCACGCTCGCGCCCTGCGGATCGTAGTCCTGGCGCGCGACGTTCAGCAGGTTTGCACCGATAATTTGCGCAACATTTTCAAGGATTTCCGTGAGACGCTCGGCGTTGTACGCTTCGTCGATGTAGGCGATATACTCGTCCCGGTGGGCCGCCGTGCGGGCATAACAGATGTCGTAGATGTTGAAGCTGAGCGTCTTGGTCAGGTTGTTGAAACCCTGCAAACGCAGCTTCTTCAGCGGCTTGACCGACGGCATCCCAATCGCTCCTCACGCACGTTCGACTCGGCTTTCCGGACGCCCGCCTGACGGCCAGATGCCGCAGGCCGCGCGAGCGTAGGGACAAGCGACGTGCGATGCAAGCGCCCGGCGGCGCGTCATGGATTCGCCGCGAAAGCGCCACACAACCGTCATCGCTACGGCCCCAGCCAGCGGACCGGCGTACGCTTGGCCACCGATGCCGCATCGTCATAGCAAATGAGGGCCTTGTGACCCTTGCTCGCCGCGGCGCTCAAATAGGACAGCACGCCGGTGTAGCCCAAGGTGCCCCAGTCGTCGTGGTCGCGCATCTGGCTCAGTGCAGCGCCCGGGCAGGTCGCGTCAAAAGTCGGGTTCAGGTCCTTCGCGACGCTGGACGTCACGGCGCCGTCCTGGTTCCAGTCAATCCAGAAGCCGCCGCAGACGCCGTCGGCCTCGTTCAGCGCGGCTTCGTCCAACGGCGCGCGGTCGCCGCGGGAATAGTCGAGCGTGCCGTCCGGCGCGTCATCGCAGTCCGTGTCCACGCCAAAGTACGCGTGGCGATAGTTCATGATGGACGGGTAGTTGGCCTTGCCGTTGCACGCGCTGTCGCCGCCGTGGCCAAGCCCGAGGTTGTGGCCCAATTCGTGACAGAAGGCCTCGATTTGCAGATGCCCGACGATCGGCGTGCCTTTGCACGTGTAGCACGCGTCGCAGCCGCCGCTGGCCACGATGAAGTCGTCGCCGGTGATTTCGCCGATGCCGCCCGCGGTCGGCCCCAAGCTGTGCATCATCAGCGCGTAATGGAAATAGCCCAGCCGGTTCGCGGCAAAATTCGCCGCCTTGACGCCCGCCAGGTCCGCGCCGATCTCGGGCGGAAACTCGACCGCCGTCCCTGCGTGATTGCCGCCGGTCCACACGCCACCCTGACCGTAGTCGACGTGCAGCGCAATCCCGGTCGTCCCGTCCGGATTCACGTGCGGCGCGTTGGCAAACATCGTCGCCGCCAACGCAATTTGGCTTGGCACCAGCTGGTGGCTGTGCAGCGCGCACTCGTCGTCGTCGGTCATCCAATCCGCCTCCACGAACACGTCCTGCCGCAGCGGTTGCGCGCCCAGCGCCGCCAGGTCCAACCCGCCCGGCGTGCCAAGCAACTCGTCGCCGTCGCTCAGCCCGTCGCCGTCGGTATCCCACAGCTGCGGCGACGTGCCCGTGTGCGTCTGGTCCACGTACACGCCGGTCGCGGTCTCGTAGCAGTCGTCCAAGCCGTCCTGATCGCCATCGGTCCCGGTCGCGCACGCCTCCGTAGCGCACTGCGCGGAGCAGCCATCGCCGTTGTCCAAGTTGCCGTCATCGCAGGCTTCCTGCAGCCCGACGTTCACGCCGACGCTCGCCGGCGCCACCAGCACGTCAAAGCCCGGACACGCGGCATTGCGCCGCACGGCATCGGTGGTGCCGCCGGTATCGCCCGCAAAATCGTACAGCACCGCCTGCTCGCCGCGCCCGGACGCGTGCCGCACCGTCGCGACGATCCACGCGAGGTTCTGGGCAAACTGGCACGAAAGCATGTTGTTCCCAGCGACGATCGCCGCCAAACCGCTCGGATCCACGCTATTTTCATGGTGAATCAGCGGATCGCAGTACGTGTCCAGCGTCGCGGCGTCGACGTGCAGCACCTGCGTCCCGTTGACCCAGCAGTCCATGAATTCCGGCGCCGGCGTCTGCGTGTTCGCCAACCAGTCAAATTCGATGCGCATCACCGGGTCGCCGCCGACCTGGCCGTCGCCGCAGTTGGAACAGCGCACCGCGAGGTCGCTGACGTTGCCGCCGCCGATGGTGCCCGCGCGGTGGCTGACGTCGCAGGCTTGCGGCGGGCTGTCCGGCGGACTGGCGACGGTGACGAAGTAGTTGGCCCCATTGGCAAATCCGCCGGGAAAGGTGAACGCGCCGTTCTGGGCGATGGCCGCGACCTGGCTGCCGGTGGCCAGGACCAGGCCGCTGCCGACCAGGCCGCTGACCGTGCCGCCGACCGTGCAGCTGGCCGTGTGCTGGCAACTGCCGCTGGCTGGGCAAGAATCGAGCGTGCAGACGTCGTGATCGTCGCACTGCGAGGCACCGACGCACGCGCCGCTGCTGCAGACGTCGCCGGTCGTGCACGCCAGGCCGTCGCTGCAGGTGACGCCGTCGGGCACGTTGACCGGGCTGCAGGTGCCGGTCTGGCTGTCGCACACGCCCGCGCTGTGGCACACGTCGGCGGGCAGGCAGACGAGCACCGCGCCTGCGCACGCGCCCGCGACGCACGCGTCGGGTCCGGTGCACGGGTTGCCGTCGTCGCACGCGCCTTCCAGCGCCGTGAACGTGCAGCCAGTCGGCGGGTCACAGCCGTCGCTGGTGCAGGCGTTGCCGTCGTTGCACAGCGCGGGGCTGCCGCCGCCGCAGACGCCGCCCACGCATTTCTCGCCGACCGTGCAGTAGCTGTCGTCGTCGCACGGGCCATCGCCGGAGCTGTGCTCGCAGCCGAAGTCGGGCTCGCACGTGTCCAGGGTGCACGCGATGCCGTCGCTGCAATCCGCCGGCGCGCCGCCGATGCACGCGCCCGCTTGGCAGTGCTCGCCGGTCGTGCAGATGTTGCCGTCGTCGCACGGCGCGCTGCTGCTCTGGTGGACGCAGCCATAGCTGGGTTTGCAGAGGTCGAACGTGCAGAGCTTGCCATCGTCGCAGCTGATCGCCTTGCCGACGCACTGGCCGGTTGCGCAAGAATCACCGGCGGTGCAGGCGGAGCCATCGTCGCACGCGCCGGTCCACGGCGTGTGGCCGCAGCCGCTGCCCGGGCCGCAGGTGTCGATCGTGCACGGGTTGTTGTCGCTGCACGCGGTGATCTCGGCGGCGGTACAGACCGGCGGGCCGGCGTCAGGCACTGCATCGGCAGCTGCGGCGCTGTCGGCGGCATCGGGCGCGGCGTCCGCATCGGGCGCGGCGTCCTCGGCGGCGTCCTTGGCAGCGTCCTTGTGCACAATGTCTTTGATATCCGCCGCGTCGTGCGCGTCTGCCTCGGGCTTGGCCGCGTCGGGCACGGCGTCAGCCAATGCGTCAGTCGAGAAGAGCAGTGCGTCGTCGTCCGCCGTGTCGTCGGCGGCGCCGGGGTCATCCGCGACGTCGGCGGATTTGTGCAAAAGGCTGCAGCTGCACAACGCCGCGCAGGCGGCGATCGCGATGACATACCGCGCTGTGACCCTGCGAACGCTGCGCACCTGTCGTCCTCCTCGTTCAAGCCCGTCCCGACCGCGACGATAACAGGCGCGCACTGTTTGCCCAAAGCCAATCTGCGCCGGAGCCGTCACCTGTCCGTTCGCCGCACTTTGGAGTACGATTCCGCCGTCTGCGGCTTTGTGGAGCAACCGTGCTCCACACGCGCCAACGCCACAATCCGCAAGTCCGCGATATTCCAGCGCCTGTGCCGGATCGTGGGCTGGCACGGCTCTTGCATAGTGGACCGCCCATGGCGACCGCCGCTGCGCCTCACCGCGCGCTTTACAGCCTGCACGATGTCACGCCCGCCAAGGAGGACCTGGTCTTCACGGCTCTGGCGCACCTGCGTTCGCTTGGCGTCACGCGGTTGGCGCTGCTTGTCGTGCCGGATTTTCACGGCCACGCGGACCTGCGGCGCTACCCGGCGTTTTGCGAGCGGCTCCAGCGCGCGCTGCTGCCGGGCGATGAAATCCTGCTGCACGGCTATTACCACCTCGCGGACGCGCGGCCGCAATCGGCGGCGCGCAAGCTGGCGGCGGCGGCGCTGACAGCGGGCGAAGGCGAATTTCACGACCTGAGCCAGGACGTCGCGCGCCAGCGGATCGACGCCGGGCTGGCGGTGCTGCGCGACGCGCTGGGCGTGGCTCCAACGGGTTTTGTCGCGCCGGCGTGGCTGCAAAATGCCGCGGTGCGACGCGCCGTCGCCGACGCTGGCCTGGGCTTTTGCGAGGACCAGCTGCGCATTTGGCCGAGCCATGGCGCGCCGATCGTCGCCCCTGCACTGAGCTTTGCCTCGCGCACGCCCGCGCGCCTGTGGGGCTCGCTGCTCGCGGCAGAGCTCACCGGGCGGGCCCTGCCGCGACTGCCGGTTGCCCGGCTTGCCATCCATCCCAACGACTATCGCTCGACGCATCTGCGCCAAGCCATCGCCCGCGCCGTCACGCGCTGGCAGGCCATCGCCGTCGCCAGCCGCTACCAAGAGGTGTTCCCGTGCACATCGCCATCCTGACCGACTACCCGGTGGTCACTTTTGCCTGCGGGCCGTCGCTCTCGACCCAGGCGCTCAAGCGCTACATGGAGGGCCGCGGCCACACGGTGACCATTGTCGGCCCGCATCCAGGCGCGGACGAGCCATCGGCGGCGCCTGGCTCGTTGCTCCTGAGTTCATTGACGTTTCGCGCGCACCCTGGCGTCCAGATGCCGTTTGCCTGGCCACCGAGCGCGTTCAACAACACCCAGAAATTCGATGTCATCCACTCCCATGCCAACAGCCTGCTGATGCACTGGGCGCCGATGATGCGGGAACTCCACGGAATTCCGTGCCTTTCGACCAACACGATCTACTTGCCCGGCTTCGCTCAGCACCTTTTGCCCAACAAGATCTATCAAATCGAGGCCATCCGCAACGCCTGGGCGCGCCTGGCGCCGCGCGTGGAAGCGTCGTTCGCCAAGGTCTACAACTCCGGCGATGGCCTGATCGTCCAGTGTCAGGCGCTCGCCAACTACTGGAAAGAATTTGGTTTGGACGTGCCGCTGCACACGATCCCGCGGCCCATTGACGTCGCGATCTTTGACCAGCCGCTGGGCGCCGATCCGTTTCGCGCCGACTTCGCCAAAGGCCAGCGCATCATCGTCGTATGCCGCCACGCGCGGGAAAAGGACATCGACAAGGTCATTCAGGTCTTTGCGAGCCACGTGCTGCCGCGGCTGCCGGACGCGTCCCTGACGCTGGTGGGCGACGGCCAGGAGCACCGGTTGCTTGTCAAACAGGCGGAGCGGCTCGGCATCGCCCATCGCGTTGATTTTCCTGGCGAAAAAGCCCAGCGCGACCTGCGCAATTACTACGGCCACGCCGACGTTTTTGCGTACGCGTCGCTGACGGAAACCTACGGGCAGGTGATTTCAGAGGCGCTGTGGTGCGGCGTGCCGGTGGTGGCGATCGACGACAAGATGGGCGTCGCGTTCCAGGTCCAGGACGGCCACGACGGCGTGCTCGTGGCGTCGGGACCGGGCGAGCACGATCGGCTAGGCGACGCGCTGTACCGGATGCTCGCGCACTCGGACGAGCGACGCGCGTATGGCGAGCGGGCAGCTGTGCGGGCGCGCACGCGCGTGGCGCCGGACGTTGTCTACGCGCAGTACGAGGCGGCCTATGCGTCGGCCCAGGCGCACATTGCCGCGCATCCGCCCAAGCGCTTCAACCCGCGGTCGCCCATGGCTTGGGCGCGGATGGTCAACCGGCACCTGTGGCCGTGGTGGGGGCTGCAAGGCCTGCTTGTCGCGGTTTCGTCCATTCGCGGGCGGTCGGACGGCTACCAATGGCCGGTCGGTTTGCGCATCGACGCGCCGCCGGAGCTGCCGGCCGTCCAACCTCCGGCGCACTCCTAACATGGCGATTCCGCGCACCATCCACCTGATCTGGCTGGGCCCGCGCTTGCCCGCGCTGGCGTGGCTGGCCGTGCGGACGCTGCTGGCGCGCTCGGACGCGGAGCGCGTGGTGCTGCACAGCCAGGCGCCGGAGTTGGCGCGCGACGGCCTGGTCGCCAACCTGCTGCAACAGCCCAATTTTGCGCTGGATCTGGCGCCGCCGGAGCTCGACGGTCTGCCCGCAGAACTGCAGCACCGGCTGGCCGGGCTCCTGGCGCAACTGGCCAAGCCCGCGGCGAAGGCCGACCTGCTCAGGCTGGAAATTCTGTGGCAAAACGGCGGCTTGTATGTCGACGCCGACGTCGTCGCGCTGCAGTCCTTTGCGCCGCTGTGGCCGCTGGACGGCGTGGCTGGGCTGGAGCACGTCTGCCTGCCGGCCGCGGTGGTGAACAGCCGGTCGCCGCTGACGTGGGCGCGCGCGGGTGCGCTGATGGGCCTGCGCGAGGTCATTCGCCGTTCGCCGCGGGCGGCCGCGCATTTTCGCGCCGTGGACCCGCTGTTTGACCAGGCCTGCAACAACGCCGTGCTCGGGTTTGCGCCGCGCTCGCCGGTGCTGCTGCGGTTGCTGGAGCGGATCGCCGCGCTGCCGCCGGACCGGGCGCAGCGGCTCTACGAGCTGGGACCGCGGCTGCTGGAAGCCGAGACGCACAACCAGTCGATCGCCGGGCTGACGCTGCTGCCGCCGTCGGTTTTCTTTCCCCTGGCGCCGGAGATCTGCGGTGCGCTGCTGCGGCCGCGACCGGCGGGCCAGCCCGTGCAACCGGAGCCGCAGTCGCTGCTGGTCCACCTGTACGACTCCGTGCTGGCGCGGCAGCTGGGCCACGCGGTGGACGCGCCGTGGCTGCTCGGTCCGGGTCGCCACAGCTGGCTCGCCGAGCTGCTGGAACCGTGGCTGCCGGAACTGGCAACGCTGGCGGAGGTCGGCTAGCCCATGCGGAAATTCCTATATATTTCTCCATACTTCCCGCCGCAGAGCCAGGTTGGCGCGCTGCGGCCGCTGAAATTCGTCCGGCACCTGCCGGCCCAGGGCTGGCTGCCCGTTGTGCTGGCGGATCTCTGGCCGACCGACGGCGTGGACGCCGATCTGCCGCGCTTTGTGCCGCCGGAAGTGGCCGTGACGTACGACTACAGCCGCCGCGCCGCGCCGACTTTTGCCGCGTTGCAGTCCGGCGCGCTGACCAAATCGCGCGCGGTGGCGACCGTCCAGCGCGTCAAGTGGCACGAGCGGCTGCTGCCGAAGTGGCTGCAGGATCCGGACCTGATTCCGCTGGGCGAACACAGCCCGGACATGCCGTGGGCGTACCGCGCGGCGCTGAAGATCCTCAAGAAGAATCCAGAGATCGAGGCGATCGTCGTCAACGCTGACCCGTTCGCAGCGGCGGTCGTCGGCGCGCAGCTGCACCGCAAGACCGGGCTGCCGGTCATCCAGGATTTTCGCGATATCTGGGCGCCGTGCAAGCTGCGGCGGCCGCGGCGCCCGGGGCCGCAGCGGTGGCTGGAGGACCGGCTGGAGCGGTTTTGCTTCGAAAACGCCGCGCACATGGTCATCAACACGCAGGTCTCGCTGGACGACTATCGCGCGTTCTACCCGGACATGGCGCCGGAAAAGTTCAGTCTGATTCGCAACTTCTACGACGCGGAGCTGGTCAGCCACGGCAGCCATCCCGGCTTTGACCGGTTCACACTGCTGCACCTGGGCAATTTTTCGCGGTTTCGCATCGCGGATCCACTGGTGCGCGCGCTGGCCGGCGCGGTCGCGCTGGGCGTGCCACGCGAGGCGATTCAGGTCGTCTCGACGGGCGCGTTTGGCGGCGACGCGCTCAAGCTCGCGGAAACACTCGGGGTGCGCGACCTGCTGCAGCTGGAGCCACCGGTGCCGTACCACAAGGTCGGCGCGCTGTGCCAGGCTGCGGATGTGCTGGTGTACGTGGCGGAGCCGAACGCGGACCAGCGGATTGCCAGCAAATTCTATGACTACCTGGGCGCGCGACGGCCGATCCTGTCGGTCAGCGACAATCCGGAATCCGACGCGATTCTGAGGGACTACGACGCGGGCGCCCAGTTCGCGATTCGCGATGTGGACGGCATGGCGCAGTACATCCTGCGCGAATTCACTGCGGGTCGGCAGCGCGTGGTCGACCGCAGCGTGGCTGGGCTGACAGCGCCGGAAGCGGCGGCGCGGTTGGCGGAGATCTTGAACCAAGTGGCGGAGAAACGACGATGAACTGGCGAATTCCCTTGTCTGATCTGCGGCTGACGCAAGAGGACCGCGATGCGGTTGCGGCGGCGCTGGAGAGCAACTGGCTGACGATGGGCGAGCGCACGCAGGCTTTTGAGCAGGCGTTTGCGCGGGCGCTGGACCCCGCCGAGCCGCCGTACTGTTTTGCCGTTGGAAATTGCACGCTTGCGCTGCACATGGCGATGGTCGCGGCGGGCGTGGGCCCAGGCGACGAGGTCATCCTGCCGAGCCTGACGTTCGTGGCGACGGCCAACGCCGTGCTGTACACCGGCGCGACGGTGGTCCTGGCGGACGTGGCGAGCGACACCGACTGGACGCTGTGCCCGCAGGACGTGCGCGCCAAGATCACGCCGCGGACCAAGGCCATCCTGCCGGTGCACTACGCCGGCCAGCCGTGCGACATGGTGGAGCTCCGCAAGATCGCTGAGGAATTCAAGCTGGTGATCGTCGAGGACAACGCGCATGGACCGCTGGCCGACGGCTGGATCGACGCCGCGCACACGCCGCGCGCGTTGGGGACCATCGGCGCGATCGGCTGTTTTTCGTTTTTCTCCAACAAGAACATGACGACCGGCGAGGGCGGCATGGTCGTGACGCGCGACCCGCAGTTGGCCGAGAAGCTGCGGCTGATCCGCGCGCATGGCATGACGACGCTGACGATGGACCGTCACAAGGGTCACGCCTTCAGCTATGATGTCGTGGCGTTGGGCTTCAACTACCGGATTGACGAAATGCGCGCGGCGCTCGGGCTGTCGCAGCTTTCGCGGCTGGTGGCGAACAACGCGGCGCGGGCGGCGGTCGTGCAGCACTACTACGCAGCGTTGGACGCGCTGCCGGCGGTGACGGTGCCATTTCGCCATCGCCCGGCGCAAGGCCGCACCGCGGCTCATATTTTGCCGGTGCTATTGCCCGCCGGCGTCCACCGCCAGACCGTCCAGGAGCGGCTGCGCGACGCGGGCGTGCAGACGAGCATCCACTACCGGCCGATTCACACGTTCACGTACCACGGCAACACGCCGCTGGTGCGCAAGGAAGGTCTTGAAATGACGGATATTTTGACGCCGCGCATCTTGACGCTGCCGCTGTCGCCGACGCTGACGCCGGACGAGGTCGTGTTCGTGGTCCAGGCGCTGCGCAACGCGCTCGTGGGGGCCTAGATGGCGGCACTTCCGGTCACGGCGGTCATGCTGGCAGGTGGCGTGGGCTCGCGGCTGTATCCGTACACGGCGTTCATTCCCAAGCCGCTGGTGCCCATCGACAAAGACGCGATCGCCGAGGTGCTGCTGCGGCAACTGGCGCACTACGGCACGCGGCGCGTCATCGTGTCCATCGGCCACCTCGGCCACCTGATCGAGGCGGTGTTGGGCGACGGTGCGCGCTATGGCGTGGAGCTCATCTACCAGCGCGAGGAGGAGCCGCTGGGTACGGTCGGTCCGCTGGCGCTGGCGCGTGAGCTGCTGCCGGAGAATTTTTTGGTGCTGAACGGAGACGTGCTGTCCAACATCGACTTCGCGGCCGTCCGCGCGCAGCACGTGGCGAGCGGCCACACGCTGACCGTGGCGACGTTCGTGCGCGAAGTGCGCTCGGAATTTGGCGTGCTGGAGACCAATGAGGTCGGCAATGTCACGGCTTTCAAGGAGAAACCGGCAATCCAGAACCAGGTCTCGATGGGCGTTTACGCGATGAACCGGCGCGTGCTGGACTATTTTCGGCCCGGCCAGCGCTTCGGTTTCGACGATCTGGTGCTGGCGATGTTGAAAGCCGGCGATCCGATTGGCACTTTTGACTGGCGCCACGGCCGCTGGCTGGATATCGGCCGGCCGGCGGATTACGCCGACGCGCAGGAGACATTCCGCGCGGATCGGCACATCTATTTACCTTGGGAAACAGAGCGTTAGCGCGCGACGCCCTTGGCTTTGCCGCGCAGGTACGCAAACCAGTAAATCGCGCCGACCATGAGCGAGCCGCCGATCAGGTTGCCGAGCGTGACCGGCAGCAGGTTGGCGGCGAAGAAGCGTTGCCAGGTCAGGTGGGCATAGCTGGCCGGCGTCGCGTGGATCTGCTGCCAGAAGTCCTCGGCGGCAAAGCCCTTGATCAGCAAGGCCACGGGAATGAAGTACATGTTGGCGATGCTGTGCTCAAAGCCGGCGGCGACAAACGCGCTGATGGGCAGGATAATCGCGAGGATCTTGTCGCCCGTGCTGCGCGCCGAGTAGCACAGCCAAACCGCCATGCAGACCAGCGCGTTGCCGAGGATGCCGAGCGCGAGCGCTTGCGTGAAGTCGTAGCTGACCTTGGCGTTGGCGGTGTTGAGCGCGTTCAGGCCGACCGCGCCGCCGGCAAAAAGATACTGCTTGCTGCAAAACACCAGACCGGCGCTCAGGATGGCGCCGACGAAGTTGCCGGCGTAGACGATCGCCCAGCTGCGCAAAAGCGCCGCGGTGCTGACCTTGCGCGACGTCCAGGCCATGACGATGAGGTTGTTGCCGGTGAACAGCTCCGCGCCGCCGACGACGACAAGCACCAGGCCGAGCGAGAACGCCACGCCTGCAAGCAGGCGCGTCAGGCCGTACGGCAGCGCGGTGGTGAGCGCGGTGGCGCCGTCGGCGGCCTTGACCGCGATGGTGCCGGACGTGACGGTGGTGGCAAAG
Organism: uncultured Myxococcales bacterium; assembly: GCA_903929795.1. Lineage (GTDB taxonomy): Bacteria > Myxococcota_A > UBA9042 > UBA9042 > UBA9042 > CAIYBN01. The sequence continues at coordinate 44,977 of CAIYWC010000064.1, read as the reverse complement.
ACCGCGCCCATGGCGATGAACGCACCCGCCAACACCGCGAGCGCAAACATGTCTGGCGCGGCCATCTGCGCCTTGCGCACGCCGATGTCCTCGGCCCGGGCGGCCATCTCCGCGGGCAAGAGCGCGTCAACCTTGATGTCCGGGATGTCGGTCGCCATGGCGCATGCCTCCGATCGCGCCTGAGCGCGACAATAATGTAGGCGCGCGATGGCGGCGGGTCAAAGCGGACGGCTTGACCGCGCTTGCCCGGCCGGTCAGACTCGATTCGCACCACTGCGCCACCTCGCGCCGTCATTGGAACTTTTGCCTCGTGAAGCGCACGCCCCGCCAGCCGCCGCGTCCCAACCCGCTGCAGCCGCTCGACGCGCCGCTGGCGATGCTGTTCACGGTGCTGCTGGGCTGGTTCTATTGGACCGCTCCGGTGGTCCAGATGGCGGATTCCCGCTACACGCTGCTGGCGAGCGACGCCGTACTGCACCACAACACGCTGCTGCTGGATCGCTACAAGCTGCCGTTCCAGCTGGTGCCGGGCGCCGATGGCGTGCCGGAGCCGCGCTATCCCTACCAGCTGGACGCGGCGCGTGGGCACGTCGTGTCGCACTATCCGCCGGGGACGCCGCTGCAGAGCGCGCCGCTGCTGGCGTGGCGCGAGTCGGCGGGGGAGACCGTGTTGACGCCCGATGGCCAATACGCGCCGTGGCTGGACGAGCAGCTGCAACACGAGCTGGCGGCGCTGCTAACGGCAGTGACCGTGCTGCTGCTGTGGGCGTTGGGGCGGACGTGGTTGGCGGCGCCGTGGAGCTGGGTGGTGCCGATCGTCGTCGGGCTAGGCTCGCCGCTGCTGAGTACCGCGAGCCGCGCGCTGTGGAGCCACACCTGGGGCGTGCTGGTTCTGACGCTGTTGCTGCTGCACCTGCGGCGCCTGGCGCTGGCCAAGCCGGTCTCGCCGGTGCTGCTGGGCACGCTGGGCGCCTGGCTGTACCTGCTTCGACCGAGCTACAGTCTGGCGGTTGCCGCGACCGGTTTGCTGCTGCTCGACCACGTGCACCGCGCTGCGCCGGGGCCATGGCGGACCTGGCCACGTCTGCTGTTGCAGCCGTTGCCGCTGCGGTTTGGCCTGACTGTGCTGGCGTGGCTCGCGCCGTTTTGGCTGTGGGCGTGCGGCGTCTGGGGCCACCCGCTGCCGCCGTATTATCGGCATCCGCTGGGCAATCCGGAGTTCTTGCAAGCGCTGGCCGCAAACCTCGTAAGCCCGCAGCGCGGCCTGCTCCTGTATTGCGCCTGGCTGTTGCCGGTCGCGTGGCTGCTCATGCGCTACCGGCGGACCCTGCCGCAGCCGCGGCTGGCCGTCGCCGCGGTTGGCTATCTGGCTGTGCACTGGTTGCTGATTTCACTCAACCCGATGTGGACCGGCGGTGGCGCCTATGGTCCGCGGCTGATGACGGACCTGGTGCCGATCCTCGCGCTGCTTCTGGCGCAGGGGCTGGCGGGTTGGCGGGCGGACGCGGGCCGCAAAACCTGGCCAGCGGCGAGCCTGGGCGCGGCGGCGCTGGTGGCGATCGCGCTCCATGTCGACGGCGCGTGCAATACCGAGACGTGGCGCTGGCACACGTGGCCGCACGCAGAAGGCGAATCGGCGCGGATGTGGAACTGGCAAAAGGCCGAATTTCTGGCGGGAATCTGGCAGCCCGTCGCGCCCTACGCGCCGGGGAGCACACTGTCGTTCACCGAGACCGGCGACGTCGTGCCGTACCTGCTGCGCGGCTGGGCCAATCCGGAGGCGGACGGCACGTGGACGATGGCACCGCTGGCGTCGATCCAGCTGGCCATGCCGCCGGTCGCGCAGCCGCGGACGGTGGCGGTGACGATGCACCCGTTTCTGGGCAAGTCGCGCCTGCCGCAGCCGGTGGAGCTGCGCGTCAATGGCGAGGCCGTTGGCACGTGGCAAGTTGACCGGCCGGGAACTTACGTGCTCTCGGTGCCAACCGCGCTGGCGCTGGCGCGCGAGTGGCGCCTGGACCTCTTGATCGGTCGGCCGCAGCGGCCGGACGAGGCCGGGCTATCGCCGGATTCGCGGCTGCTCGGCGTGAGCGTCGCTGCGCTGGTGGTGCGCTGACGTCCGGCGCGGTCGCGGATTTGACGCTGCGCGACGCAAAACGCACACTGGCGGGCCACTCCAGGCACGCAAGGAATTCACATGGCCGATTTCAATTTCCACGCCAAGCGCCCGCTTGCCCTGCGTCTCTGGCACTGGCTGAACGCCGCAGTGATTGTGGCACTGCTGGCGACCGTGCTGCTGCGCGACGAGCTGGTCGGCGTGCGCGAACACCGCGCGATGATTCAGCAAAAGCTGGCGTCGCTCGGCGTGACCGTGACGCTGGATCAGGCCAAGGCGGTCGCGCGCCTCTATCTGGAGCAGCTGTGGGACTGGCACGTCGACCTGGGCCTGGCGCTGGCGGGGCTGCTGCTGGTGCGGCTCGTCATCGCGTTCACGGCGCCCACGGGCCTGCTGGCCGAGCTGCGGCGCGCAGCGAGCGCGGCCAAGCTGGAGCCGTCCGCGCGGCGGTTCGCGCTGGTCAAGGCGTCGCATGTGGCGTTTTTTGCCGTGCTGACGCTGATTGTCGGCACAGGGCTGGTGCTGGCGTACAGCAAGAGCCTGGGGATTCCGGACCCGGTGCGCCACGAGGTCGGCGAGGTGCACGAGTCGCTGATGTACGCGATCCTGGCGTTCATCGCCGCGCACGTGGTCGGCGTGATCCGCGCGGAGAAGACGAGCGAGCCGGGGCTGGTTTCGGAGATGATCCACGGCGGGGAAGGGCGCGGGCCCGGCACGACATGAACGCATGACTGCGCGACCAAACGGTTGCAGGTTACACCTGTTGCATCTCGGACCGGATCGCGAGCTGCTCCTCGGGAGGCACGCCGCGAATGACAGAAGTTTGCTCTCGGAAGTCGGCGAGCGTGTCGGAGCGCTACTCCACGTCCACTTCCACGTCGACCGACATACCCGGCCGCACCGGCACCGCCGGCGCGTTGAGCCAGTCGATGTGCACCGGCACGCGCTGCACCACCTTGACGAAATTGCCCGACGCATTGTCCGGCGGCAGCATCGAGAACCGCGAGCCGGTACCGCCCGACAGGCTCGCTACCTTGCCTTCGAACACCTGGCCCGGGTACGCATCCACGCGCAGGTGCGCGCGCTGGCCAGCCTTCATCTTGCCAACCTGGGTCTCCTTGAAGAACGCGGCAACGTACGTCGCGTGCGGCACGAGGTAGCCCACCGGCTGGTTCGGCGCCAGCAGCTGGCCCTTGACCGCGTTGAGCCGCGTGACGACGCCCGCTTGCTGCGACCGCACCGTCGTCCATTGCAGCTTCAGTTGCGCCTGACCCACGGCCGCCTCCGAGGCCGCCAGCCGCGCGCGCGCCAGCGCCACGCCAGCCTGCGCCACCGCGACCTGCGCCTCCAGCGCGCCGGTTTGCTCCAGCCGGCCCTTGGCCTCGTCCACGCGCGTTCGCGCACCCACGCGGCTGTCCTCCGCCGCCGCGAGCTGGGCCTTGGCCTGCGCCAGCCCGAACTGCGCCGACCGCTCCGCCACCCGCGCGTTGTCCAGCCGCTCCTGCGAACCGGCGCCGCCGGCCAGTAGCTGCTCCGCGCGCTTGCGATCCGTCGTCGCGCGCTCCAGCTCCAGCTGCGCCCGCGCCACCGTCGCCTCGCCCACCGCGACCTGCGAATCCGCGCCCTGCACCGCCGCCGTCGAGCCCGAGACCGCCGCCTGCGCCGTGTGCGTCCCGCCCGCTTGGTTGCTCACGGCGATCTGCAGCTGCGCGTCGGCCACCAACACGTTCGCCTGCGCCGTTGCGCGCTCCGCTTCGGCGGATTTCAGCGTCAGCACGTAGTCGGTGTCGTCCAGCTGGATAATCGTCGCGCCCGCCGGCAGCGCCTGATCGTCGTCGGTCGGGACACGCGCGACCATGCCGCCCACGCGCGGCGCGACGGCGACGACGTCTGCCTCGACCTGGGCGTCATCGGTCTTTTCCGAGTGCGCCTGCAAAAGCAGCCACGTGATGCCACCGCCAGCGGCGACGGCGAGCACCGCCAGGATCGCGACCGGCGGTTTGCGCTTGGCTTTGGGCGGAACTGGAAGCGGAATGGTTTGTGCGGTCATTCGAGATGAACCTCAATTTTTCTGCCGACTTGCGGCGCCACAGTCTTGAGAAACGGCAAAAGCACGAGCACGAGCAAAAACAGCAGGCCCGCCAACAGGAAGACCTTCTCAAACGCGAGCACCATGCCCTGGCGCGTCGCGATCCCGCCCAGCATCGCAACCGCGCGCGTGTGCGCGTGGGTCGGATCGAGGCCCTGCAGCATCCCGGCACGCTCCAACTGCGCGAGGCGCTGCGCCACGGCCGGGCGCGTCGGGTCCAGGTGCGCGGCGATCGATGCTTTGGCCTGAATTCCGTAACGTCCCAAAAGCGTTGCGAAAACCGCCAAGCCAATCGAGCCGCCCATCTGCCGCAGCAGCGAGTTCAGCCCCGTCGCGTCCGTCATCAGGTGGCGCGGAATGCTGGCGAGCGACGTCGCGGTCAGTGGCACGAAAAGGCAGGCAAAACCAACGCCTTGCATACAGATGGCCGCAACGATGCCGCTCTGCGTGGTCTCCAGCGTGAAGCCGCGCTGCAGCCACGCGCCGGCGCAGAAAAACAGCACGCCGCAAGCGACCAAAAGGCGTGTGGGAACACGGCCATACATCTTGCCGACCATCGGCGAGATCACCATCATGACCAGCACGCGCGGGATGAGCGCCATACCGGCCTGGGTCGCGGTGAAACCGAGCATTTCTTCCATGAAAACAGGCAACAAGAACATGCTGGTCATCAACATTGCGAACATCAGCGAGCTGATGAGCGTGCCGGACAAGAACACCTTGTCCTTGAACAGCCGCAGGTTCACCACCGGCGCCGTCGCGGTCAGTTCGCGCCAGACAAAGCCGATGAGCGCGATGATCGCGATGCAGAAAACCGTCGTGATGGTGCGGGATTCAAACCAATCGTCCGCCGCGCCTTCTTCCAGGAAATACTGCAGGGACGCCAGGCCCGTGGACATCAGGCCGATGCCCGCCCAGTCCATGTGCTTGCGCTCCAGCTCGGCCGTCGCGCGGTTGGCCTCGCGAATTTGTTCGTCTTCTTGCACAAACGACGTGACCATGAAAAAGCCGAGGATGCCGACCGGGACGTTGATGTAGAAAATCCACGGCCAGTCGTAGTTGTCGACGATCCAGCCGCCGAGCGTCGGGCCCACCGCCGGGCCAAGCATGACGGCCATGCCGAACAGCGCCATCGCGGTGCCCTGCTCTTCAGGCGGAAACGTCTGGCGCAAAATCGCCTGCTCGGTCGGCTGCAGCGCGCCGGCGCCCAGGCCCTGAAGCGCGCGGAAAAACACAAGCGTCCACAGCGAGCGCGCCATGCCGCATAACGCCGAGCCGATGACAAACAGCACAAGACAGGCCAGGTACACGCGCTTTTGGCCGAATTGCCGACCGAGAAACGCCGTCAGCGGCATGACCAGCACGGTGGCGATGACAAAGCCCGTGGAAATCCAGGTGATTTCCTGCAGCGTCGCGCCCACCGCGCCGCGCAAGTGCGGCATGGCGACGTTGACGATGGACGCGTCGATCGCGCCCATGAGCGTGCCGAAGGTAATCGACACGGTCACCAGCCACTTGTTGGGCTTGCGCGCTGGGGTACTGGTCATCGGCGGCAAATCGCAGGGCGGGAGGGACGGCCGGGCGGACACCATGCCCCGGCAACGGCCAGAGGGTAGCAGGCGCGCGCGCACACGCAAGCCCATCCGCGCAATGTGCAGGTGCCAAGCCGAGATCGCCGCCTGGCGTCAGGCATTTCGCCGCCGCACCAGCCGCGCCACCGCCAGCACAAGCACGCCGAGCGCCAGCGCCGCCGCCGTCCGCGCTTGGCCAGCCGTCCGGTTGAACCGCAGCGGCTCCGGCAGCGGATCCATGCGCCGCGGCTCGGGCAGAGGCAACGGGTTGCCGCGAACTTCGCAACTATCCGTCAACGCACAGGATTCCTGGATGCCAGGCAGCAACCGCGGCGGCTGGTCACCCGGATGGCGCAGCGCGCCGCAGGTGAGCGTCAGGGTCTGCGCCGCGGCGTCGAGGTCGGTCCGGCCGCTGCCGTTGGCAAACCGCCAGTCGCACGGCTCGTCGGCAATCGCCGGCTGGAGGTTGCCGCGCAGCGCGTCCGGCGCCCGCAGCAGGTAGTGGCTGCCGCGGCCCGGCGGCGCGACGATGACCGAGGTCGGCCGGCCCGCCCGGACGGGAATCCGCAGCTGGAACGGCACAAACGGCGCAGGGACCGGCAGTTGCGTCGGGACTGCCCGCCCGGCAAACGGCAGCGGCGTCGCATGCGGGCCCGGCGCCAGCGGAAGCGCAACGCACTGCCCCGACGGCTGCGGCGGCCAGCACACCGCGGCATCGGCCAGCGCGAGGCGCGGCGTCGTCGCGCGAGCGCCCGAGACAAAACCTTCTTGTTCAAGCACACTTATGGGACGCGGACGCGGCAGCGGCGCCAGCGGCAAGAACAGCGCGGAGGCCTCGGCCAGCACCGGTGCACGCCTGCCGCGCAAGCCCGTCAGCACGTCAGGCCAGCCCAGATTGTTGGCGCGGGCCACCGTCGCCACCGCCTGCACGGCGCGATAGGTCAGCGCCTCGCCGCCCCATTGCACGCGCCACAGGCAAAGCAACGCCACGCCCAGCCGCAGCCCCCAAATGGCGACCGGTCGCTGCGCCAGGAGCGGCGCCAGCACCAGCAGCAACGCGCCCGAAAACGCGAACGCGTAGCGCGCCGCGAACTGGTGCGCCAAGCCCGACGCCAGCCACACCAGCAGCCCGACCAGCGCCAGCTGCCGCTCCGCCGGCCAAGCCCGGACCCGGCGAAGCAGCAGCCACACAAGCGGCAGGCCCAGCAGCCCGAGGAGCGCGTCCGGCCGCTCCTGCACCGCGAGAACCAGCAGCTCCCAGGCGCGCGGCGACACCGCGAATGTCGTCAGCAGCGCCGGCAGCAGCAGCAGCCCGGCGCCCAGCCGCAGCCCGCGATGCCACAGCACGCACGCGGCGGTCCAGACCAGTGGCCACGCGGCGAGGTGGAGGTCCGCGCAGAGGCCCAGCAGCACGCCGACCAGCATGAACCCGCCGACGCCAGGCGCCTCCAGCGTCTGCAGCAGCAGGCACGTCGCGAGCAGCGACAGCGGCCACATCGCAGTCGGCATGACCAGAACCACCGGCGTCGCCAGCAGCGCGGTCACCAGCAGCAGCGGCAGAATCGCGCGGGCCGCGGGGTGGCGGGCCAGCAGCCAGCGCACGGTCACCGCGATGGCCAGCGCGTTCAGCAGCGCGACCGCCAGCCCCACGCCCCAGGGCGTCCAAAATGTCCGCGCCAGCGCCAGCACGTCCAGCCACAGCGCGCCCTGGTGCACTGCGCGCCAGCTGGACGTCGGCCCTGCAGTGTCGCAGCGCTGCAGCTCAAGGCAATCGCGCACGGCCAGCAGGTCGCGCGTCGCGTCAGGGTGGATCGCGTCCAGCGGCCAGGTCAGCGCGAGCAGCAGCCAGACGCCGCCTACAAGCGCAAGCGCCCGCAGCCAGTTGCAATTCCGCGCGGGCGTCTGCACAAAGCACTCCGGCGGAATCCGCGCAGGTCGCAGTCAGCGCTGGGTTCAGCTGACGCCGCGCATGGTCTCTTCCAGAATCGAATCCACAACGGCCTTCAAGTCGCCGCCAGTGCGTTCAAACACTTCCAGCTGGCGGTCCGCCGATGTGCCGCGCTTGACGATGGTCAGAATATGCTCGACCTCCTGGCGCGAACCGAGCTCATCGAGCACTTCATCCACAAATTCAATCAGTTGTTCCGCCAGATCGCTGAACGGAATCTCCTGTTTCTTGCCCCAGTCGATCAGCTTGCCCTTGACGCCGTAGCGCGCCGCCCGCCATTTGTTCTCTTCCAGCATGCCGACGCGGTACGGGTTGAACGACAAGTTCAGCTTGCGCAGGCGGATCATCTTGGCGCAGATCGCCTGCACAAGGCCGGCGATGGCGACGACGTCGTCAACCAGCGTCGGGAGGTCGCAAATGCGGAATTCCAAAGTGGAATAGGTCGGATGCGGGCGCAGGTCCCACCAGACGCGGCGGCCGTTGTCAATGCAGCCGGTGGCGACGAGCGTGTTGATGAACGACTCGAATTCCGCGTAGCTGAAGAACCGCTCGGGGATGCCGGTGCGCGGCAAGCGCTTGAAAATCAAGGTGCGCGACGATGCCATGCCGGTCTTGCGGCCATTGAAGAACGGCGAGCTCGCGGACAGCGCCAGGAGGTGCGGCAGGAAGTAGCGCGCCTGGTTGTAGACGTCGATCGCCAGCTCCTTGTCCTCGATGCCCACGTGCACGTGCAGGCCGAAAATCAGGTTGCCGCGCGCCGCGTCCTGCATCTCCTCGACGCTCTGGATGTAGCGCTCCTTGTCGCTGATATCCTGATGTTCCCACAGCGAAAACGGGTGCGTCGACGCCGCCGCGATCTTCACGCCCACTCGCTCGGCGATCAGCGCCGCCTGCCGCCGGTTCTTGATCACGTCGCGCCGCACCGCGTGGATGTCCTCACAGATGCCGGTCGCCACTTCCACCACCGACTGGTGCAGCTCCGGTTGCAGCGTGATTTCATCCAGATGCGTCTGCGACTCAATCATCTCGGAGATGACGTTCTTCAGCTCCCGGGTCTCCGGGTCGATGATTTGGAATTCTTCTTCCACGCCCAGGGTCAAATCGCGCGCCATGCTGCCTCCGCCCGCTCACTGCTCGCGCGGGCCGAGCTGGAGCGTAGCTGTGATTCGTTGTCGGTCAAGCTGAACCTGCTGCGGCGCCCGTGCCTATCGGCGGCGCTTTTTGCCCTTGGCCGGGCCGCCGAGCTTGCCCTGCGCGCGCTGCGTCTCGCGAAACGACGGGCTCAGGTCCTCCAGCATCTGCTCCGGGGTCGGCAGCTGCGACGGGATCTTCTGGCCAATGTACTTCTCCACCGGCGCGAGCTTCTCGACAAGCCCTTCATCCGCAAGCGTAATCGCCTTACCCTTGTTGCCCGCGCGACCCGTGCGGCCGATGCGGTGCACGTAGTCCTCCGCGTCCAACGGGATGTCAAAATTCACAACCAAATCCACGTCATCCACGTGCAGGCCGCGCGCTGCGACGTCGGTCGCCACAAGCACTTCGACCTTGCCCTCGCGGAACTCTTCCACCAGTCGCAGGCGTTTTTTCTGCGGGATGTCGCCGGACATGTACGCCGACTGCCAGCCGTTGTGAAACAGCTTGAATTCCAACCATTCTCCGGCGCGCTTGGTGTTGACAAAGACAAGCGCCCGACGCGGCTTGAGGTCCTCCAGCAGCCAGAGAAGCAGCGGCAGCTTGTCGCGCTCCAGCACGTGGTAGAGCACCTGCTCGATGGTCTTGGAGGTGATATTCTCGGGTTCAATCCGAATTTCAACGACTTCGTGCATGTAGCGCGCGGCCAGCCGCATCACGTCGTAGCTCAGCGTCGCCGAGAACAGCAGCGTCTGACGCTCGCGCGCGCAGTGGCCGAGGATGAACTGGATGTCGGCGACGAAGCCCATGTCGAACATCCGGTCCGCTTCGTCGATGACCACCACCTGAACATGCCGTAAATCCAGCATCTTGCGGCGCATGTAGTCCATCATGCGGCCCGGCGTGCCGACGACGATGTCGACCTGACCTTCCAGCACCTTGGCCTGCTTTTCCCAGTCCATGCCGCCAAAGACCGCGACGGTGCGGAAGTCGCAATAGCGGCCCAAGTCCTCGGCATCACTGGCAATTTGAATCGCCAGCTCCCGGGTCGGCGCGATGACGACGGCGCGGGGCGCGGTGTCGTGGTCGCGGTCCGTCTCCAGCAACTCCTTGAAAATCGTCAGCAAAAAGGCCGCCGTCTTGCCGGTGCCCGTCTGCGCCTGCCCCGCGACGTCGTGGCCGTACAGCGTGTGCGGCAGCGACTTCGCCTGGACCGGCGTGCAGTAGATGAAGCCCATGTCCGCCAAGCCGCGCTGTAGCTCCTCAGGCAGCGGCATGTCGGCAAAAAGCACATCGGTCTGCGGCACATAGCGGGCGTTCAGGGTCACGGCTGGTTTGGTTTCCAGCGCGTCGTCGTCCAGCTCATCGTCGCGATCGGTCAAGTCGGAAGGGGCGTAGGTCTCGGTCATAGGGTTCGGTTCCGTGAGGGTTGACACCGTAGCGTCGGACGGTGGTCGGGGAAAGTGTCTGGCGTCCCCGGCGCGATTCGAACGCGCGGCCTTTCGCTTAGGAGGCGAACGCTCTATCCTACTGAGCTACGGGGACGTGGCTCGGTCCGGATGCGGAAACTGGGTGTCTCACGGTCCGAACGCGCGCAAGGTAACAGGCTATCCCCACTCGTACAAGTCGCGATGATGCCGTCCAAACTTTCACAGCCCCGCGAATGGCCGACGGCGCAGCTGGCCGATGAGATCCTGCGCCACAATCGCTTGTATTTCGCTGAGGCAGCTCCGGAAATTTCCGACGCGGCGTTTGACGCGCTGGTCGCCGAGCTCCGACGCCGGGAGCCGAACCACACTGCGCTGCGGCAGGTCGGCACGCCGCCACCGGTCGCCGAGGCCGAAAAGGTCACGCACAAACGCCCGATGCTGTCGCTGGAAAAGTGCAATACGCCAGACGAGTTCAACGCCTGGCTGCGGGGAATTTGCGCGACGCTGACCGGCAAGCCAAACAACGCCAAGGCGCTGCCGCCCGAGGACGTGGCCGCGTGGGCCGGGCAATCGCCGCAGGCTTGGCTGGTGCTGACGCCGAAGATCGACGGTCTGGCGTGCGCGATTCACTATGACGCCGACGGCAAGCTCAAGCTTGCGGCGACGCGAGGCGATGGCGAAGTTGGCGAAAACGTAACGCATTCGCTGAAGCAAGTCGGTGGCGTGCCCAACGCGCTGACCGACGGCCTCTTTTGGCCGCACGGCGAGCTGGAGGTCCGCGGCGAGGTCTACCTGCCACTTTCGGCGTTCCAGACCGTGGCCGACCAGTTTGCCAACCCGCGCAATCTGGCGGCCGGCGTCCTGAAAGCCAAGGAGAATCCGGCGCTTGCACCCAGTTTTCTGCGGTTTTTCGCCTACGACGTGCTTGGACCGGAGCTGCCGACCGAGACAGCGAAGCTGGCCCTGCTCGCGCGCCTTGGTTTCACGCCCGCGCCGCACGCGCGCATCCGGCCGACGCACGCGCACGTCGCGTTTGCGCAGTGGGTCGAACGGCGGCCGACCGAGGATTTTGAGGCAGACGGCGTGGTGCTCAAGCTCGACGACGCGACGCTGGCCGCGCGGCTGGGACTGACGGCCCACCATCCGCGCAACGCGATCGCCTGGAAGTTCATCGCCGAAAGCGGCCTGACGACGCTGCTGGACGTGGAATGGTCGGTCGCGCGGACCGGGACGATTACGCCGGTGGCCATTGTCGCGCCGGTGCAGCTCTCGGGCGCGGCGGTCTCGCGAGCGACGCTGCACAACGTGTCCAACCTGCGCCGACTGGGCCTGCAGATCGGCGACACCGTGGAGCTCGTGCGCCGCGGCGGCGTGATCCCGCACGTGGAAAATACCAAGGGTGGCGGGCACTTGGCGATCGTGCCGCCGGTACATTGCCCAAGCTGCGGCAGCCCGACGCGGCTGGAGCAAACGCTGAACAAGGCCACTGGCAAAACGACCGAGCTGCTGGCCTGCACGACCCCCGAGCAGTGCATCGCCAGTAGATCCCGGAAGTTGTTGCACTTTTGCGCGACGTTGGAGTTGGACGGCTTTGGCGAGAAGGTCATCGACGCGCTGCTGGCGGCCGGGCTGGTGACCGACGCCGCGGACCTGTACACGTTGCAGGCGGGTGACCTGGAGGAGCTGCCGCGCGTCGGCAAGATCCTGGCGCAGAAGCTGGTGAGCGAAGTGGCCCGGGCGCGCGTGGTCGACCTCGCGTTATTCCTGCGCGCACTGGGCATCGAGACGCTGGGCAAACACGCGGCGATGATTCTGGCTGATCGCTGGACTTTCGATGAGTTACGGCGATTGGAAGTTGCGGAGATCGCGGAACTGCACTCGCTGGGGGAGATCACGGCGCGGCAGATCGTGGTCGGGCTGCGCGAGCAGGCGGCGCTGATCGACCGGCTGCTGGTGCACGTGAGGCTGGAACGGCGCGCGTCGCAGGTCGGCGAGGGGCCACTTGCGGGGCAAGTAATTGTTTTCACAGGAACGCTGACGCGGATGAAGCGCTCGGACGCCCAGGCGCGCGTGGTCAAGCTGGGCGGGCTGGCAGGTGATAGCGTGACGGCGGAGACGACGACGCTCGTCGTTGGCGCCGATGAGCTGGATTCCGCGACGCCGTCGTCCAAGCTCAAGAAGGCGCGCAAGCTGCGGGAAACGGGCGACAAACCCGCGATTGTCGGCGAGGCCGCGTTTTGGCAAAAGCTGGAGGTGGAATGAAGCGCGCGCTGTTGGTTGCCGCCGTCGCTGGCGCGCTCGCCGCCGCCCCGGCGTTCGCCACGCAAGGCGAGCACGAAGTTGCGGTCGGCGTCGCGGGCGGCGCGACGACGCAGGGTACGCTGGCCGGGCTCGATGCGCGCTGGCTTTATGATTTGACAGACTTTTGGGCAATCGGCGCTGGCTTTCACGACCGCTTTTTGTGGTCCGCGCTCCCCGCCGGCCGGCAGGCCGCGACCGTGGAACTGCGCTTTGTCGTCGACGCGCTTCAATGGATCCCGTCGATCGGCGGTGGCGTTGGCGCCGCAATCGGCCACGACCTCACCCCCGCCTGGGTGCCTTGGGCCCATCTGGACATCGGCGTCGACTATCGCCCGGCCCGCCGGTGGGGCGTCGGTGCGCGCATCGGCGCGGAAGGGCAAATCAGCGGCGACACGACCTACGCGTTTGTCGGCGGCTTGTTCTGGAATTATTATGGCGGAACCGGCATCGGCTTGGATTTGTGACACCGGCGGCGCGTGGAGACTCCTTTTTTTGGGATCCGCCGCGGCAAAAATCTCCGGCCGACGAATACTCTGCACGGGACCGAGCTGGGCCCCGGTTCGCGCGCAGGACCTCGGCGTACGGGGGCGATGGCGCGAGCGCACAACCAAGCTGCCGGGAGGCCGTGGGCAAATCGCTCGCGGCCAACAGTGGGCAGGGCGGCGCGGCGGAAACGCCGTGGGTCCGCGGACAACGGGGACGCTTCATGCGCCCCGGGGTTCAGGGTGGTGTCGCGCCCGGCGTCAGCCGAGCGCGAAGTGGGGGAGGCTTTGTCGGGCCGCGTGGAGGCCCGGCGCGAAGGGCAAAATGCGCGTTTACTCGGCGAACATACGGATCCCCGTCACCAGCCGGCCCATGATCCGCAGCATCGTATCGTGGTCGGGGTGTCGCGCGATGAGGACCCCATCGCCAAGCAGCGTCTGTTTCCAGTCGCGCCGCGGCGTGCCGACGGGCAAGAGCTCCTCGACGACGAGCGCCGGGTCGAGTTCGCGCCTCACTTCCTCCAGACCCTCGATACGCGTGACGCGGCCCTGCCCCTGCGCTCGCTTGAACACGGCGGCGACGTGGTACCGCCGCTGCGGAGTCTGCTCGAAGGTGTGCCAGCAAACAGCGCGCGCCCACTCCCGGTACACATTGAAATCATTTGCATAATTCATCTGATCGACGAGCCGTCCGCCCGGCGCGCGGGCGGCGATCTCGCCAAAAACAACTTCACCGTTGGGCTTGCGAAACCACTCCATGTGCGTGAATCCCGTGCCCGTGCCCATCGCCCCGAGCACGTTGCGGCCGAATGTTACCGCGTCCGCCAGCGGCGCAATATATGGATCTCGCAAGACAATTTGCGCCGGGCTGATCCATTCCAGCGTCCGCGATTGCAGCGGATTCGGGTGGTACTGCGCGATCGACTCGAAGACCGGCACGCCCTCAATGCACACGGTATCAAACGTGAATTCTTCGCCTTCGATGAATTCTTCGGCGATCATCTCCGGCAAGTGCTTGATCTGCGGCAAAATTGCCTGCAAGTCCGCGTCGTTCGACAGCTTGAAGGTGTCACGCGTGCCCGCGCCGTCGATCGGCTTGATGATCAGCGGAAAGCCGATGTATTTCACGGCGTGCTGCAGATCAGCCAGCGACACGACGCGATAGTGGCGCGGAACCCGCAGACCCGCCCGGTCCAGCCGCGCCTTCATGCGGTCTTTGTCGCGAAAATCACGGGCATTTTCAGGACTCAGCCCGGCAATCCCCAGCTCCGCGCGCAGCCGCGCCGCCAGTTCAACGCCGACCTCCCACAGGCACTCGATGCGGTCCGGCTGCAGCCGCCGCAGCGCCGACAGCGCATGCCGCAGGACGCTCTCCTCGTCGCCGAGGCTCGGCACGTGGATGTAGTCGGTCAGCCAGCGCTTGGTGTCGTCCGGAATCTGCTCCAGCGGCACATCGCCGAGGCCGTAAACCTGCGCGCCAACTTCAGCGAGACCGCGGGTAAACCGCGGCATTTCATAAGGAAAATGCGGAGAAATGAACACAACTTTCATGAACGGCCCCTAGCGCGCCAGTACCCGCAGCGTGCGCCCGACATACTCCAGCATTTCCCGCAGCTTGTCGTAATCCGGGTGGTGCATCCGCACCCAGGCGTTGGCCATGTAGCCCGCCTCCACCGGCTGCGTGCGCGTCCCCGCTGGCGGCAGGTACGCGTCGATCACCCACTGACCTAGCTGTTTTTGCAGCAGATCCGCGCCTTCATAGCCGACGATGTGGCCGTCGCGCTCCGGACGCAGCGCGATCAATCCAGCGGCGTATTGCCGGCTCGGCTTGTCGAACACGCGGCCGAGCGCAATCGCCGCAGCCCACTCGCGGTAGACGTCCATGCCGTTCGCCGCGGAGTACAAATCCCAGGTGCATACGCCCGGTGGCCGCGCACCGATCTCCCCAAATTTCAAGCCTTTTGGCCCGAAGAACCACTCCATGTGCGTCGCCGTCGTCCCCAGACCCATCGCGGTGATGACGTCACGGCCCATCTTCTTCACTTCATCGTAACCCGGCGCATTGACGCGGTTTGTCGTGATGATATACGGCGAGACCGCCCGCGTCCGCATCGCGTCCAGCACGTTCGGGTAGTAGTGCGAAATGAACTCGTGCTGCACCTGGCCATCGATCGTCACCGTGTCGTAAAATCCTTCGTGGCCCTCGATGAACTCCTCCACCGCCACGGAGCCGCCGCGGTCCAACTGCATCGTCCGCGCAGCCGCGGGCAGATCAGCGTCGCCGTCAACCTTTATCGTGTCCTGCGCACCCGCGCCCGCGCGCGGCTTGAGCACGATCGGATAGCCGACCCGCTGAATAAACGTCTGTACTTCCACCAAGGTGGACGCGGCCCCAGAGGCTGCCGTCGCGATCCCCTTGTCGCGCAGAAAATCCTTCATCGTCGGTTTGTCGCGGCACAGGATGGCCTGTTGCACCGTCAGCCCCGGAATTCCCGTGCGTTCGCGGACCCTTGCGGACGTCAGGATATGGGCCTCGACGGTCGTCTCCAGCCGATCGACCCAACCGCGCGCTTGGATCCTGCGGACGGCGTGCAGCATCGCGTCATCGTCGCACACGGACGGCACTTGCTCGTAAGCACCCAGCCAGGAACGCAATTCGCCATCCAAGTGCTGCGGCGCGGCCTCGCCGATGCCGGTGACGAACGCGCCCACGGACTTGAGCGCCCGGGCGAACTGCCGCTGGTTGGCGGGAAAATGTGGCGCGACCAGAATGACATGCATGTGAACTCCAGCTAAGACGAGGTGCCCTCCGGCGCCGAGTCTGGCACAGTCTGGCGCGACGGCCAAAGAACACAGGGGTCGGCCAGGCGGGCTGAGCGGAACGCGAGGATCAGGATGCGCAGAGTCGTGGTGCTAGGGCCGCAAAGGCACGTCATTACCGTGACGGAAGAGTTGAAATTGCTTGGACTTTCCGGGCGGATCGCCACAATCACCGCCGGGTGGCAAGAGCGCGAGTCGGAGGACGACGAGCTCTCCGCCGCGCTTGGCAACCGCGCTGTGAACCTGCGGCTGCACGCCCGCACGGACGCCGTGTTCGCCCAGGATCGTCAGCTATTCTCCGCACATCGCCGCCGTCAGGACAACCTCCGACAGCTGCAGGACATCTACCGGATGCGCTTGGACCACCTGATGGCGTCGGCGACCGTGCTGATGTCGCGCGCTGGACCGGCCGAGCTCCTTGAACCGGAACGCATCGACACCATTGAGCAATTGCGCGCCCTGGACGCCCATCACCTCCGGCGGATTCGCGACGTGCACGAGGCTTTTGAGATCCAGGAGTTGCCCGGCGAGCGGCGAGCACTGGCCCAGCATCGCGCTGAAGTGCAAGGGATTTTGGAGGAATGCGATGCCGTGGCGATCGCCGGCGGCCACGTGTCGACGCTGATCGGCCGGATGCGACTGCTGGACGTCGCGGCGGGGATGACGCACAAACCGATTCTCGCGTGGTCCGCGGGCGCGATGGTGCTGACCGACCGCGTCGTGGCGTTTCACGATCGGCCGCCTGAGGGCGCCGGCAATCCGGAAATTCTGGATGTGGGCCTTGGCCTCGCACCTGGCATTGTCGCCTTGCCGCACGCAACGACGCGGCTGAAGCTCGACGACGTGCCACGCATGGCCTTGTTTTCACGCCGTTTTTCACCATCCGACTGCATCTGTCTCGATGCCGGCAACTGCGGCCGTCTGGCTGGACGCCACTGGGACTTCACGCCCGGCACGCTGCGCCTCGACGCCAGCGGCTTTCCGGTCCCGGCCAGCGCGGAGGCAGCATGATCCTCGCGATTCACCGGCTGGAACGCCAAGCAGGCCTCGACAGCCACGCCGTCGACACCTTCATCCGCAGCCAGCGGTTTCCGCTCATCGAGGGCATGCACGTCACTTTTGTCTGGCGCGGGCACGCCGACGCGGTGCACCTGCGCCACTGGGTCTTCGGCCTCGCGAGCGCGCAGCCGTTCCACCGGCTGGCGCACACGGACCTGTGGTATTTGACCATCGATCTGCCGCGCGGCTCGCGGTTTGAGTACAAATTCGACATCCAGCGCGCGGGCCACAACCAGTGGATTCGCGATCCGCTGAATCCGCACATCGCGCACGACCCGTTTGGCGCCAATTCCGTTTGCCAGGCAGAGGGTTACGAGGTTCCAGATTGGTGCCTGCCCGACCCGGACGCCCGCCAGGGCACGCTGCACGAGCTGATGCTGAACAACACGGCGTTTGGCGGTCCACGGCCGCTGACGGTCTACCTGCCCGCGCGCTACCGCGAAACGCGGCGCTATCCGCTGCTGATTGTCCACGACGGTGGCGATTATCTGCGCTATGCGCGGCTCAAAACCGTGCTCGACAACCTGATCCACCGACTGGAAGTCGCGCCGCTGATCGTCGCGCTGACGCATCCAAAAAACCGTATGGACGAGTACCCGGATGACCCGCATCACGCGCAGTTCATCGCCGAACAGGTCCTGCCGTTCATGGAGCGGAACTACCCGGTCTTTGGCACGCCGGCGCAGCGGTGCCTGATGGGCGCGAGCTTCGGCGGTGTCGCGAGCCTGGCGACTGCTTGGCGTTATCCGGGCGTCTTCGGAAAATTACTCTTGCAAAGCGGGAGCTTCGCGTTCACGGACATCGGAGAGAACAAGCGAGGCCCGGCGTTTGACCGCGTCGTCCAATTCGTCAACGCATTTCGCGAGAGCCCCGGCCGACCAGCGGAGAAAGTCTATATGTCCTGCGGGACTTACGAGTCGCTGATCTATGAAAACCGCTCCATGGTCCCGTTTTTGCAATCGCACGGCCTGGAAGTGCGCTACGACGAAGCGCGCGACGGCCACAACTGGGAGAACTGGCGCGACCGGCAGCAATCCGCGCTCGCGTGGCTGTTCCCGGGGCCGCTCTGGTTCGTGTACGAGTAGCGCGACAAAAGCCACCTCGACATGGCCCACCCTCAACCCTTGTCGGTGTTCGGCCGTTTGACCCTTTTGCCGCGCACCCGCGTCGGGCGCGGCCTCGGCGTGGGCGCTGCCAAATCAACCGCGAGCGGCGCGATAACAACGACAGTCTCCGCCAGGTCCTGCGCGCCGGCCAGGTCGCCCTCGCCGACCGCGAAAATACCCGGATTCGGATCGCGACGCAGCGGCGCGGCGGCCAGGACGACGTCGCCCAGATCGAGCCATTGCGCCATTAATTCGCGGACTTCCGGATGGATTCGCGGCAGCTTGGCAATCGCCATCTGCACGGGCTTGGCCAGCAGCGGCGTCAGCGCGAGCACCAGCCAAGGCGGCGCCGCGTCACTGCGCGCCACCGCCTCCACCACCTTGACATTTGTCAACCAGCGCAGATTCAGTAGCAGCGCCTGGAGCGCGTACGGATGGGTCGGTCGCAGGGTGGCGACCAACAGCGCGTGCACCTCCGAAACCCGCGGATTTTCCGCGAGAATATGCACGACCGCCGGCGTGGAATCGGCGAGCAGCGGCGCGACGACCTCCGGATCGGGCACGCGTGCGCGCTCCTTGCGCACGCCCAGCGGAATCTTCTCGACACTCGGTTGCAGCGGCAGGAGCCGACCTTCCAGCAGCGCCGGCGGCCGAAACGCCTCGCGCAGCACCCAGGCAGTCCACTGAAATCCTTGACGATGCGCCGCACCAATCAGCTGCGCCACGCGCGCGTCCGGCAGAACCAGTCGGTGGTCCGGCGGCGGCAGCGGGCCACCGGGCAGATCCGGGCGCGGCCGCAGCTGCAGCAGCAAGTGGACAAATGTCAAGTGCAGCTCGCGGACATTGCCCAGCGCGGCCCCTTGCGCCGCCTCTTCCAGCACGGCGACCGCCGCCGCAGGCTCGGTCTCGCGCAGCCACCGCGCCAGCCAGCGCAGCCGCACATCGGGCTCGCGCAGCGTGGTCAGCAAGCAGGCGGGGTGGCGCGACATCTGCCCCGCTCAGCGCAAGTCGATTTCGACGGAGGTCGTCACGCCAGGCTGCACCAACACTTTGATTTCCTTTGTTAATCCGCGCAGCTTGTTCTCCAGCAGGACGGTATGGCTTCCCGCGCCGACCGGGTACGCGAGGATCGGCGTCTCGCCCTCCAGCGGCGCGCCATCGACGCTCACCACCGCGCCGGGCACGCTGTCGACAAACAGGTAGCCCTGCCGACCTTCGTCGCCGGTCGGCGCATGGAAGCCGATCTCGCCGGCGTGCCGGATCGCGAAGTCCCTGACAATCCTGATAAATTCAGCGTATCGTGCGTCGGGCTGGTTGGCAGGATCCGCCACCAGAAACGTGTTTTCCCTGCCGCCCAAGCGAAACGACAGCTCGTACACCGGGACCAAAGCCGTGTCCGGCGTCCACAGCGGGTCCGGCGGCGCGAGCACGGAATCCGCCACCGCGCGGGCTTTATCTTTGCCTTTCAGCGGCTTGGGCGACACTTTCGCCACCTGACGCCACGGCAGCTCCGGGTGCGCGAGCGCCAGCGCGCCCAGATCGCGCAGCTGCCCGAGGACAACGCGCAGCGCTTGGCGCGCCACCAGCTCGGTGCGCGTCTCCGGGTCTTTGCGGCCCATCACGCCGCGCACGTGCGACGCGACGCCGGCATTGCCCCGCGCCGTAATTTCGTACGCGCAGTATTGAAACGGCCCAGGATTGGCGCGCAGCAGCACCCGCGCCCAAGCTTCGTCCAGCTCCGCATCGGTCGGCAGCTGCGTCGGGCTCGGCGCCGTGGCCAGCCCGACCGGCTCCGCGCCATGGGCGGTCAGCGGCAACACCAGCAGCGCGCCCACGAGCAGCTCAAGTCCGCGTTTCAGCATCCGTTTCCCCGCCAGCCGGCCGACCTGGTTCCGGCGATTCGCCAGGCGCCGGCTCCGAGCCGATCGGCGCCGGCTCGAATTCAGCGCCCGCGTAACGTCCGGTATTGCGCACCGGTTCCGCCAGCAAAACGGCCTGATCGCGGTGCTTCAGCCGGTCCGACCGCATGTGCGCCACCGTCCGGCAGACGTGGCTCGCGGTCTCCGCCACCGGCGACACGGGCGTCATGCTGGACTGCTCCGCCACCAGCCCGCTCAGCTCCGGCGAGAGCAGCCGCACCACCACCGGCACGCCGATCTTCTTGTCCGCAAGCTGCAGTCCGACGTGCAGGTTGACCGCGTCCGAATTCGTCAGCGCCAGGCACAGCCCCGCGCGCCACGCGTTGGCCAAATCCAGCGTTTCGTCCACCGTCGCGTCGCCGACCACCACCGGAATGCCGCGCGAGCGCAGCCGCTGGACGTTGCGCAGATGGCCGGACGATTCCACGACGGCGACCGCGATCTTGCGTTTGTGCAACAATTCCGCGACCCGCGCGCCGACGTTTCCCGCGCCAAAGACGACGACATGGTCGCGTAGCCGCACCGGCATGCTGGCCAGCAGCGGCGCGAAACGCCGCGTGATCAGCCAATCGACGACCAAACCGGTCAGGCACGCGAGAATGACCCGACCGGCCACCGACAGCAGCAGCGGCGCGGCGTGCACAAACGGCGAAACGTGGCCCAGCAGCGGATCTTCCAGACCGCTGGCCAGCAGGTTGCGCCACGCCAGCACGAACGCCCGCGACAACGGCACCTGCAGCACGCGCTGGTAGCCGACAGCGACGACCGGCACCAGCAACATGCACGCGCCCAGCAGCGCGAGCAGCAGCTGGCTGGCGCGCGACAGATCGGCCGACCGCGCGCGTTTGGGCAGCGGCCGGTCCGGACGGTTGGGCGCGCGCTTGGCGAGGATCTGCATGGCCAGCTCGGCGGCGACCGGCGCCGTCGTCGAGCCCATTGAATAGGCGTCCACGTGCGGCACGGTCATGCGCAGGAATCGCACCAGGGTCTGATCGGAAACACGAACCGCAATCGGCACTTCGCCGCAGCACCGCCGCGCGACCAGGCACGCATCGACGTTCTCCGCGTCGTCGTCGCCAGCCAGCACCACTGCGCCGTGGCGGGCGAGCTCCAGCTGGCCGAGGTCGTTGTGCCACACTTCGCCCACGTCGAGCGTTTCGACGCCCAGCGCGTCCAGCATCGCGCCGTGCCGTAGGCGGTCGGACGGCGTCAGCGCCACGCGCACAGGCACGCGCAGCGCATGGAGGCGATGCACGATGGCCTGCCCGACCGGGTCCAAGCCAATGACCAGAATGGGTAAATCGCCGGTGGCAGCCATCGTCGATCAAATCGCCGTGGGCTGGGACGTCGACCGCTGGGCGTCGAGCAGCCCCGCCTCCGCCAGCGTCTGGAGGATCTCGGCGTCCGTCAGCGTCGCCGTGCCCAGCTTGGCGCGCGTCAGAATCGCCTGCACGCGCGGCTCCGTGACCTCCAGGCCGCGCTCGATCAGCCAGACCTGCACGTTCGCCTTGCCGCTGTAAAAGCCAATCTCCACAAGCTGTTTACAGCCCACTTCGCTCGCCGCCACCGACGAATACACGCGGTCCGCGAGATCCCGGCGGCCCATCATCAGCGCCTTGGCGATCGCCGCGGCATGCACGCCGGTCGCGGTCCGGAACGCGTCGTGACCAAAAGCCGGATAATTATAGGGAATTTCCACGCCGTAGTACTTGCTGACCGTGTCCACATACGTGCGCAGCGCCCGGAGGTCGCGATCGATCACGCCCAGCAGGTTCAGGTTCAGCAGCGTCTGGTCGATGCTGGCGTTGCCGACGCGCTCGCCCACGCCCAGACAGGTCCCATGCACGCGATCGATGCCAAATTCCAGCGCCGACAGGCACAGCGTCAGCGACAGCCCGCGGTCATTGTGCCCGTGCCAGTCCAGCTCGATCTTCGCGCCCGTCTCGTCGATGACTTTGCGCGTAAATTCAAGGAGGTTGTACAGCCCGTCCGGCGTCGCGTGCCCGACGGTGTCGCACAGGATCAGCCGGGTCGCGCCGTGGTCAATCGCCGCCTTGAACAGCGTGCGCAGCGTCTCGGGATGCGAGCGCACCGTGTCTTCCGTGACAAACGAGAACGGCAAGCCATTTTTCACCGCCAGATCCGTGGCATCCGTGACCAGCTTGGTCATGTGCGGCACTTCCCAGTTCTCGACCAACTGGCGCACCGGCGAGCTGCCCAGAAAGCCACAAACCTCGATTTTCACGCCCGTTTTCTGGCTGATGTCGACCACCGCTTGCACATCCGCCTGGTGCGTGCGCGCCGCGCAGTTCGGCTCGATCTTCAGCTTCTCGTCGCGAATTTCCTCGACCAGCCGCGTCACGTCCGCCACCGCCTGTGCACCCGCGCCCGGCAGGCCCACGTCCGCGACTTCGATGCCCAGCGCCTCCATGCAGCGCAGGATCTCCAGCTTGGCGGCAATCGGCGGGTTCGTGATCGACGGCGACTGGATGCCGTCGCGCAGCGTCTCGTCCACCAGCTTGAACTTGTGCTGGATCGGCGGCGCGTGGCGCTTGACCTCGTTCCAGTCGTAGATGATGTCGCCCTCGCCGGGGCCAAGAACCGTGTCGCGCGCTGCCATGACGGGCCTCCTGTGACGGCGTCACCAAGCCCCATCCTACCACAGCTTTTTGGCGACCGTGAAAACAAGCTCGCCGAAGTTCCCGTTCCAACGTCCGGTGCCCACGCGCGCCACCCTCGGAACGCGCTCGCGCCTCAGTCCGCGTGGCACCGGCTTGCTGGCCCGCATCTGGCGTTCGGTGTGGGTCCGCACGCAGAGCGTTGTGCGCGCGGCATGGCGAGAGTATCGTTCAGCCTGAACACCGCCGGAGTCCCCATGCGCCTGACCGTTTGCCTCGCCCTCCTCAGCCTCGCCGCTTGCAGCGCCACCGTCGCCGGCGGCGGCGGCGGCGTCCTCTCCGCAGCCGACGCCAAGGGCTGCGACAGCAAGTCCGCGACCGGCTGCCTGGCGAGCGACGTCACCGGCACCGGCAACGACACCGCCACCGGCGACACGATCGGCCAGACAGGCGGCGACACCACCGACAGCGACGCGATCGGCTCGGACGACGCGAGCCTCGCCGACAGCGGCAGCACCGACGACATCGGCGATCTGGACGGCTTTTTCGACAACCCGGATGCCGCGACCGGCGGCAGCGATACCAGCGGTGTCAACTCCAACTGCAATGAGCGCGCGCTGATTGTCTACGTGGTCACCGAGCAAAACGAGCTGCTCAGCTTCACGCCGGACAAGCTGACATTCAAGCTCATCGGCACGCTGAACTGCAACGCCAGCGGCACGCCGTTCTCCATGTCCGTGGATCGCAACGCGAATGCCTGGGTGCTGTACCAAAGCGGCGCGCTCACGCCCACCGGCGAAGGCGTCTTCAAGGTCAGCACCGTCGACGCGACGTGCCAGTCGACCGCATACAAGCCCAACACCAAGGGCTTGGAATTGTTCGGCATGGGCTTCTCGTCCAACGGCGCTGGCAGCCAGGACGAGACGCTGTTCATCGCCGGCGGCGCGGCTTCCAGCTTCCAGACGACCAAGAACCTGTTGGGCAACATCGCGTTTCCCAGCATGGCCGTCAGCAACGTGGCGACCATCGACATCGCCGGCGGCGCGGACCTGACCGGCAACGGCAAGGGCGAATTGTTCGGCTTCTTCCCGGATTCCAGCCCGCCCAGCGTCCGGCAGATCGACAAGACCAACGCCACCACGTCCGCCAAGAACTGGCCGCTGCCCGCCAGCGTGTTCAACAGCACGCAAGCCTGGGCGTTCGCGCAGTGGGGCGGCAATTTCTACCTGTTTTTCCAGAGCTACACGGACATTTCAACCAACGTCTGGAAGCTCGACCCGACGACCGGCTCTGTCACCCAAGTGCTGAGCAACATTGGCTATACCGTCACCGGCGCGGGCGTGTCCTCGTGCGCGCCGACGGGCGCCGCGCCCTAGGGAGTTTTGACATGCGCAGCGTCGTCGCGATGGGTCTGGGTCTGTGGCTGGCCGCATGCGGCAATGATTCCGGCGCAGGGCCGACCGCCGCGGATGCGGACAGCGGCGCGGTGACTGACATCAGCGGGACGGATGCGGTCGCCGGGACGGACGCGCTTGCGGATATCGCAACGGACGTGCTTGTGGATGCAACAACGGACGTCCTGGGCGACGTGGTGACCCCCGATGCGCCGGATGGGGGCCAATGCCTCCCGCTCTTCACCGCCTGCCCGATCGACGCCAAGAAGAATCCGTGCTGCCCGCCGTACAGCTGCATGAACATGGGCAACGGCCCGCAGTGCCAAGCGGAAGGCCCGGACATCCAGCAGCCCGACGTGCCCGACGCGGTCGACAGCGGCCCGGACGGCGCGCTTGGCGACATCTGCACAACCGACGACGTCATCCCCAGCCCCAGCTGCGGCGCCGGAAACCCGACGTTTTTCCCCACGTTTTCCAAGACATGCGGCGCAGACAGCGACTGCGCGGTGGCGTTTCACCAGATCAACTGCTGCGGCACCAAGGTCGCCTGGGGCCTGCTCGCGTGCGAAATGGCCCCGTTCAGCACCACCGAAACGCAATGCGAAGGCCAATACCCCGGCTGCGGCTGCGCGGAATTCCAGACGATGGCCGAGGACGGCTACAGCTCGTTCACGGCCACGGACTTCGCCGCCAAGTGCGTTTTTGGCACGTGCCGCAGTACAATCCCAAGCGCGACGCCGACTTGTACCGCACAAGGCCTGCAGGAGCCCAAGCCGGTCAAGACCTGCGCGGCCAGCAGCGACTGCGATTTCGCGATCGAGACGCTCGATTGCTGCGGCTCCCTCATGTTCACCGGCATCGCCAAATTCGCCAAGCCGAGCTACGACGCTCTCGAGAAAACTTGCGTAAGTACGATGGGTTTGTGCAACTGCCCGCCCGCACCCACCAAGCTCGACGACGGCTCCGTGCTGACGACGAACGCGGTGCCGGTCACGTGCGTGAACGGCGCGTGCACGACCGGCAAGCCGTAGGCGCGCAAGCCATCGAAACTGTTCAATAAACCAAACGCCTACTGCTTGACCGCACCCGACCACGCCATCGCGCCGCCCGTCGCCAGCGCGCTGTGGTCCACCCAGCGTTTCTTCAGCGTCGTGCCATTCCAGGCCACGGCGCCCGACAGCTTCTGGGCATGCGCGCCGGGCGCCGTCACCGTCACGTCACCGCCGGCCAGGTGCAGCGTGATCTTGTCAAACCGCGGCGCGACGACGTCGTAGCCAGGCTGGCCCGGGCGCGGCATCAGGCCCAGGGCGGCGAAGACGTACCAAGCGCTCAGCGTGCCGGCGTCGTCGTTGCCGACCAGGCCATCGGGCACGTTGGTGTAGCAATTGTCGGCGACCCAGCGCGTCCATTTGTCGCTCAAGTCCGGCCGTCCGGCGTCGGAAAACAGGGTGCTGGACAGGATGTCCGGCTCGTTGCCCTGGAAGTAGTAGCCGTTGGGCACGTAGAAGCTGAAGCTGTCGGACTCCAACTGAAAGAAACTGTTGAGCTTTGTCACAAAATCGGCGTCGCTTGGGTACAGGCCGCGCAGGCCCGCGGGGTCGTGCGGCGCAAAGAAGTTCCACTGCCAAGCGCTGCCTTCGACGTACTCGTCATTGGAAAACGACCAGTTTTCAGGGACAAACGGCGACGTGAACGAGCCATCGGCGGCGTGGCGAGCGCGAAAGAACTGCGTCTTGCTGTCCCACAGCTGCTTGTAGCTCGCGCTGCGCTTTTGCAACATCGCCGCGTCGTCTGGATGCTTCAGGAACGTCGCCATGGTCGCCAAACACGCGTCATCAAAGGAGTATTCCAGGGTTTTCGACACCGAACCGCTGTCCGCCTCGCGCGTGCAATAGCCGACTTTCATGTACGTCGCCAGGCACTCAAAGCCGGTCGTCTCGGTCGCAACCTGCGCCATCAGGCCGTCGTACAGTGTTTGCGCGTCAAAATCGGTCACGCCCTTGGCGATGGCATCCGCCGCTACGGCCGCGGAGTGATAGGCGATCATGCTGCCGGTATCGCCCGTCGCCAGCGCCCACTGCGGCGGATGGCCGCCCTGCGCCGTCATCGCCGCGAGCGACCGCACCGTGTCGCGCGCCACCTGAGGCCACAGCAGCACGTTCAGCGGGTTCTCGGTGCGAAACGTGTCCCACAGCGACAGATCGGTCACGTAGTTCCCGTCGGTCAATTGATGAATTTTATTGTCAAATCCGCGATAGCGGCGATCCACGTCGCTCCAAATCGTCGGCATCTGCATCGTGCGGTACAGCGCGCTGTAGAAGATCGTCCGTTCATCGGCCGTCGGCGCGTCGATCTCAATGATCTCCAGGGCCTTTTGCCACTCCATCAGCGCGGCCTTGCGCGTGCCGTCGAAATCGAAGGTTGGCATCTCAACGATCAGCGCCGTATTAGCCCCATCTAGATCTGTATAAGAAATACATAGTTGCAGCTCAATCGGTTGGGTCGCCAGATCGGCAAATTTCGCCCACGCGCCGATGTTGGACGGCACCGCGGTCGTGCTGGTCGCGTCGACGCCGGGCTGGATCACGCCGTCGGTCCAGACGCCCGCCTCTTGCCAAGGCCGGTTGAAGCGCGCCTCGAAAAAAACCGGAAACCCACCGAAACGACTGGAGAAATCTCCGATGTTCAGCAGCTGCCCGCGCACCGACTGCGTCGCGGCATCGAGCTGCACGTTCGCCGCGCCGGTCACGCCCTTGGCGATCGACGTCGCCAGGTCGATGAGCACCCCGCCAGTCGCGCCCGCGTCCTGAAATGTGTAGCGATGATGCGCACATCGCGTCGTCGCCGTCATCTCCGCGCGCACGTGCGGCTTGTCCAGCGTCACCGCGTAGTAGCCCGCCTCGGCCTTTTCGGTGTCGTGGCTGTAGGTCGAGTTGCGGCCCATCCGCGACGTGGAATTCGCGTCCAGTGTGGCGAACGGCATGACCGCGAGGTTGCCATAATCCGGCGCGCCGGTGCCTTCCAGGCGGTTGTGCGAAAAGCCGTAAATGTACGGGTCCATGTACTGGTAGCCGCTGCAATGGAGCGTGCCAACCGCGCCACCGTCATTTTGCGTGTCGGGCCCGACCTTGCACAAGCCCCAGGGCCGGGTCGCCGCGGGATACGACGAGCCGACGTTGCCGCCGCCAAAGCTGGTGCCAATCATGGGGTTGACGGCGTGGGCGAGGGGCGCTTCGTCGACAGCGGTGACTTCGACCGCGGCGTCGACAGCGTCCGCGCTGTCGGCCACCCAGGCGTCTGCGGCCGTGTCCGCGCTGGCGGCGTCGTCATCGGCGGAGGCAACGGACTTGGCGCCGCAACCGGCAACGACGACAAGCAGGAAGAAAGGCGAAATGCGCATCGGAAACCCGTCTGGCGAACTGCCGCCGCGGCGCGATGGTAGCGCGTCTGGTTGCGAGGACAAGCGCCCGCAGTTCGCCGTTGAGCGCGCCCCCACCTGCGTGCTATGGTGCGGTCGCGCTTGGAGGAAATGGCCATGGCCCTGTTGCAGAAAATCATCGCGTTCATGCCCGAGGAGAGTCGCGATCAAGCGCTGGCGGTGGCTGGCGGCGCGGCCCTACTGACCGGCCAAAAGCTGAGCGCTGTCGCGATGTTCGGCCGCGGCGTCTATGGCTTGGAGAAGCAGTGGCGCGTGCGCCATCCGGAATTCCACGGCGATTTCAAGGCGCGCTGGGCGGCGGCGACCTCGTTCTACGAGCAGACGCACGCCGACCCGACCAACCGCACGCTGCACATGGTTGGCATCCCGCTCATCCTGGGCGGCGCGGTGGGTTTGCTGGCGGCGCCGCGGTACTCGCCGCCGTGGGTGCTGGCCGCGGGCGCGTTTGTCGGCGGCTGGGCGCTGAACTTGGTCGGACATGCCAAATACGAAAAGAATTCGCCAGCTTTTGCCGAAGACCCGCTGTCATTTGTCGCTGGACCGGTGTGGGATGCGCGGCAGTTCGCCCGGGTGATGCGCAAGCGTGCAGCGCGCGCCGGCATGGCGCCGGCCTGACCCAACCGTCAGCCCAGCCGACCCTTGAAATCCGCATAGCCAAACGACCGCACCACGCGCACCGCGCCATCGGGCGCGCGGTGGGCAATGCTCGGGTGTTTCACGCCGTTGAAGAACGTGGTCTTGACCATCGTGTAGTGAATCATGTCGTCAAACACAATGCGATCGCCCACTTGCAGCGGCTGGTCGAACGAATAATCGCCCGCCACATCGCCCGCGAGGCACGTGTTGCCGCCCAGCCGGTACGTGTACGGCTTCTCGCCCGGCAGACCGGAGCCGAGGATCATCGGCCGGTATGGCATTTCCAGACAATCCGGCATGTGCGCGGAGACCGAGACGTCCAGCAGCGCGAACGCCATCTGGTTGTCGCCCACGTCCAGCACGGTCGCCACCAGCCAGCCGGTCCGCCAGCCGATCGCCTCGCCCGGCTCCAGGATCACGTCGACGCCCCAGCGCGCGCGGAACTGGCGAATCAGCGCGACCAGCTTTTGCCAGTCGTAATCGGCGCGGGTAATCAGGTGTCCGCCGCCGAAATTCACCCATTTCATCTGGGCAATGTAGTCGCCAAACCGCGCCTCGAACGCCGCCAGCGTCCGCTCCAGCTGGTCCACGCCCGACTCGCACAGTGCGTGAAAATGCAGGCCCTCGATGCCTTCCAGCAGCTCGGGACGGAACTGCTCGCGCGTCACGCCGAGCCGGCTTCCCGGCGCGCACGGGTTGTACACGCCGACCTCGACCTCCGCGTGCTCGGGATTGACGCGGATGCCGCACGACACCCGCCGCGGCGAGGCCTGGACCTGCGCGCGGTATTGCCGCCACTGCGAAAACGAGTTGAACGTGATGTGGCTGGCCAGCGGCAGGATCGCCGCGAACTCCTCGGGCGCGTACGCGGGCGCGTACACGTGCAGCTGTGCGCCCGGCAGTTCGTGGTGGACCAGCAGCGCCTCGTTGAGGCTGCTCGCCGTCGCACCGCGCAAGTGCTGCGCCACCAGCGGAAACGCACTCCAGGTCGAAAACGCCTTCAGCGCGAGGATAATCGCCGCGCCCGACGCCTCCTGGACGTGCGCCAGGATCTGCAGGTTCGCCAGCAGGCGCGCCTCGTCCAGCACAAACGACGGCGACGGCACCTGGCTGAAATCAACGTCCTCGGCCGGCGTAATCGCCGGGCCGGTCAGCCGTTCCGCGTGGTGCGCGGGGTGATGAAGGGTCTGACGGGCCGCCACGGGCGGCTGCTGCAGCGTCACGGGACCAGCTCGACGCCGGCGAGCTCTTGCCACGGCAGGCCCCAGCGGTTCAGCATCGCCATGAACGGATCCGGGTCGAGCTGCTCCATGTTGAACACGCCCGTGCCCTGCCAGACGCCCGTCAGCATCAGCGCCGCGCCGATCATCGCCGGCACGCCAGTCGTGTAGCTGACCGCCTGCGCCTGGACTTCGGTCCAGCACGCCGCGTGCTCGCAGACGTTGTAGACAAAATCCGTGGCCGGCTTGCCGTCCTTCTCCCCCTTGAGCTGCACGCCAATGCACGTCTTGCCGGTGTAATTCGCGCCCAGCGAGCTCGGTTCCGGCAAAAGCGCCTTCAGGAATTCCAGCGGAATGATCTGCTGGCCCTGGAAGTCGATCGGGTCAATCCGCGTCATCCCGACGTTTTGCAGCACAGTCAGGTGCGTGATGTACTGCTGGCCAAAGGTCATCCAAAAGCGCGCGCGCTGGATCTCCGGGAAATGCTTGACCAAACTCTCCAGTTCTTCGTGAAACAGCAGGTAGCTCTCGCGAACGCCGACCTCCGGGTAGTCGACGCCCCGGTGAATTTCCAGCGGCTTGGTCTCGACCCACGCGCCGTTTTGCCAATAGCGGCCGTTCTGCGTGATCTCGCGGATATTGATTTCCGGGTTGAAATTCGTGGCGAAATGCTGGCCGTGGCTGCCGGCGTTGCAGTCGATGATGTCCAGCGTGTCCACGCGGTCAAAACGGTGCTTGCGCATCCACGCCGTGAAGACGTTGGTCACGCCGGGGTCAAAACCGCAGCCGAGCAGCGCCATGAGCCCGGCTTTGCGAAAGCGCTCCTGGTAGGCCCACTGCCACGAATACTCGAAATGCGCGACGTCGCGCGGCTCGTAATTCGCCGTGTCCAGGTAGTGCACGCCGGTTTCCAGGCACGCGTCCATCAGGTTCAGGTCCTGGTACGGCAGCGCGACGTTGATCAGCAGGTCCGGCCGGAATTTGCGGATGAGCGCGACCGTCTCCGGCACGTTGTCCGCGTCGACCTGGGCGGTCGTGATGCGCGCAGTCGACTGGATCTCGGCGACGATCTTGTCGCAGCTCGCGACGCGGCGACTCGCGACCAGGATGTCCGTGAAGACCTCCGAATTCTGCGCGCATTTCTTGATAACGACGTTGCCGACGCCGCCGGCGCCGATAATGAGAACTCGTGCCATGTGGAGAAACCTCCCGGTCTGGCGGCTGCAAATGCCAGAGAAAGGCCTTCGGCGCGGGCGCCGGAGCAGGCTGGGGTCGATGCGTGAACGGCGGCCAACGGGGCGACGTCAGAAGCTGGAAATACGGCCCCGCCACACGGGTCTCCGCTCGGGGCGCGAAGTGTAAGGACCGGGCGGGTGGGGGTCAAGCGTTGCGTGGATTTCACCCGGCCGCCACGGCCTTGCTACCGTCGGCGGCCTTCCACGCGCCAGAGCGCCTCGAACCGCAGCGCCTCGCTCCACGTCTTCGGCCCGCCGCGGTTGCCGGTCACATCCTTCAACCACGCCTGCATCCCCGGCGGCGGCGGCTGTCGGCGCCAGGCAGCGTCCACCAGCGCGCTCGACCACGTCAGCCGCCCGACCTGCTCGATCTCCCAGTCCACGGCCGCGACCGCGTCCTCCAGCTGCGAAAACCGCGCGCGTTCCTTGCCGTCCATCTCCACGCGCCAGCGCTTGCCGCGCGCGCCAACCACCTGAATTAGCGCCTCTTTCACCGTTCCCGCCTTGGGCTGCCAATGCAGCACGACGCCGTGTCGCCCCAGCGAAAACCAGTCCAGCGGCGAGATCGCCCGCACTTCCGGATCGACGCGCCGGCTCAGCGGGTCAAAATGCGCGGCGCGGTCCTGGATTTCCTGCAGCGTGATTGTGCCCGGCTCCACCTCGAAACCCGGATTCGCGTCGATGATCGCCTGCCACTTTTCCTCGGCGTCGAGCGCGTCCTCGCCCTGAAGGTCCAGTTGGACCGGCATCCCCAGCAGGCTCGGCAGCGTGCAGAGCTCAAGCTCGGAAACATCTGCAAAATCAAGAACCAGGCAGTCGGTCTTGCCTTGGGCCAGCCGCACGCCGCGGCCCACGCACTGCGCGTACAGCATCGGCGATCGCGTCGGCCGGGCCATGGCGATGCAGCTCACGCCCGGATCGTCAAAGCCTTCCGTCAGCACGGCGACGTTGGTCATCGCGCGCACCCGGCCTTCGCGAAACGCCAGCAATTCCGCCTGTCTGCGGTCGCGTTTCATCTCGCCGTGGACCATGCCGCACGGCACGCCAATGGCGTTCAGCGCGTGCGCCAGGTTGCGCGCGTGCCGCACCGTCACGCAAAACACGATCGTCCGCCGATCCCGCGCCAGCTCCTGGATCGACCGCGCCACCAGCGCGTTGCGCTCCTCCAGATCGATCGCTTCCGCCAGCGGCTCGAGCTGCAGGTCGTCGCCCGCCGGCTGCACGTTGCGCAGGTCCGCCGCCGTTGCGATGCGATACCCGCGCAGCGGCACCATCCAACCCTCGCGAATCATCTCGGGCAGTCCGCGGTGATAGACGATTTCCTCAAAGACTTCGCCCAGACCAATGCCGTCGCGCCGCTGCGTCGTCGCCGTCACGCCCAGCAGCGTGCCCGGCCAGTCGTCGTCAAACGCGCCCAAGTCGCGCAGCACCCGCTTGTTGTCGTCCGCGGTCGCGTGGTGACATTCGTCGTAGATGATCAGCCCAAACTGCCGCGCCCGCAGCAGCCGCGTCAGCCGTTCCTCGTGCAGGCTGCGAATCGACGCCACCACCACGCGCGCGCCATCGGGCGCCCGGTTCGGCCCCTGCTCAATCGCTACCACGCCGTCCGGGCCCAGCGCCGCCTGCAGCTTCTCGCGCGCCTGGGTCAGCAGTTCGTCGCGGTGCGCCAGCACCAGCACCGGCTTCTTGGCCAGCGACGCCAAACGCGCGAAAATCACGGTCTTTCCCGCGCCCGTCGGTAGGCACACGACCATGCGCCGCACGCCGGCCTTGCGCGCGCGCAGCACCGCTTCAATCGCCTTTTGCTGGTACGGCCGCAGCTCCATCGCACGCCTCCTTAGCCGGTATTCGCGTCCCGGCGCAATCTGCCGCAGATCGTTGCGCGTTTTGCCGCGTCACAACGCCATCGGCGCCGCGCGCGTGCGGGCCGGCGGGAGGAGGCGATGGCGGTGCAAAAGACCCAGCTCTGGCTGAATTTGTCCTGGAATGACGAACGCTTGCAGTCGCTGCGGCTGGACGCGCCGCGGCCGGTCTGGCTGGGCGAGACCGGCGATCTGGTGGTTCCTCAGGCCGCGATCGGCACGCCGCGCGTGCTGCTGCTGACCCACGCGGATGGCGCTTGGCTGCACCCGGACGGCCGTGCGTTGGCGCTGGGCGAAGAAAACGCTCGGCATTTCGGCGATTTTGTCGTGCATTTTCAGCTCACTCCGCGCGAGCCACATCACCTGCCGCTGGCCTGGCCGCAGGAGTTGGCGCAGCTGGCTGCGGCGCTGGCGCTGGCGATCGCGCTGGTGGCAATGCCCCTGTGGCTGGGCGGTCACACGCTGCGACGGCACCTGCGGGAACTGCCGCCACAACAGGAGCTGGCGGCGATCGTCGCGCTGCCCGCGTATATCGACGATCTGCCGGCGCCGGAGCCGCCGCAGGACGCGCGTGACGGGGTGTCCGAGCGCACCGTCTGGTTCCCGCCGACGACGATCGACCTGGTTCGGCCGATGCAGCTGCCGGCGGCGGTCGCGCCGGAGCCGCCGTCGCCGCAGTCAAATCCCGCCAAGCCGCCGGAGCCGCAGCCCAGGCCGCGCCAATCCCCGACGCGCGTGGCGCAGGAAGATCCGCGCAAGGCGCTGGAAGAGCTGGACAAGCTTGGCGTTTCCCAGGCGAAGCCGACGCGGCTGTTTGGCGATCCGGCGCCGGGTGGCGTGGAGGCGCGCAATGGCACCGACGTGCCGCACGCGCTGGAGGATCCTCGCCAGGCCGCGCGGCCGGAGCTGCCGGACGCCGCGCCGCGACCGCACAAGCTGGCGAGCAACGGCGATCCGGAGCTGGCTCCGGGGCGTCAGGACATCGTGCAGGTGCATTCGCCGCGGGTGGAACGCGTCGAAGGCGATGGGCTGGACGCGGAGACGGTGCACGCCTACATCCAGCGCATGCACGGCCAGTTGCGGCACTGCCTGGAGCTGGGGATGCTGGGCGCCGCCAAGCTGAACGGCCGGGTGCGCGTCGCGTTTGTCATCGCGGCCGATGGCGGCGTGCTGCAGGCGCACGTGGAGGAATCGGCGCTGCACGAGCCCGCGACCGAGACGTGCATCGCGGACCGGATCCGCGCGTGGCAATTCCCCGCGGCGGCGAGCGGGCTACCGACGCGGGTGCGCCACGGTTTTGTCTTTCAGACCAAGTAGTTAGCGAGCCATGAGCAGCGCCTGAACCACTGGCAGCAGCTCGACGTGCAACACCGCGTTTTGCCCGGCAAATTCCAGGCCGGCCGGCGTCTGGCGCAACAGCAGCAGCACGGTCTCCCCCGGCAATGACGACGCCAGGTTGCCGCCCAGCACCCGCGGCACCGACAGCGGCCGGTCCTGGCCTTGCAGCACGCGCCGCCGGTGGCGCTCCAGGTCGCGACGCCACAGCGCGGCATCCACGAGAACCTCGCCGGCCAGCGCGCCGCGCAGCGCTGTCGACACCTGAAAACGCTGGCGAATTCGCGCGTATGCGTGTGCCGGGTCCGCGAGCGCGTTCCCGCGGGCGATCGCGACCGGCGTCGTCTCGGTGCGCGGGTCCAGGACCGTCGCCAACACGAGGATCGGACTCGCGGCGACGGCCTCGGCCAGCGTCCACGCCAACGGCAGCGGCTCGGACGCCCGCGGCTGCAGGTCCAGCGCGGCGATTTCGGCAGGCAGGTCGCTCGGCATCGGCACTCCCGGCTGGGCAGGATACGGCAGACCGCGCGCCATCGCCACCGGCCGCTTGCCATCGGGCCGCAGCGGCGCGAGAGTGCGCACGGCGGCCGCATCCAGCCGCGCTGCCCGAACCGAGGTCCGATGAGCGAATTCCAGGCGCGCCACCCCGATGAATCGACCGTGCAGATGACGGAGCTGATCCTGCCACAGCACACGAACGCGCTGGGCACGTGTTTTGGCGGGCAAATCCTGTCGTGGATCGACATCGCGGCGGGCATTTGCGCCGGCCGCCACGCGCGCTGCACGGCGGTGACCGTCGCATTTGACGACGTGCATTTCGTCACACCAATTCGCCTGGGCGACGTGGTCACGATCCGCGCGCGGATCACGCTGGTGGGCCGGTCCAGCATGGAGGTTTGGGTGGACGTGCAGCGCAGCCGCTACGACGGGCCGACCGAGCACGCCAACACCGCGTACGTGACGTTTGTCGCCGTGGACGCGGAGCGCAGGCCGCGCGAGGTGCCCGGCTTGGTGCTGGACAACGACGCGGACCGCCAGCGGCACCAGGACGCATTGGAACGCCGGGCGATCCGGCTTGCGCGCGCCAACCATGCGTGAATCGCCGCGCGCCTTGCCGCGTTTGTGCTACCGGCGGCCCAACGCCGCAACGAGCCTGCCATGAAGATTCGCCTCCTCGCGTTGCTGGTGACCCTGCCCTTGCTGCTGCCCGGCGCGGCGTTTGCCGCAGTGCCGGATGCGCCGCTGTACTGGTCGCGGACCTCGTTCAACGACGACAGCCAGGCCGTGGAGCACGTGACCGTCCGCGGTCGGACAGCCGGCGGCCAAGACCTGTTCGTGCGCTTCTCGATCGCCAACGCCGGCTTCAAACACGGCGAATTGACGGTCACTTTTTTGCAGGAATCGAACGACGGCGGCTTCTTCGCCGAGCAGAAGTTTTCGCGCGACAACTACACCGTCGCCAGCGAGCGCTTGTCGCTCAAGGCCGGCGGTCACAGCCTGGAAGTGCAAAACGGCCATCTTGTCGCGACGTTCGCGTTTGCGACGCTCAAGGCCACCATCGACGTCGCGCCACAGGTGGCGGCGATGACCGTGGCTGACCGCCGCGGCGACTTCATCGTGCGCGACGTGGTGGCGCCGATCGCCCGGATCGCGGTGCACGTCCAGGACGGCAACCGTGTGTTCGACGGCACGCTGCCCGGCTTTGCCGTGCACGAAGCGTCCAACGCGACGGCGCACAAGGTCTACGACCGCTCGGTCCAGATGCACATGATGGGCGGCGGAACTTTTGCGGTCGTGGATTACATCGACCTGCCCGCGGATCGCGGCGGCCGCACGCTGGGTTTCGCGGCGATCAGCCAAAAAGGCCACACGTTTGTCGGCGAAGTGGTCAAAGAGAATCGCGAAGATGAGCATCCGGACGCGGAGTTTGACTATCAGGTGCCGTGGACCGTCACGGTGCTGGCCAAGCGCGGCGAGGCGCGGGCGGCGATCCGCTTCACCGCCGAGAAACAGGTCGCGAAAGAGGATGATCTGAAAGATCTCGGCTTTCTGGCGCGCAAGGCCGTGGGTGCGCTGATGCATCCGGTCACGTACACGCTCAAGGGCCAGGCCGTCGGCGAGCTGCAGCCCAACGCGACCGACCCGGCGCAGCAGCTTGAGCCGTTCGCGATGCGCTACAAATACGCGCAGGTCCGCTAAACATGCTGAACCATGCCCGACCTCAAAAACTTTCGGTCAGACCTGTTGCCTTTCGGACTCGGACCACGAGCGTGCACATCCGATGCGACGCCGCGGATCGGGAACGGATGATCTTGAACCTCGGTCGGTTTGCGTAGATGCAGCTCGTCCCCCGCCGAACACTGCAGCAGCGCCTGTCGCCGTCCTTGGATGGCGTGCCATTTCACCGCGAGCCGCGACCGGGCGACGACCAGCAGCTCGCGCTGCAATGGCTGGGAACCGCTGGTTTTCGCTTGCAATTTCAGGGAAAGCACCTGTGGCTGGACCCGCACATGAGCCGGCATTCGCTGGCGGAGTTGGCGTTTGGCCGGATCGCGCCCGTGCCCGCGCGCGTGCTGGCGCAGGTGGACGCGGCGGACGGTGTGCTGGTCGGCCACAGCCATTTTGACCACGCGATGGACGCGCCCGTCCTGGCGAACCACTTTGGCGCGCAGGTCTACGGCGCCGAGGACACGCTGACGTACTGCCGCGGCCTCGGCGTGCCGGAGGCTCAGCTGCACCTGTTGGCGGGCGATGACGCCGTGCACACGCTGGGCCCGTTCGCGATCGGCGCGCGGCGGTCGACGCACAGTCCGTTCGCCCTGGGCCGCGTGCCCTATCCGGGTCACATCACCAAGCCGTTTCAGGTGCCTGCGCGGACATCGGCGTGGCGCGTGGGCCAGACGCTGATTCCGCACGTGACGCTGGAGCCTGCGCCAGGGCGGCGTGTGACGGTGGCGCATGTCGGTTCGGCGGCGCTGATCGATGCGGAGCTGCGCGGGCTGCGCGCGGATGTGGTGCTCGCCTGCACCATTGGCCGCCATGCGACCGCGAATTTCACCCACCGGCTACTGGACGCGCTGTCGCCCAAGCTGGTGGTGCCATGCCATTGGGACCAGTTCTGGCGGCCGATCGACGCGCCGGTGCGGCAGATTCCGTCGAACGACCTGGCGGGCTTTTTGCAGGAAGTCGCCGCGCATCCGTCGGCCCCGCGCGTGCGCGTGCTGCCGATGCTCGGGTGGATTTCCCTGGCGGATGCGCTCTAGCGGCGCGCGTTGCGTCACAACTCTGTCAGATCCGCACCGCAGCCCGCCGGCCTGCATTGACACGCGTCGGCCCCGGGCGCGACAATCCGCGGCCTACTTTGGAGGAATCCATGCGCACCATCCCCCGCCGTCTCGTTGCCTTCTGCGCCATCGGTTTTGGCCTTTGGGGCCTCGCGTGCGGCAGCGCCCGCTTCATCACGGTAGACGGCAACGGCGGCATCATCGCCCTGCCGGCGAACAACGAGTCGTCGCGCGAAAAAGCCGTGAAAATGATGACGGAAAAGTGCCAGAACGGCTTCCTCATCGACCGCGAGGAAGAAGCGCAGGTCGGCACCGTGACCAGCAGCAACACGAACTACGGCCGCTACGCCGTCAACGGCACCCAGACCACCCGGGCTGAGACCGAGTGGCGCATCACGTTCCACTGCAAATAGCCGGGTTGCCATGACGGATTCTGCTGCAATCCCGCCGCCTTTTGCCGCCGGCGGCGCGGAGTTGATCGACGGCCGCGCGATGGCCGCGGCGATTCGCGGCGAGCTACGCGCAACCGTGGAGAAACTCTCCGAAAATGGCGTGCGTCCCGGGCTCGCGGTCGCGCTGGTTGGTGAGGATCCTGCATCGGCGGTTTACGTCGGTGGCAAGATCAAGGCGTGCAAGGAGATCGGCATCCGCTCCATCGAAGCGCGGCTGTCGGCAACAACGACAACCGCCCAACTGATTGAATTAATTGATGATTGGAACGCGGACGACAGCGTCGACGGCATCCTCGTCCAGCTGCCGCTGCCCAAGGGCATCGACACCCAGGCCGTCGTGGAGCGCATCGCACCGGACAAGGACGTCGACGGCTTTGGCGCGGACAATCTGGGCCGGCTGGCGCAGGGCAAGCCGCGGCTGGTGGCGTGCACGCCGTTTGGTGTGATGGAAATGCTCAAGCGCTGGGGCAAGTTGCACAACTGGACGCCAGCGGGCAAGCGCGCGGTCGTGGTGGGCCGGTCGATCACCGTGGGCCGGCCGATGGCGCTGCTGCTGCTGGGCGCGGACGCGACGGTAACGATTTGCCACAGCCGCACGGCGGATCTCGCCGGTGCGGTGGGCCAAGCTGAGATCGTCGTGGCGGCGGCCGGGCAGCGCCACCTTATCCAGGGCGAGTGGATCGCGCAGGGCGCGGTCGTCATCGACGTCGGCATCCACCGCGGCGACGACGGCAAGCTCACGGGCGACGTCGATTTTGCCGCCGCCAGCCAGCGCGCGCGCGCGATCACGCCCGTGCCCGGGGGCGTCGGCCCGATGACCATCGCCATGCTCATGGCCAACACAGTCAGCGCCTGCCGGCAGCGCCGCGGCTTGGGGCCGGTGACCGGATGACGCTATGGATCGCGAGCTTGTGGCGCGGCGCGTATCGCCGAAGGCGGGCGCGCTCGGCGACCCAGCCAAAAAGCAAAAGTAGTGGAGTGATTCTGTAACCATCGCTAAGGAGTTTGAAGATGTCCGAACAGCTTGCACGCACTCCGCTTTTTGATGCCCACGTCGCGGCAGGCGGCCAAATGGTGCCGTTCGCCGGCTGGGAGATGCCGGTCCAATACGCCGGGCACGGCGTCGTAGCCGAGCACCTGGCGACGCGGACGGCCGCCGGGCTGTTTGACGTCAGCCACATGGGTGAAATCATCGCGGAAGGTCCGGGCGCGACGGCGACGCTCAACGGGCTGGTCACCAATGATATCAGCAAGCTGGAAGAAGGCGCGGCCTGCTATGCGCTGTTGTGCCACGCCGATGGCGGGACGGTCGACGACCTGTTCGTGTACCGGCTCGGGCCGGAGCGCTACCTGGTGTGCGTGAACGCGTCGAACAAAGACAAGGATTACGCATACATGAAGGCGCACGCCGCCAAGCCGGAGCTGCTGCACGACCGCTCCGGCGACTTCGCGCAAATCGCGCTGCAGGGCCCCAAAGCGCTGGAGATCATGGAGCGCGTGCTGCCCGGAGACGCGCTCGGGCTGCCGCGCAACCGCATCCGCGTGCACACGTTCCGCGGCGCCGATACGCTTGTGGCGACAACGGGTTACACGGGCGAGCCGGGCTACGAAATTTACTGCCCACCCGAGGTCGCCGCCGACCTCTGGAAGGCGCTGCTCGCCGGCGGTCAGGACCTGGGCATCGTGCCGGTGGGTCTGGGCGCGCGCGACACGCTGCGGCTGGAGATGGGCTACGCGCTGTACGGCCATGAGCTGGACGATCACACAAACGGCTACGAGGCGAAGGTCGCGTGGGCGATCAAGCTGGACAAGCCGGGCGGGTTTATCGGTCGCGACGCGCTGGCGGCGATCAAGGCGGCGGGTGTCAAGCGCAAGCTGGTCGGGCTGAAGATGGTGGACCGCGGCATCGCCCGCGAAGGTGCGCCGATCGTCCAGAACGGCGCGCGCATCGGCCACGTGACCAGCGGCACGCACTCGCCGATCCTCAAGCAGGCCGTCGCCATGGCCTATGTCCCGAGCGCGCTGGCGGCGTTGGGCACGCTGGTGGACGTCGAGCTGCGCGGCGAGCCCCGCAAGGCGCAGGTCGTCGCCTACCCGTTTGTGCAGACCGGACTGACGGCAAACTAGCATCCTATCCACACTCAATCCGAGGATATCATGAGCATTCCTGCAAACTTGCGCTACACACACGACCACGAATGGGCGCGCCTCGAGAGCGACGGCACCGTGACCGTCGGCATCACCGACTTCGCGCAATCGTCGCTGGGCGGCGTGGTCTACGTTGAAGTACCCGCGGCGGGCGCCGTGCAGGCCGGCAAGACGTTCGGCCAGGTCGAGTCCACCAAGTCGGTCAGCGAGCTGTACGCGCCGATCAGCGGCACGATTGTCGCAAAGAATCCAGAGCTTGACGGCGAGCCGGAGCTGGTCAACACCGACCCGTACGGCCGCGGCTGGATGGTGCGGATCGCCCCGAGCAGCGATCTCTCGGCACTGATGGATCCGGCGGCGTATGAAGCGCACGTGGCAGCGTCCGATCACTAAGCTACTGATTTTGCAACCGATTGTCTTTTTCGACGGCGTCTGCGGGCTGTGCAACGCTACGGTCGATCTGCTGTTGCGCGCCGATCGGCATCATCGGCTGCTCTTTGCGTCGCTTCAGGGCGAAACCGCGCACGCGCGCTTGGGCCTGCCCGCGGACGCGCCGCTGGACACGCTCGTGCTCCTGGACGCGCAGGGCCGCCACGATCGGTCGAGCGCGGTGCTGCGCATCGCCTACTACCTCGGCGGTCCGTGGCATGCGCTGGCGGTGTTCTGGCTGGTACCCCGACCGGTGCGCGACGCGGCCTACCAGTTCATCGCCCGGCACCGCTATGTCTGGTTTGGCAAAAGAGCCACGTGCCGCTTGGCATCACCCGCCGAGCGCGGGCGGTTCCTGCCGTGAATCAGCGGCGCCCGCCGCGCGTTGACAAGACAAGTGGGCCGGAGCGCCCGCGGGAGGTCAACATGCTGCGCAAGATCCTATTCATGCTGGCGATTTTGGCTACGACAACCCTGACCGGCTGCCTGGGCGGCTACGGGTACGGCCTGCGCCCCAGCTACTACGGCGGCGGCTACGGCTACGCATACCGCGCCCCCATCTACCGCGCCGCACCCGTCTTTCGCGCCGCACCCGTTTTTCGCGCCACGCCAAGCTGGGGCGTCAGTCGGGGTGGCGGCTACCGCGGCGGCGTGCGCGGCCGGCGCTAGACCCTGCGCTTGGCGATGTGCAGCTCCGCCCACTGCTTCTCGTCGACGCTGCTCGGGCAATCCGCCATCAAATCCGTGGCTTTTTGCGTCTTGGGAAACGCGATGACGTCGCGCAGGCTGGCCGAATGGGTCAGCAGCATCATCATCCGGTCCATGCCCAGCGCGATGCCCCCGTGCGGCGGCGTGCCGAACTTGAGCGCGTCCAGGAAGAAGCCGAACTTCTGCTGCGCCTCCTCGTCGCTCAAACCCAGGAGACCAAAGACTTTTTGCTGCACATCTGACCGGTGAATCCGGATCGACCCGCCGCCCAGCTCAATGCCGTTCACCACCAAATCGTACGCCTGCGCCAGCACGCTGCCCGGGTCGCTCTCCAGGTTCGCCAGCTGGTCGACGCGCGGGCTCGTGAACGGGTGGTGCATCGCATACCAGCGTTTCTCGTCCTCGCCCCATTCAAACATCGGAAAGTCCGTCACCCACAGGAACGCCCACTTTTTCGGGTCAATCAGCCCCAAGCGCTCGCCCGCGACAAGCCGCAGCCGCGCGAGCGACGCGTTCACGACGCTCGGCTTGTCGGCCAAAAACAGTATCAGTGAGCCTTCCTTGGCGCCCAGCAGCGCGTTGCACGCGCCGCGCAGCTGCTCGGAGATGCCTTTCGCGACCGGACCGGTCCACTCGCCGGTTGCCGTAACCCGCGCCCACGCCACGCCTTTTGCGCCGTGCGGTGCGGCTTCTTCCGGAAACGTCTTGTCCAGATCCTTGCGGCTGAAAACGTCCCCATTGGGAATGTGCAGCGCCTTGACGATGCCGCCCTTGGTGATCGCGTCGACAAAAACCCGAAAGTCCACGCGGTCTTGCAACACCGGCGTCAGGTCCGTCAGCGGCAGGTCGAACCGCAGGTCCGGTTTGTCGCAGCCGTACTTGTCCATGGCGTCCTGGAACGTCATGCGGCGGATCGGCGTCGCCAGCTCAAAGCCCAGCATTTCCCGCCAGATGCGCTGCACGTAGCCTTCCATGACCGCGTAGATGTCCTCGGGCGTCACAAAGCTGAACTCCAGATCCAGCTGGGTGAATTCCGGCTGGCGGTCGGCGCGCAGGTCCTCGTCGCGAAAACAGCGGCAAATCTGCATGTAGCGGTCCATGCCGGCGATCATGAAGAGCTGCTTGAACGTCTGCGGCGACTGCGGCAGCGCGTAGAACTGGCCTGGATGCACGCGGCTGGGCACCAGGTAGTCGCGCGCACCTTCCGGCGTCGACTTCATCAGGATCGGCGTCTCCAGCTCGATGAAGCCCTGCTCGCCGGTGAAATACTGGCGCGTGATCTGGTAAGCCTTGGAACGCAGGACGAAATTGTGGTTCAGCTCCGGCCGGCGCAGGTCCAGGTAGCGGTAGGTCAGCCGCGTGTTTTCGTTTGTCTCGATGCCGTCGCGAATCTCAAATGGCGGCGTCTGGGCTTCTGAAAGAATTTCAAGCTCTTCCACGGCAATCTCGATGGCGCCCGTCGGGATTTTTGGGTTCACGTTGTCGCCGCGCGAAATCACCGTCCCGCGCGCGGCAATGACCCACTCGCTGCGCACGAGGTTCGCCAGCCGATGGGCCTCCGCGTGCGGCGTCGGCTCGCAGCGCAACTGCACGAAACCACTACGATCGCGCAGGTCGATGAACACCACACCGCCGTGATCGCGGTAGCTCTGGACCCAGCCAAAAACCACGACCGATTGGCCGACCGCATCGGAACGGAAACTGCCATTGACCTGACTGCGTTTGTGCTGACCGAGAATCGCCATGAGAAGCCTGCGCGTGTGCGGCCACATCGGCCGGGGATGCGCATGGTACGGCCCGATCCGCGCCATGGCAAACAGCCGTGGCGGGCCTGACAACTGCGCATGTCCCGTGTACAGTTGCCGCGGTTGGGGTGGACGGCCGTGTCCGCCCATGGTGGCGATGCGGTACGTGCAAAACAGTCTGATGGCTTTGCTGTGCGCGTTTCTCAGCCTTTCGCTGAGCGCGCCCGCTTTTGCGCGCCCGCCCCAGCACCCGCACGCGCCCGCGCCCCCGCCGGCCGAGCTGCCGCTGCATACGCCCGCGCCGCTGGCACTCGAGCGGTTCACGCTGCCCAACGGCCTGCGCGTCGTCGTGCAAACGGATACGCGCGCGCCGCTGGTCGCGGTGGGCATGATGGTCCAGGTCGGCTCGCGCGACGAAACCCAAGGCAGTTCCGGGCTTGCGCATTTTTTTGAGCACATGATGTTTCAGGGCTCCGCGCATGTCGGCAAAATGGAGCACATGAAGCAGATTGAGGCGCTGGGCGGCGAAGTCAACGCCGACACTTCGTCCGATCGCACGTATTTTCATGAGGTTGTCCCCAAGCCGGCGCTGCAGCTGGCGCTGTGGCTGGAGGCGGATCGCTTGGTCGCGCTGCGCGTGGATCAGGAGCACGTCGACAACCAGCGCCAAGCGGTGCTGGAGGAACGGCGCGAGCGGATCGAGAACAAGCCCTATGGTTTAGCGCACTTGCAGCTGGACGAGCTGGCATTTACCAGCTGGGCGCTGGGCCATTCGACCATCGGCGAGGTGGGCGATCTGCAGCGCGCGCCGCTGGACGCGTTTCAGGCGTTCTGGAAAAAGTGGTACGCGCCGGAAAACGTCGTCGTTGTGCTGGTGGGCGACGTGACGGCGGCGGAGGCGCGCGCGGCTGTGGAGAGCGCGCTGGGCAAAGTGCCGCGGCGCGGGGAGGTTGCGCACCCGACGTTCAGCGAGCCCGAGCAAAAGCAGCATGTTTACGCGCGCCACGACGAGCGGCTGGCGCGCACGCCGGCGTTTACGCTGGCCTGGCGCGTTCCGGCGAGCCCGCATCCGGACGCGGCGGCGCTGGATTTGCTGGCGGAAGTGCTCGGTGGCGGACCGGCGAGCCGGCTGGACAAACTGCTGACGCGCGACGCGACGCTGGCGACCCAGTACGTGGCCGGGAGTGACGGCCGCCGCGACGTGGACCTGTTCCAGGTGTACGTCGAGATGGCGGCGCCGGGGCTGGCACCGCTGGCGGAGGCGAAACGCCGCGTGCGGACTGCGATTTTCGACCTGGCGGCCCATGGCGTGACGGCGGCGGAGCTGCAC
Organism: uncultured Myxococcales bacterium; assembly: GCA_903929795.1. Taxonomy (GTDB): domain Bacteria; phylum Myxococcota_A; class UBA9042; order UBA9042; family UBA9042; genus CAIYBN01. The sequence goes on along the minus strand of CAIYWC010000064.1, from coordinate 1,170 downwards.
CGGGCGCAGGAGACGTTTGTCTCGGGCTGGGTGTTTGGCACGCAATCGCTGGCGCGGAAGGCGGAATTCCTGGCGCAGTTTGAGGTCTTCGAGGGCGATGCCCAAAAAGCCAACGGGCTGCTGGCGCGCTATCTGGCCGTGACGCCCGCCGATATCCAGCGCGTGGCGCGGACCCTGCTGACTTTTGACCGCGAAGTGGAGCTGGACGTACTGCCGACCGGCCATCCGGTGCCCAAGGACGGCGGGCTGAAGCCGCAGTACGTCACCAAGGCGGAATACGACTTGGCCGCCGACGCCCGCAAGGCCGCGGCGGACGCAGCGCGCGCCGAACAAGCCCGGATCGCCGCGGAGGCCAAAGCAGCTGCGGAAGTGCGCGCGGCAGCCGAACGCGAGGCAGCGGCTCAAGCCCGGGCAGCGGAGGCAGCGCGCGTCGCCGCGGAGCGCCAGGCCGCAGCGGAGGCCAAAGCCAAGGCGGACGCGGAGGCAGCCGTCGCCCGGCGCGCCGAGGAGCAAGCCCGGGCGGCGGAGTTGGCGCGCGTCGCTGCAGAGCGAAAAGCCGCGGCGGAGGCCCAGGCCAAAGCGGACGCGGAGGCCGCGGCAGCAAAGGCCAAAGCGAACGCGGAAGCAGCGGTGGCCAAACGCGCGGCGGAGGAAGCGAAGGCGGCCGAAGTCGCGCGCGTCGCGGCGGAACGCAAGGCGGCGGGCGAGGCCAAGGCCCGCGCGGACGCGGAAGCGCGCGCCAAGGCCGAGACCGATGCGGTGGCCGCACAACGCGCGGCGAACGAGGCCAGGGCCAAGGCCATGGCGGACGTGGCGGCAACCGAACGGACGGCCCTGGCAGCCGCACAACAGCGCAAGGCCGACGAAAAACGCGCTGCCGCTGAAAAAAGAGCTGCCGCCGACGCCAAGGCAGCCCAAGCCAAGGCCGACGCCGAGTTGAAAGCCGCGCAGGCCAAGGCCGCAGCTGCGGAGGCCAAACGCGCGGCGGCCGACGCGAAGAAAGCGGCGGCGGCGCAAAAGGCCGCGGCGGCGGCGGTCCAGCCGGTCGCACTGGCGGCGGCACCGACACCGGCGGCTGAACCGGCGCCAGAGCCGCACGCAGCGGAAGACGAAGCGGCGGCTGCGGCGGCCCAAGCGGCGATGCAAGCCAAGGCAGCGGCGCAGGCTCAG
>CAIYWC010000063.1 GCA_903929795.1 uncultured Myxococcales bacterium | reverse complement strand
CTGGATCTGGCCGGGCTGGATCGGGCGCCGCTGGCACAGGGACCGCGCCATGATCGCGACGGTGACCAGCACTTCCAGGTGATTTCCGCGTTTATCAAGTCGCTGCGCGGCTCGGACCCGGACGCGGCGCTGTACTGGCTGGCGCGGCTGCTGGCGGCGGGTGAAGACGGGCGGTTCATCGCGCGCCGGCTGGTGATTTTTGCTGCGGAGGACGTGGCCAACGCCGATCCGCACGCCCTGCCGTTGGCGATGGCCGCGGCGCAGACCCACGAACTGTGCGGCCTGCCGGAGTCGCGCATCGCGCTGGCACACGCGGCGACCTATCTGGCGTGCGCGCCCAAGTCCAAGGCGAGCTACCTCGGCCTGGCGGCGGCGCTGGAGCTTGTGGCGCAGACGGGCAGCCTGCCGGTGCCGAACGCGCTGCGCAACCCGTCGTCGTCGGTGGGCAAGAAGTTGGGCTGGGGCAGCGACTATCAGGACCCGCACGCGCAAGGCGGCTGGGTGGCCGAGCACTATTTGCCCGAGGCGCTGCGTGGCCGGCATTTCTTTCACCCGACCCGCAACGGTGCGGAAGCACGCATCGCCGACCGCGTGGCGACGTGGCGAAAGCTGCGCGGCGACGACGACGACGCTGTCTGAACGCGGCGAATTCCGCCGTGTGTGACGATCTCGGGCCAAACGTCCGCGGCTCGCCCGGACTTCTTGACCGCGCTGCAAACGCGACCGTACCCTCGATGCGGCTCGCCGTCCGGGCGGCCGGATTGGCAGAGGATCCGCCGCCCGCCGCGGCCGTTGCAGGGTTGGCCCGCCCCCGGATTGACGATGACCCATCCGCGCACCAGCCAGCTGCCGCCACTCCTGCGCCGCGCGACGCATAGCATCCTATTTTTATTGGCATTTTCCGCCTGTCGCGCCACGCCGCCGCCGCCGCCGCTCGCGCTGGAAACGCCGCTTTTTGGCGCGGCAGACGGGCCGGTTGAGCTGCTGGCGTTCGTCGATTTCGAGTGCCCGTTCAGCCGTCAGCAAGCGCCGATCCTGCGGGAGCTGGCGGCGCGCTACCCGACGCAACTACTGATTCGCGTGCTATTTTTGCCGCTGGATGTGCACCCGCACAGCGTGCTGGCGGCGCGCGCGGCGGTGGCGGCGGCGCAGCAGAACGCGTTTGCGCTATTCTGGCAGGCGTGGCTGCGGCCGGACGCGACGCTCTCGCGTGAGGCGCTGATCGCGTGGGCGGTTGAGGCGGGGCTGGACGCCAAGCGCTTCGCCGTCGCGCTGGATGGCGCGCCGAGCCTGGAGCGCGTGGCGCGGGACGTCGCGATCGGTCACGCGCTGGGCGTGACGGGAACGCCGAGTTTGCTGTTGAACGGCACGCTGTTGCAGGGCCTGCAGCCGTTGGACAAGCTGACGGTCGCGGTGGAACACGAGCTGGCGGAGGCGGCGATCCTGCGGACGGCGGGCGCGCAGACGGCCAAGATCGCGCATGCCCGCGTGGCGCAGAACGCCCCGAAATGGCTGGCTGACTATGAAAAGTTCATCGAACGCGGGCTGCCGGCGCCGCCCCAGCCGGTGCCGCTGGCGACCCTGCAGGTGCGCGCGAGCGGCGTCGCGGACGCGCAGCTCCAGCCCGCGGCCCTGGACACGGCGTTTGGCGGTCAGCGCGCGCTGCTGCCACCGGGCCAGCCGACGCCAAGCGATGCGGTCGTGTGGCGCGTGTCGGTGCGCGCGGGCGATCCGCAGCTCGGCAAGCCGGATGCGCCCGTGACGGCCGTGCTGTTTCTGGACCTGTTCGCCCAGGAAGCCGCGGCGATCCTGCCGTGGCTGCTGCAACTACCTGTTCGGCAAGCGGATCAGGTTCGACTTGTGATCAAGCACCTGCCTCGGCCGGTGCACCCGCTGGCGCAGCTTGTGGCCGAGGCGCTGGAAGCGGCGCGGGAGCAAAACCGCTTTTTGCCGCTGCTGAACAAGCTCGTGGAGGCGCCACAACCGCTGAATCAGGCAGCGATTTTGGCTGCGGCGACCCAGGTGGGGCTGGACGCAAACCGGTTCAACACGTCGCTGGCGGCGCATGGCGGCAAGCCGCGCATTGACGCGGACGTCGCCCAGGCCGCGGCGCTGGGCGTGACCGGGTTTGCCGCGCTGTACCTGAACGGCGTGCCGGTGCCGCAGCTGACCCAGGACGCGGTACTGGCGGCGCTGACCGCGCAGGGCCAAAAAGCCGCCGTGAAGTTGCGTGAAGGCGTGCCGGCGGCGCAGCTGTATGACGCGCTGACGGCCCACGGCAAGCTGCTGGAGGCGCTCGCCGCCGACGTCCAGACCTTTGACTTGAGCCACGCGGGCGTCCAAGGGCTGCCGGGCGCGGCCGTGACGGTCGTGGTATTTGGCGATTTCCAGTGCCCGTTCACTGCGCGGGTGTGGCCGCATCTCCGCAAATTAGATGAGGAAATGCCGGGGCGCTTGAAGATTGCCTGGCTGGATTTTCCCCAAACGACCGCGCATCCGCTTGCGCAACGACTGGCGGAAGCCGGTCAGGAGGCGCGCGCCCAAGGTAAATTTTGGTCCTTTGTAGCGGCGCTGGCAAGGCGCGTCGATATGCTGGATGATCGCGGGCTTGAACAGGCGGCGCGCGACGCGGGCCTGAAGGACCGGCCTTTGCAACAAGCGCTCGCGCAGCACAAGTGGACAGCCGCGGTTCAGGCGGAGCGCGCGCAAGGCGAGCGGGCGGGCGTGCGCGCGACGCCGACCGTGTTCCTGGAGGGCCACCTGTTCCAGCCGACCAACGGCATTTCCGCTGACACGCTGCGGCCGGCCATTCGCCAGCTGCTCGGCACGCACTGAGGACCTGTGACGAAGTGGCGCGATCGATCGAAAACTTGTGTCGCCGTGCGTATCGCCGCAGACGTGCGCACCTGGCGACCCAGCCAAGAAGCGCGACGAGATGAGCCATTGCGTGACAATCGCCAAGGCGGGCCGATGACGACGCGAGTGCTCGCCCTGTTGTTGTTTTGGTTCCTGACGCCGCAAACGCTGCTGGCGCAGGCGCCGTCGCGCCCGCTGGTGACCGTTCGGCTGTTTGTCGATCTGGATTGCCCGTTTTCGCGCCAGGCGTGGCCGCTCTACCGTGCGGTGCGCGCTGCACCCGACGCGCAGCTGGTCATTCAGCACCTGCCGCTGAGCGTGCACCCGTTGGCCATGCCGGCGGCGGTCGCTGCGGTGGCGGCGCGCGCGCAGGGCAAGGAGCTGGCATTTGTCGACGCGCTGCTGGCGGAGAAGGCGGCGGACGCGGCGGCGATTGACCGCGCGGCGGCGGCGGCGGGCCTCGATCTGCCGGCTTTTGCGCGGACGCGGGCGGATCCGACAGTCGCGGCGCAGGTCGTCCAGGAGCAGCAGGCGGGCCTGGCGATGGGCATCCGCACGACGCCGTCGGCGCTGGTAAACGGCCGGGGGCTGAGCGGCGTTCCGCGTCCGGAGGGGCTGCAGCGCGCGCTTCAGGCCGCGCGGACCCGCGCCGAGCGCGAGTTGGCGGAAGGCGGCGAGGCGGTCGATCTGGAGCGGGTTGGGCTGTTGCGCCAAGCGCCCGAGTTCGTGCCGGCGTTGGACGCGCTGCGCCAGGCGCGGGCGCTGCAACCGGCGACCGCGATCCCGCAGCTGCGCGGCTGCCTGGGCCAGCGGTGGCGCGTGCCGGTGTCGGAGACGGATCTGACGCTGGGACCGGAGGCGCTGCTGACGTTCGTGCTGTTTCTTGATCCGCAGCAGGCGTGGCAGCGGCAGGAGCTGGCGGCGCTGATGCAGCTGCAGGCGGACGAGGCCAGGGCCGGCCGGGCCGACGTCCGCGTCGTGGTCAAGCTGCTGCTGGGTCCAACGCGCGAGGCGGGGAGGACGACGTCGCTGGCGTTCCTGCTGGCGGGCGCGGCGCTGACGGTGCCGGTCAAGGCTCAGGAATTCCTGCGGGCTCTGGCGCACTTGGCGGTGACTGCGCCGGGGACGGTCGCCCAGCTTGGCCCGGACAGCGCGGCGGCGGTGGCCAAAGCAGCGGATGCCCCGGCCACGAGCGCGTGGCTGCAGCTTGCGGCTGAGCTGGCGCGGCGAACGGAGAGCGCGCCGGGCGCAATTTTCTTGAATGGCCGTCGCTGGTTGGGACGCGCGACCGATGATGGACTGCGGACGGCGCTGGCCGAGGCGCGAACTGAGTGCCGGCAGCTGCCCGGCAAGCCAGCGCAGGTGTACGCGAGCCTGGTCGCCCAAGGGCGTTTCCTGCAGGATGCCGAGCTGGATTTGGCCGCGCCGGAGTCGCCGGGGGCCCTGCCCGTGCTGCCGACGCTGGGCCAGTCGGGGCAGGCGGTGGCGCTTTTTGTCGACTTCCGGAGTCCGCATTCGCGCGCGGCGTTTTACATGCTGCGACGGTTGGTGACGTCGGCAGAGCTGCCAATTCGCCTGACGCTGGCCGCGATTCCCCATGGCGCGGAGCCGGGCGACGCACCGGCGGCAGCGGCGATTCTGGCGGCCACGCGCTTGGGCAAGGGCATGCAGCTCGCCGAGGCGCTGTTCAACAGCGACAAGCCCGATACGTGGCCGGCGATTTACGCGGCGGCCAAGAAGGCCAAGCTGGACCCGCCCGCGCTGCAAAAAGCCGTGGCGGCGCCGGAGACGCAAGACGCGCTGCATACGGTGTGGCGCGCGCGCCAGCGCCTGGACATGCGCGACGAACCCGTGATTTATGTGGGCGATCGCCTGTACCAGGGTCCACTCGATGAATCCCGCCTGGAGCGCGCAGTGCGCTCCGTGCGGCTGGAACTATCCCCGCCGACCGCTCCCGCGCCAGGCCAGCCATGAGACAGCCCCATCCATGAGCCTTCACTACACCGAAACGCTGCGTGGCAGCTACTTCCTCGTCGAATCGCCCGACGACGTCCGCACGTGCGAGATTTCCGTCAACGTGTGCCTGCCGCGGCCCAAGGGCGTCGTCCAGGAGGTGGAAGCCGAGATGTCCGGGAGCGCGAGTTTTGACCGCCTGTCCGACAACGCGCCGATCGCCGGCACCCTGCGGATGCGCTGGATTCGCCCGCGCCGCGTGGACTACCAGTTTGCTTTTGTCGCCCAGGATGGCCGCGCGCTGCAGTTTCGCGGCGCCAAGCACCCGAGCCTGCTGCGGCCGCTGTACACCGCGACGACGCTCTGGGGGACCGTGCATGAGGGCGACCGCGCGATCGCCATGGTCAGCCTGCATTTCGACCTGCGCCGCGATTTGGTCGCGTTTTTGCAGAGTTTGGATCGCCAGCGCGGCGACGACACCCGCTGACGGAAGTCGGGGATTGCCGCCGCAGGACTCGGTGGGGTTGCCGGAAATCGCGACGTGAGGCACGATCGGCGTCCCGGCGCTCCCCCGACCGGCAATTGGATCCGCCATGGCCCTGGAACCCTCGCAGCGCGGCAAGAACGCGCAAGCCTCACCGATACGCCGGCTTTCGCCGTACGCGGACGCGGCAAAAGCCCGTGGTCTCCGCGTGTTCCACCTCAACATCGGCCAGCCGGACATCCCGACGCCACCGCGGATGTTGGAGGCCTACCGGCATTTCGACGACAAGGTGCTTGCGTACGGCGCCTCGGAAGGCAGCCTGCCCTACCGGACGGCTTTGGCAAAGTATTACAATGGCTTGAGCGCGCTTTCGGCCATCGCGCCCGTGCTGCCGTCGCAGGTTTTGGTAACTGTCGGTGGCTCCGAGGCGCTGCAGTTCGCGATTGCCGCGACCTGCGACATCGGCGATGAGATCCTCGTCGCCGAGCCGTACTACCCGAATTACAAAGGTTTTGCCCAAATTCTTGGCGTGGCGACGCGCGCCATCACCACCTCCGCCGCCGACGGCTTTGCGCTCACCGCCGAGCAGGTCCGCGCCGCCATCGGCCCGAAAACCCGCGCGCTCATCATCTCCAGCCCCGGCAATCCCACCGGCGCGGTCATGAACGCTGCGAACCTGCGCGAAGTCGGCGAAGTCTGCCGCAGCGCCGGCATTTTCTTTGTCTGCGACGAGGTTTACCGCGATTTTGTCTATGACGGCAGCGGCCGCGCGCCGTCCGTCCTCTGGCAGCCGGGCTTGGAGGATTGTGCGATCCTCGTGGATTCCGTCTCCAAGCGCTATTCCGCGTGCGGCGCGCGGGTGGGCTGCCTGGTCACGCGCAACCCGGCGATTTATGCCGCGGTTTTGAAATTCGCCCAAACGCGCTTGTCGCCGCCGGTGATCGACCAGTTCGCGGCGCTCGCGGCTCTGGACACGCCGCAGGCCGAGACGGACGCGCACATCGCGGACTACAAGCGACGCCGTGACGCGCTTGTCGCGGGCCTGTGCGCGATCCCCGGCGTGCGCGCGCAGACGCCCGCGGGGGCGTTTTACCTGATGGTGGAGTTGCCGGTGCCGGACGCGGAGAAATTCTGCATCTGGCTGTTGGAACAGTTCCAGCTGGACGGCGAGACGGTCATGTTTGCGCCCGCCGACGGCTTTTACGCCACGCCAGGCCTGGGCAAGAACCAAGTGCGCGCGGCGTACGTGCTGGAAGTGCCCAAGCTGCAGCGCGCGTGCCAGGTGCTCACGGCGGCGCTGGCGCAGTACCCGGACTGCCTACACTAAAGCGTTGTCTTTTTTGGCTTTTTTGTGGCGCTTCCAAGCCCAGCGCGCCACGAGCAGCGCGCCCAACGACAGCAGGCCAATCAGCACGCCGTTCTCTGCGCGCCGGGCTTTTTCCAGCACGTTGTCGAATTGCGCGCCCCAGTACCAGGACGACAGCACCAACAGCGGCACGCTCAGCAGCGCGGCCAGACCGTCGTAGAACAGGAAGGTCTTGAACGGGATCTTCAGCACGCCGCTGGAAAAGAACACGACGGAGCGCAGCCCGGGCGTAAATCGCGCGGTGAAAAGCACTTTGGGCCCGTGGCTCTGCAGGAATTCCTCGGTGTGTTCCAGGCGGCCGTGGCCCAGGACGTAGGAAAACGGCCGCACACCGCGCAGGCCCTGGCCGAACTTGCGTCCGAGGGTGAACATCGTCGAATCGCCGATCACGACGCCCGCCAGCCCGATAAGCAGCGACGCGATGATGTGCACGTGCGGCCGCGGCGTCCCGTCGGGCATCGGCCGGTAGGTCAAGTAGCCGCAGATCAGCAGCGTGATGTCCTCCGGCACCGGCAGGCCGAAACCGCAGAGCAAAAGCACGCCAAAGCAGACGCCGTAGATGGTGAAGCCGTCAAAAGCGGTCAGCCAGTCGCGCAGACCGATGAGCACGTGTTCCATGAAAAACCTTCCCGACTCACGTGGTTGCGAGTCGCGCGCGGATTCGCTTGGCCGCCTTGCGCGCCCAAGCACGCACAAAACTCGGCTGCGACAAGTTAAGCCATGAGCCGGTCTTGGCGAGGAACGCCGCGTCCTCGGCCGTGCCAATCGTGCCAAACAAGTCCATCGCCGCGTCCAGCATGTGCGGCGCGGGGTAATCGGCCAAACGCCGCAATCTGGCGTGGAATTCCGGCAGTGGTCGCCGGGCCAGGCTGTCCGCCGCGCCCTGGCGCACGTAGCTGTCGTCGTCGATCAGCCCGCAAAACAGCGCGTCCACGGCCTCCTGACCTTCAAACGCGTAGAGCGCACGCACAGCGCGCATTCGGATGGTCCACTTATTTGACTGCGCGGCGTCCAGCACCGCTTCCTTGGCCTCCGCGCTGTGCGGCCAGGACTCCAGCGCGCCCACCGCGGACGCACGCACGCGCTCCGCCGGGTCGCGCGCCAGCACAAGCAACGCGGCCAGCGCAGCATCGCCGAGCCAGGCGCCCAGCAAATCCGCCACCAGCTCGCGCAACACGTCATCAGCCGACTGCGCCAGCTCCAGAAAACGCGGCTCCAGCTCGACCAGCGCGTCGCGTTGGGCCTGCCAATCGGCGGGCGGCTTGCTGTGCACGGAATCGGTCGCGAGCCGCTGCGTGACCCGGCGCAGGCCGCGCGCGCACGCATCGGAATCAGCGCTGCGAATTTCGCGGAAAATCGTGGCAGAAGCGGACATGGCGGCCTGTGGTCGGACCGGAGCCGACGCGAGCCCGGAGTGTAGCGCGAAAGGCGCGCGCGGCGGTAGACACAGGCACCGAAGTTCGAGATGAGGCGTCCAGCGGGCGCCGTGACGGGCCGGCCGATCGGCGCAGGGCTGCGCGAAACGCGGGATCAACACGATTCACGGCTTGGCGGCGGCGCGATTCCGCTTCGGTGAAGCGCCGGCCAGCGTGGGGGCTGGCCGGCACTTCACCGCAGAGCGACCGTGTGGGGCAGGTCGCTCCGCCGCGTGATCGGGGCACGCAGCGCGAGGTCGCACGCGCTCGAACGGGGAGCAGCGCAGCAACCGATGACGACGCGCGGTGGGGCACGCATCGTCACGGTCTTGTCATTGCACAGCACGTGCCAGATCTTGAATAGAGTTCAAATGCCGCGTCCGAGCGCTTGAATTTTGCCGGGAGGTGCAAACGCGGCAGCGCGAGGAGCCGCACAACTGTCTCAAAATGCCTCACGATTGTCTCTCATCGTCTCGGTATGTCTCAAAATGTGTCGCGCGCTTCAAACATTCCGCGGCGGACAGCGACGAAATCCCGCATGAACCACTGCCCGCCGATGAGGACGTGCTGGACCGCCAGCGACCTGGACAGAACCACCAGGTCCGCGTCCGCGCCCGTGGCCACGCGGCCCTTTTGCCCCAGGCGAAACAGCCGCGCGACGTTGCTCGTGGCGAACGGCAGCAAGTCTTCCAGAGCGCGCCCGTCGCGTACAAGCTCTTGAATTTCCTCTAATATTGCAGCGCTGCGACCTACATCCATGTGCTGAAGTACGCCGTCGCCGTCAAAAGTCGGGAGGCAGCCGCCGCCGTCGGAACTGACGGTCAGGCGCTCGCGCGGCAGACCACAGTCGAGCCAATCGGCCATCGCCTGCCCTGCCGAGAGCGACTCCTCGTCCGCCGGAAAAGCCGTCGCGTCAACCGTACAGCCGCGCAGCGCCAGGGCTTTCGCGTCTTGCCACAGCCACTTCTGGCGGTTCACATGGGTCGGGTGGAACGTCCGCGCCGGCAGCTCCGTCTCGTCGAGCGCGCGATTGACCAGCGATAATCCGCGCTTGCCGTCGCCCATGTGCAAGTGCAGCAGTCCAGCCTTGCCGGTCATCATTCCCGCGACGTGGCAATCCGCCGCGAGTTTGACAAGCTCGTCAAACGTCGGCTGCGACGAGCGGTGGTCCGAAAGCGCGACCTCGCCGCAGGCCACAACGCGATCGATGTGCACGATGTCGCCGCGGACCGAACCTGTCAGCGTCGTCGGCGGCACCTCGTAACTGCCGGTGTAGCAGAGCGCGTTGAAGCCGAGCTCGCCCAGGCCGCGCGCGCACGCCAGCAGCTCCGCAATCGTGCGCGTGCGCGCGTCGGTGCCCAGCAGGCCGATCGCCGTGGTCACGCCGGCCCGCGTCAGCTGCGTCAGCTGCACCGCCGGAACCCGCGTCGCCGCGCCCGCCTCTCCACCGCCGCCCGCCAGGTGCGTGTGGCAGTCGATCAGCCCGGGAATCAGCATTTGACCTTGCAGATCAAGCACTTCCACCGACCATCCCGCCGGCGTGTCCAGGCGCTCCGCCAGCGCGACAACTTGGCCACCCGCCAACAGCACGTCGCGCCGTCCCAGCCGCTCGGGCGCAAAAACTTCGGCATTTTTTAAGAGAATCATGAGCCTCATTGCCACAAGCTGCAGCTGGCAGCGCCGCCGCTGCAGGCGGGGATGCCGGAAGTAACGGTTTTGTGCCGCCGTTGCAAGCCGAATCGCGCGCCTTTTCAGCCGTCGCCGATGCGGTCACACTCGGCGCATGAAGGACGCGACGCTCAAGCTGGCCGGCAACCTGTGGCGCACCGCGCGCGGGGAACGCTGCGTGCTCAGCGACTGCCGCGGCGCGTGCTGCGTCAATGGCATTTGGGTCGACCTGCGGCACGTGCAGCGGATCCTCGACGCGGCGGCGAACGTGCGGCCGTTCATGGCGCCGCAGTATGCCGTGGACGAGGATCGCTGGTTTGGCGACGAAACGCTGGAAACTGGCGATTTTGCAAGTGGAATCGGCCTACCGACTGCAGTTGCCCTGCGCGCGGACGGCTCGGGCCGGCAGGGCTGCGTGTTCGTGCGCGCGGACCACAAGTGCGCGCTGCAGATGGCGTCCGACGCGCTGGGACTGCCGGCGCCCGGGCTGAAGCCGTTTGATTGCGCGACGTACCCGATCTTGCGATCGGACGGCGTCGTGCAGGTCGACGACGAGAGCGCGCAACATCATCCGGGTGCGGATTGCCAGCAAGGCGGGCCGACGCGGCGGCGCATCCGCGACGTGTTTGCCGAGGAAATCGCGCTTTGCCTGCCACCGGGGGCGGAGCTGCCGGACAACCCAACGTAACTACAGGTATTTATCCACGACGCGCCCGAGCCCCGGCACCGCGCTGACCACGTGCTCCTTGGCGTTGGGCCGCAGCTTGCCGTAGAGCGACGCGATCTTCGGATCGGCCTTTTTGGCCCTCGCATCCGTGACTTCCAGCAGCTTTTCTGCCACGCCGCCGGCATCGCGCGTGCAGGTGGCGCCAAAACTGCCCACCTTGCCGCCGTCAGTCCAGCGGACAAAGTGGCCTTCCAGCTTGCCGACCCATTCGTCCAAAAGCGCGCTGATCACGCCGTCGATGAAGCCGGGCTTGATGGCCTTGACCGTGGCGAATGCGCCTTTGATCGCGAGCCCGGAAAAGCCAGACTTTTTGCTGACTTCCTCGTCGATGAGCCCCGCGCAGTCGCGCACGAGCCGCGGGCGGTTGGTCGGGGTCAGGAGCGTTTCTTGCAGGGTCGCCATCGTGCTTCTCCGTTGCGGTGAGCGGCCGTGACTCTACACAAGCTGGCGCAAAATGAACATCGGGGTTGATCCAGCAGATCTGTGACCTTTCGCGCTGGCCCACGCGCGGGCTCCTCGGGAGGCACGCCGCGGACGACGCAAGCTTGATCGCAAAGTCGGGCCGGCGTGCAAGGCAGATCGCGTTTGGGCTGGCGACTGCGCCGGACCTCCGGCACACTGGACGCGATGACGCTGCCCATGAACCCAGTTCGCCCCCGCCTGATGCGCCGCCGCACGTTGCCGACCTTGCCGGTAACGCCGCGCAGCATCGCGCTTTTTCGCCTGGGCGAGGCCTGCAACAACCACTGTCCGATGTGCTCCAACTCCGGCCGTCCCGAAGCGTGGCTGACGCCGCAGGACGAGCTGCTCCGGCGCGTCGACTGGCTGGCCGGGCACGGGATGAAGCGCGTCGTCGTCACCGGCGGCGAGCCAACCAGCCATCCGGCTTTTTGGGCCGTGATCGCGCGGCTGGGCGAACGCGGGCTTGTGTGGGACATCAACAGCAACGGCCGCACGTTCGCGCAGATCGGCTTCGCGGACCGCGCCGTGGACGAGGGCCTGCAGCGCGCGATCATCTCGCTTCACAGCCATATTTCCGCTGTTTCTCAGGAGGTTAGCGGCGTCACGCCCAAGGGGCACAACGAGATCGTCGCGGGGATCGACGCGCTCATCGCCGCCGGCGTGCCCGTGATGCTGAACCTGGTGCTAACCAAGCTCAACCACATGCATTTGCTGGACTATCTGCAGTGGACGACCGCGCGCTGGGGCCACGAAATCGAGCTCAAGGTGTGCTTTCCGACGACCGTCGGGCGTGGCGGCGCGTGGGACGGCATCGATCTGCGCTACCGCGACGTTCAGGCGGAAGTCCGCGCATTCGTGAGCGCTTGTGACGCCATCAACCTGACATGGCACCTCGAATCGTTCCCGCCGTGCGCCATCGACGACCCGCGCGCCCGCAACATGAGCCGCTCCGGCTTTGGCGAAACGCACTACCTGGACGACCTGAGCGGCGACCGGCTGTACCCCATCGCGCACATCGAGGCCGAGCTCGGCTGTTTTGCCGAAACTTGCCGGAATTGCCAGGCTTTTGCCAGCTGTCCCGGCGTCAGCGAGGCCTACGCGCGCCGCTGGGGCACGGACGAATTGACGCCTTTTCGCTGAGAGCCTGTGAATCCTCCGATTCGCAGGCTTTTCCAGGCCGCGGCTGCGGACTGGCAGCGGCTGAAACTGGTTGAATTCATTTCAACCAGTTCTTGGCCGCTGGACCCAAATAAAAGGCCCAGAGGTTGTTCACAACCGCTGACGCCGCCGCCAGACAATCGGCACCACGAGCAGGGTCAGCAGCCACGGCCAGCGCGCCGCCGCATGAGGCAGCGGCTTTTGCGGCCCCGCATCGCAGCTGGCAGCCGTATCGGGCGACAGGCACAAGCCCGGATTCGTGCTGAAGCGATAGGCGAGGCACGCGCACGAAGCCAGCGCGGGCGCGACATACGTCGGCAGCGTCGGCGGATCGTTCGGATTCACCGTCAGCGGGGTCGGCGCAGCACCCAGCGGAACCGTCGCGCCGATGCCGATCGCGTTGCCCAGCTCCAGGATCAGTGCGGAACGCACGTCCCACTGGGTCAGTGCGCACTTATCGTAGCAAAATACCAGGGTTGTGTTGCGCAGCAAGATGTCGGCGTCCAGAATATGACCGTCCTGCGCCGTCGTCAGGAACGTCGTGCTCACGGTCAGCGTCGACAGCGGCCAGTGTGCATCCGTGCGCAGGAACGCGATTTGCCCGGAATTGGCCGCCGCGCCCGCGCAGTCCGCCGGCGTCCCCTGCGCCCAACAGTCGGACGCCAGCAGCGGCTGCGGATTGATGCCGCCGTAGTTGAAATTCAGGCCCAGCGGGTTGGCGTCGCACGGCGCGGCGATGCAGCCGATTTCGCCATAGGGCCGCGCGAGCGCGACATCCGTGGCCCCGGCGGGAAGCGCCGGCAGCTCGCCCGAAACCGCGCAAACCGGGCACGTCAGCGCTTGCCAGCTGCCAAAGGCGTCCAGGATCGCGTGCTCCAGGTCGGCGTTGCTCGGCGCGGTAGTGGCCGGTTCGGGCGCGTAGAGTTGCCAGGACAGGTCGTTTTGCAACCAGCGGCGGCAGAGGCCGTCCGGGCCGCGCTGGCAATCGCAGCTGTCCAGGCTGACGGTCGTCTTCAGGTCGGGATCGGCGCTGCCGACGCGCGCGGGCACGACGGCGGCGAGGACGCCGAGCCAGAACATGCCCATCGCTTTGCGCATCGACCCCGCCATCCGCACGCCACCTCCGCCGGTCGCACACCGTAGCCAGCGCGCAGGCGCAATGCAAGCGCCGATGCAGCAACGGATCTCGCCGCGATGTGGGAACCGCCAGTTGCGGTGCGCGGGCCTGCTGCTACAGTCACGCCAGGAGGTGCGGATGGCGGCGATCGCGAACCAGAGGAACGCATTGCCCGGACTGGAGTTGCCGGACTTGACCATACCGGTCGCGGACACGCACACGTTTCGCCGCGTGCTGAACGCATATTGGCAACGCGTCCTGCACGACCTCCAGCGTGTGCCGTTGGCGGCGGTGGCGCACCACAACCGGGCGCTGTACGACCGCACGTGCGCGGCCCTGCGCGCGGCGGGCCAGCGCGATCCGCGCAAAGCGCTGCACGTCGTGCGCCAGCCGACGGTGTCCGTGCTCGTCGAATGCATTCAGCACCAGCTCGCGGGGACGCCGGACGCGGCGCTGCTCAACGCGTGGCTGCGCGAGCTGTGCGCGCTCGTGTTGCTGGAGCTGGCGGCGCTGGGCGAGCTGCCGGCGGCGGGCGTGACGATCGGCCGCGATCCGCAAGGGCAGTTCCCGGTGCTGCGCTCGCCGACCGCGAACTTGCTGCTCCGGCCGCATGAAGTGATGACGGCGCTGTCCTTTCGGCCGCACAGCGTGACGCTGCACGAGGGCATGCAGACCCAGGCGCTGCCGCTGCGGCCAGACGGTAAGTGGTCGGATTCAAAGGCGGAATTCGCGCTGCCCGCGGTCGTGGAGCATCCGTATTTGACGATCGTGCCGGGCGTGTTTCTGGCGCTGACGGACAACAACCCGCTGGCGAATTTCGAGGCGCATCCGGACAAGCACGGCAACCAGCTGGATCTCGGTGGACGGCAAGCGGAAGAGTGGCTCGCGTCGCTGCGGCGGGCGATCGCCGACATCGACGCGCACTTGCCGCTGATCGGCGAAGAATTGCGCCTGTGCATGCGGCTTTTTGTGCCGGTCGGCTACGACGACCACAAGCACCTGTCGGCCAGTTTTCAGGAAGCGATCGGCCTGATCTACCTGACGCTGCACCCGCAGCAGATGACGATGACCGAAGCCGTGTTGCACGAATTCCAGCACAACAAGATCAACGCAGCGTTTCGCCTGGACCCGCTGCTGCACAACGCGTGGTCGCCACTCTATCCGTCGCCCGTGCGCCCGGACCCGCGGCCGCTGCACGGCGTGCTGCTGGCGGTGCACGCGTTCCAGCCGATCGCTCGGCTGTACGAGGAGATGGCGCGCGCGGATCGGCCTGATGCGCAAAATACATTCTGGAACGAGCGGTTTCGCAAGATCATCCACATCAACCGCGCCGGCGCCGAGACTGTGTTGGCCCACGCGCAGCCCACGCAAGCGGGCGCGGGGCTGTTCGCCGAGATGGCCGCGCTGGACGGCCATTTCCGCAGCTATGAGGCGCAGCGCTGGCCGGATCGCCAGGACGGCGCGGACCTCGCGGAGCTGGCGGAACAGCACGATTGACCCGCGCGGCAACGACGGTCAGAACTGGCCGGATCGCTCGCCTTCGGTGCGCTGCAGGCGCTCCAGGATCGCCATCACCTTGTCTTCCAGCGCGTGCGGGTCCATGCCCGTCCGCGGCGGCGTGCGCTGTTGTGGCGCGGGCACGGCCGCTGGAGAGGCTGCCAACTCGGGCGCGGCACCACGCGATTCTTGAGCAAATACACGCGCCTCAGCGTCACGCGCCACGCGTTCTTCCGATTCGCCATCGCTGCTATCGCCGCGCCGACTGCGCTCATTGAGCACGGGCATTGCGGCGGCTCCGGGCGCGGTCGGCGGCGCCACGTGTGCGACTTCGTGGGCAATGATCGCGCGCCCTTCCGTCGTCGTTGGGTCGTACTGCCCGGGCGCAAAAAAGACATCTGCGTCGCCGACGGCGAAAGCGCGCGCGTCCAGCGCATCGGCGGCCGCCTGTGCGCGCGAGCCCTGGTGCACGCGAATCTGCGCCAGGCGATCGCGGCGAAAACCCTGTGCGGCCAGCCGCTCGATCAGCGCGTTGTCCAGTCGGGTCGGCAGCGGATCCGCCAGCCAGCTGGCGCCAATGGCCGCGTACCGGTCTGCCATCTCGGTGCCGATCTGCAGCGCACGCGTCGCGGCCAGCTCCATGCCCAGCGCGCCCGGCTCAGGCCGATCGTCGGGCGTCGCCTGCACCGTCTGCTGGAGTTTCGGAACCTTGCGTCGCGTCGCCATCTGCCCTCGCGGTTGCAACCTACCATGCTGCGCGACGACCGCAAGCCTCGGCGCGCGCAGCTGAAGCCGCCTGGCGCAAGTCCAGGCGTGCAGCACTTCACGAGCCTGCGCACGTCGCGCGCGATTCGGTTGACACGCCTCGGGGCGCCGTCGAAGCTACGGCCGCTGGCCATCCGCACGCGGGTGCCGCGGTTTTCTTGCCCAGACACGGCGTCCTGACGCCCCTTGCCACTTTACGGAACACACACCATGCCGCCGTCGGCTCTGCCCATCACTTCCGCCCGGCGCGTGCCGGAGATCCGCGTCGAGCCGCCGGCGATCGTCCAGCCACTGCTGGATCGCGTGCCGGCGCTGCGGCTGATCGGCAACACGCCGCTGGTGCCGATCGACTGTTTTGCCGCGCAGCATCCCGGCGTGGAGCTGTACGCAAAAGTCGAGTATTTCAACCCAGGTGGCTCGCTCAAGGACCGACCGGTGCTGCGCATGCTGGCGGAGGCGATCGCCGATGGCCGACTCACGCCCGGCAAGACGATCATCGACAGCTCCAGCGGCAACGCGGGGATCGCGTACGCGCTAATCGGCGGCGCGCTCGGCTACCGCGTCGAAATCGTCATCCCGGACAACGCGTCCAAGGAGCGTCTGAAGCGACTCGCCGCGCACGGCGCCCAGATCACGCACACGTCGGCCCAGGACGGCTACGACGAGGCAATCCGCGCCGTGCGGCGCATCGTCGCCGCGAACCCGGACAAGTATTTTTACTGCGACCAGTATGCCAACGACGGCAATTGGCGCGCGCATTTTGACACAACCGCCAACGAGATCTGGCAGCAGACCGAGGGCCGCGTCACGCATTTCGTGTTCGGCGTCGGCACCGGCGGGACGATCACGGGCATCGGTCGGCGGCTGCGGCAGCTCAAGCCGAACGTCGCGATCGAACTGTTGATTCCCGACGCATTTCCGGGTGTTGAAGGCTTGAAGCCACTGGGCGCGCCGGGCGATCACGTGCCCGAGATCTACGACACGACCTTGGCGAACCGGACATGGGACGTGGACGCAGACAAAGCGTGGCACGTCAGCCAACAGCTTGCAAAAGCTGGACTTTTTGCCGGACAAAGCTCTGGTGTGTGCGTGGCAAATGCCCTGCGCGTCGCCCAAGATCTCAGCCAGCGCGGCGAGACCGGCGTGATTGTGACGATGCTGTGCGATATCGGCGAGCGGTACTTTTCAACGCGCTTGTGGGATGTTTGAGGCGCGAACGGCGAGGAATTCATGCATTGGGATCGTCCAAGTCCGGTACAAAATCCGGCAACCACTTCAGACGCCATCCGCGTCGGCGCAGAGCACACGCCGGGCCGAACAGACTCGGACGCGTTTGCGACTCAGGCGGCGGGCAACGTCTCGCCACTCGCGCGCACGCTCGGGCTGATCGCGCCGAGCTCCTGGGTGCTGATGACCGCCGCAATGTGGTGGGCGTGGCGCATCACGGCGGTCTTCGCCCGCGACGAGCTGGTAGGCGCGCACGCCCAGCCTGTCGCCCTGATCAGCGGCCTCATCGCCGATCTGGTGGTGATTCAGCTGGCGTTTTCTGCGGCCCGGCTGACTGCGGTGGCGACGACGCCCGGCGCCGACATCCGCCACACCTATGTGACGATCGTCAAACGCGCGATCTTCGTGCTGTTTTTTCTGTCGACGCTGTTTCGCATCCTGGACGTCGTGCAAAGCGCGATGGTGCACCGCCAGCCGGACGAGGATTTTTGGCTGACCGTGATTCGCGAGCCGGATCTGCTGGTTTCTGGGCCGGTTTTTGGTGCGACGGCGATCGCGGTGGCGGCGACGGCGATTGGCCGTTACGCACTGGGCTGCGATCTCGAGATCACGCAGTCGCTGGCCGAGTATTGGGACCAGCGCCGGGCAATCACGCTGACCGCGGGCAGCCTGCTTGTGTCCGCGGTGCTCGCGCTCGGCATGATGACCGGCAAGCCGTACGGCGGCCGCGGTCGGCTCGTGGAGGTCGGCGCGCCGGTGGCGTTGATTCAGGCGATGGCGCACCGGACCGCGCTGCTGCGACCGACGCTGGACAAGTAGCGTCGGCACCACAGGCGTCACATCTCATTGCATTCCAGCGGTTGGCGCGTTGCTGCGGCGGGCTACTGCTCGCACGGGCACTGGCGCGGGACGCGCGTGCGGTGCGAGCGGCAGCGCTCCCGGGTCACGTCACAGCGCGCGGAGAGCGCCGTAACGTTGGGATAGCGCTTGGAAATGTTGCAGACGCTGTTGGCGAGGTGGCAGCTCTCCGAGGACCGGTTGCACATCTCAAAGCACAGATCGAGCGCGTTGTCCGAGATCGAAACCGACTGAATTTGGTAGCCAATCTGCATCTGCCGATTCGTGGCGACGTCCACGGTCAGGCGATCTTCTTCGCTCACTTCGCCGAAGCCTTCCGCGCGGGCACCGGAACTGGAACAGCCTGAAGCCGCGAGCAAACAGCCAATCACCCAGCCAAGCCGCGAGACGCGCTCACTTTTTCCTGCAGGCCGGGCTGCGGAAGAACGACGCGACGCACAGGTTTTGGCCGATTCCATCGCCACCGCAACGACTCCACAGGCGCGAACAAGCACCGCGATCTGGGGCAGTGTAAGTGTCTCGCGCGCAACGGGCAAGTCACGGGCCGGTTGCAGCGGCGATTCGTTGCGGTCCCGCAGTGCTGCGCCCCTTGCCTCGCGGCCCCGTCCGTCCGACACTGCTGCGCTGCGGGCTGATGGACGGGCCGCGTAACGTGAGGCGCTCGTGGTCGGCAATCCCAGTCCCCAAACGACGCATCGGACAACGGATCCGCACCGGAGCGACGACATTCGCACCGTCGTCGACCTGTTCGAGCGCGCGGTCCAGGCGGGCCCCGGCAAGCAAATCCTGCGCAGCAAGATCGGCGAGGTGTGGCACCCGACAACGTTTGCCGGCTGGCGCGACACGTCAGGCATCTGGGCGCGCGGCCTGTGCGCGCTCGGTCTGGACGTCGGCGACCGCGTGGGCTTGATCTCCGTGACGCGGCGCGAATGGCTGTTTGCCGACATGGCGATCCTGATGGCTGGCGGCGTGACCGTCCCGGTCTACCCATCGGCGATGGCCGAGGAAGCAGAATTCGTCTTGGAGAACAGCGAGTCGCGTTTCGTCTTCGTTGAAGATCCGGCGCAGCTTGAGAAGCTGGTCGCGCACCGCGCCGAGCTGCCGAAGCTGGAAAAAGTCATTTATATTCAGGATATCGCAGTGCTGGAGCGGCCGGACGCGCAGGGGCGTCTGCGCGTGCGCTTGGACGAAGTGCTCGCACCCGATGACCCGTGGCTGCTGTCGGTCCAGCAGTTGGCGGAGCTCGGCCGGAGCATCGGCGAAGGGCTGCTGAGCGATCGGCGTGACCAGATCGAGCCGCAGCAGCCGGCGACGATTGTCTACACGTCGGGCACCACAGGCCGGCCCAAGGGCGTGGTGCTGACCCACGACACATTCGTTTTTGAGACGCAAGCCTGCGAAACCGCTCTGGATGTTCACGACGACGACGGCCTGCTGCTGTTCCTGCCGCTCGCCCACGTTTTTGCCAAGCTTGTGTACGTCGTGTGCGTGAACGTGCGCTGCGAAATGCTGATCCCGCGCTCGATCGCGACCGTGCTGCAGGACATGGCGGAGGCCCAGCCGACCGTGATGCCAGCCGTGCCGCGGATCTTCGAGAAAGCCCACGCCAAGATCATGGCCGGCGTCGAAGCGGGTGGCCCGGTCAAGAAGAAGATTTTCGAGTGGGCGGTCGGGATCGGCCGCGAAGTATCCCAACTGCGCCAGCGCGGCAAGGAGCCAACCGGCGTGCTGAAAGTGCGCTATGAGATTGCCAACCGCTTGGTGTTTACCAAGATTCACGCCGCATTCGGCGGCCGGGTGCGCGGCTTTATTTCGGGCGCGGCGCCGCTGTCGCGCGAGCTCTCGGAGTTCTTCCACGCCGTCGGCCTGCTGATCCTGGAAGGCTACGGCATGACCGAGAATTGCGCGGCGGCGACGGTCAACCGCTTGGATCACTTCAAGTTTGGCACAGTCGGGATCCCGATCCCCGGTGTGCAGATCAAGATTGCCGACGACGGCGAAGTGCTCATCAAGGGCCGAAACGTCATGCGCGAGTACTGGCGCAACCCGGAAGCGACCGCGGAATCGCTGACCGACGGCTGGCTGCACACCGGCGACGTCGGCGAGGTCGACGCGGACGGTTTCCTGCGTATCACGGACCGCAAAAAGGACATCATCGTCACGGCCGGCGGCAAAAATGTCGCGCCGCAGAACATCGAAGCGCACATCAAGAACGCGCCGTTTCTCAGCCAGGTCATGGTCTACGGCGACAACCGCAAATTCCTGACCGCGCTGGTGACCTTGGAAGACGATGCGATTCGCAAGTGGGCTGATCAACGCGGGATTCGCTATGCGACGACCGCGGAGCTCACCCAGAACGCGGAGGTGTACAAGCTCGTCGACGGCATCATGCAGGACAAGAACCGAACCTTGGCGAGCTATGAAACCATCAAGAAATTCGCGATCTTGGAGCGCGACTTGACGGTCGAAGACGGTGACCTGACGCCGTCGCTGAAGATGCGGCGCAAGGAAGTGACACGCAAGTATCAGGATTTATTAGACTCTTTCTACAGCGAACACTACTGACCCGACGAAATGGAAGGCCTGCGTCCCGTGAAACAACCAAAAACGCTCATCTGCGTGCCGACTTACAACGAGCGCGAAAACCTTCCCCTGCTGGTCGACGCGATCTTCGCGGAGGTTCCGGACGTCGAGATCCTCGTGATCGACGACAACAGTCCGGACGGCACCGGTCAGCTCGCGGACGAAATCGCCAGCAAGAACAGCAAAGTTCACGTCTTGCACCGCGCCGGGAAGCAGGGTCTGGGCAAGGCCTACATCGCCGGCTTTGAGTGGGCGCTGGCGCGCGACTACGAACTGGTGTTCGAGATGGACTGCGATTTTTCGCACCAGCCGCGGTTCTTGCCGGAATTCATCAAGAAAGCCGAGACGTTCGATCTGGTTCTCGGCTCGCGCTACATTCCCGGCGGCGGCACCCAGGACTGGGACTGGCGGCGCCGGGCGATCTCCAAAGGCGGCAACACGTACGCGCGGCTCATCCTCGGCTTGCCGTTCAAGGACCTGACCGGCGGCTTCAAGTGCTTTCACCGCAAAGTCCTGGAAGCGCTGCCGCTGACGGAAATCCTCAGCAATGGCTATGTGTTCCAGATCGAGCTGACCTGGCGCACGGTGCGCGCGGGCTTCAGCGTCGGCGAAGTACCCATCCAGTTTCCGGACCGCACGCGCGGCGAGTCGAAGATGGACAGCCGCATCGTCCGCGAGGCTGTGGTCAACGTGTGGAAACTGCGCCTGGGCAAGGCGCGGATGGCGCGTCCGGCGCACTGAACGCACTTTCTGCTCTGGTCAGCGGCGGCCTTTTGCCTTAGACTGGTCAGGTCGCGCATGCC
Source organism: uncultured Myxococcales bacterium (assembly GCA_903929795.1). Taxonomy (GTDB): domain Bacteria; phylum Myxococcota_A; class UBA9042; order UBA9042; family UBA9042; genus CAIYBN01. Next base: position 1,099 of record CAIYWC010000063.1, on the reverse strand, counting down.
AACCCGCTCGCGCTACGCGAACCCGAACGTCAACCCGATTTTTGCAGGAAGCAAGAGGCAATCATGGCAAACGAACTGAACGCGCTTTTGGGCAAGGGCAGCGATTTTCAAGGCAAACTGACGTTTGAAGGCAGCGTGCGCATCGACGGCCGCTTCACCGGCGAGATCCTGACGGACGGCCACCTCATCATCGGCGAAGGCGCGCAGGTCCAGGCGGAAATTCGCGTGGGCACGGTGCAAATCTATGGCAACGTGACCGGCAACGTGACGGCGAACGATGGCGTGGAACTGCACGCTCCGGCGTCGCTTCGCGGCAACATCGCCTCGCCGGCGCTGCACATCGACAAGGGCGTGTTCTTTGACGGCGCTTGCCAAATGACGACCCCGAAGGACGATCGCAACAGCGCCGCCCCGCAACGTCCGGCTCCGGCGCCGCGGCCGATCGCGATGGGCGCCGCGCCGATGGCCGCGGCGATGTCCCAGAGCCAGCCGGTGCCGACGATTTCGTCGTCGCCCGTGCGCCAGAGCGGCGTCTTCACGGGCGAGCCGACGCGTTCGTCAGGTGAGCTGCCGCACAAGTTCTAGCCACTCGCGACAGTCGGAGCCCCGATGCGGCAATTCGGCTCTGGACGACCGCTTGTCGTCGTCGCCTTTGGCGGCAACGCGCTGCTCCAGCCGCACGATGACGGCAGCTTCAGCCAACAGCTCAAACGCGCCGAACAAGCCGCCAAGGCTATCCACGGCCTCGCGCGGCGCGGGTTTCGGGTGCTCTGCGTGCACGGCAACGGCCCGCAGGTCGGTCAGGAGCTGATCCGCAACGAGGAAGCTTCGACCAAGCTGCCGATCGCGCCCCTGGACGCGTGCGTGGCGTCGACGCAGGGCACGATGGGCTATCTGCTGGAGCTCGCGCTGTACAACCAGAGCCATGCGCTGCGGATCGCGACCGTCCTGACCCTTGTCGAAGTGGATGCGACCGACCCGGCGTTTGGCAAAGCGACCAAGCCGGTTGGACCCTTTTTTGCCGGCCACCGCGCGAACGAGCTGAAACGCAAGCAGAAATGGCAGATGGTCGAGGACGCCGGCCGCGGCTGGCGCAAGG
>CAIYWC010000062.1 GCA_903929795.1 uncultured Myxococcales bacterium | reverse complement strand
GGCCACGTCGATTTCACGATCGAAGTGGAGCGCTCGCTGCGCGTGCTGGACGGCGCAGTCGCGGTGTTTTGCGCGGTCGGCGGCGTGCAGCCGCAGTCCGAGACGGTGTGGCGCCAGGCCAACCGCTACCACGTGCCGCGCATCGCGTTCGTCAACAAGATGGACCGCACCGGCGCGAATTTCGAGCGTGTGATCAACGATATGCGTGAGCGTCTCGGCGCGCGCGTCGTGCCGCTGTACCTGCCGATCGGTGCGGAGGAAAACTTCAGCGGCATCATCGATCTGCTGTCGATGAAGGCGTTCATCTTTGACGAAGCCGCCTCAGGCGTGAAGTGGGACATCGAAGAGATTCCCGCGGATATGCTGGCCGCCGCGCAGAAAGCCCGCGAATTCCTGATGGATGCCGCTGTCGAGAGCGACACGGATGCCATGGAGCGCTACCTGAACGGCGACGAGATCCCGGTCGAGGAGATCACCGCGCTGATTCGCAAGGGCGTGCTCGCGATGGCGTTTATCCCGGTGCTGTGCGGCTCCGCGTTCAAGAACAAGGGCGTGCAGCAGCTGCTGGATGCCGTGACGGATTACCTGCCGTCGCCGCAGGACATCAAGCCGGTCGCTGGCCACATCCCGGAAGGCGAGAAGAACGCGGGCGATGAGATCTTCCGCGAAGCCAAAGATGACGCGCCGTTCTGCGGCCTGGCGTACAAGCTGTGGACGGACCCGTTCATCGGCCACCTGACCTACGTTCGCATCTACAGCGGCACGATGGTCGTGGGCGACGCGGTGATCAACTCCAACACCGGCAAGGGCGAGCGCATTGGCCGCATCATGCGGATGCACGCCAACAAACGCGAAGACATCAAGGAAGCGTACGCCGGCGACATCGTCGCGGTGGCGGGCCTGCGTGACACGATCACCGGCCACACGCTGTGCGATATCAAGCAGCCGATCGCGCTGGAACTGATGAAATTCCCTGAGCCTGTGATCTCGGTCTCGATTGAGCCGGAGAACAAGGACGAGGAAGAGAAACTCGGCAAAGGTCTGACCAAGCTGGCGCGCGAAGATCCTTCGCTCCGCTTTTTCACCAACGAAGAGACGGGCCAGACGCTGATCGCCGGCATGGGCGAGCTGCACTTGGAAATCATCGTGGATCGCTTGAAGCGCGAGTTCAAGGTGATCGCCAAGGTCGGTCGGCCGCAGGTCGCGTACCGCGAGACGATCACCCAGGGCGCGGAAGTCGACTACAAGTACGCCAAGCAGACTGGCGGTCGCGGCCAGTACGGCCACGTGTGCATCCGGATCGCGCCGCAGGAAACCGGCAAGGGCTACGAATTTGCTGATGAAGTCAAGGGCGGCGTGATTCCGAAGGAATACATTCCGGCCGTCGACAAAGGCATCCAGGACGCGATGTCCAACGGCACGCTCGCGGGCTTTCCGCTTGTGGACATCAAGGCGACGCTGTTCTACGGCTCCTACCACGAGGTCGACTCGAACGAAATGGCTTTCCGCATCGCGGGTTCCATGGCGTTCAAGGAAGCCGTCAGCAAGGCCAAGCCGGTCCTGCTCGAGCCCATCTTCGCGATGGAAGTCGAAGTGCCGGAAGACTACATGGGCGACATCATTGGCGACTTGAACAGCCGCCGTGGCCGCATCACCAATCTGGGTGAGCGCGGCGGTTCGCGGACGATCGAGGCGGAAGTGCCGCTGGGCGAGACCTTCGGGTACGCCACCGATCTGCGCTCGCGCACCCAGGGTCGCGGTACGTACACGATGCAGTTCAGCCACTACGCGCCGGCTTCGGCGTCGGTGCTGGCTGAGATCCAGAAGAAGAACGGCTAGTTCCAGAAGTTTGCAGGAGTAATCGTCATGGCAGGTCAACGCATTCGTATCCGGCTCAAAGCCTATGATTTCAAGCTGCTGGATCAGTCCGTCAGCGAAATCATCACGACCGTTCGCACCACGGGCGCGCGCATCGCCGGGCCGATTCCGCTGCCGACGCGGATCAACAGCTACACGGTGCTGCGTTCGCCGCACGTGGACAAGAAGAGCCGCGAGCAGTTCGAAGTGCGGACGCACAAGCGCCTGATCGACATCCTGGACCCGACGCAGCAGACGCTTGACGCGCTGATGCGCTTGGATCTGGCGGCGGGCGTGGCGGTTGAGATCAAGACTTGAACACCGGACGACGGCGAACACATGAAGCTGGCGACGCGAAGCGTCGAGTCCGGCGCGCAAGTCAGAAACGTTGATTTTACAAGAAGAGAGGGCAGTCATGCCAAAGTTCAGCATCCTCAATACCCAAGCCAAGCCCGTCGGCGAGATCGAACTCGCGGATGCGGTGTTTGCGGCGGAAATGAAGCCGCACCTGCACTGGGAAATCGTGCGCAACCAGCTGGCTTCGCGCCGCGCGGGCACGCACTCCGTCAAGACGCGGATGACCGTGCACGGCACGACCAAGAAGGCGCTGAAGCAAAAGGGCTCGGGCGGTTCGCGCCACGGCTCCAAGAAGGCGCCCATCTACCGCGGCGGCGGCGTAGCCCACGGCCCGCACCCGCGCAACTACAGCTACACGGTGCCCAAGAAGGTCCGCGCGGCGGCTCTGCGCTCCGCGTTGACGACCCGCGCGTCGACCGGTGACCTGGTGGTCATCGACCAGTTCGTGTTTGCGGCGCCCAAGACCAAGGAGGCTCTGGCCATCCTCGGTCGCCTGGGCACGGCGAAAGCGCTGGTGGTGACGGCCGACGAGCAGTCCAACCTGCACCTGTCCATCCGTAACCTCAAGACTTCCAAGTATATTCGCGCGGAAGGCGTGAACGTGTTTGACGTGCTGAAGTACGACAAGCTGATCCTGACCGTCGACGCGGCCCGCGCGCTCGAGACCCGGTTGGCCTAGGTTCCCTATTTCTTTGACTCGAGGTGCCCCATGGGCCTGCATTTGACCCAAGTCCTGATTCGTCCGCTGATTACCGAGAAGAACAACATTGCGCGTGAATCGCTCAACGTCGTCGTCTTCGAAGTGCACCGCGACGCCAACAAGCCGATGATCAAAGCCGCCGTCGAACAGCTGTTCGGCGTGAAGGTGGATTCGGTGCGCACCCAGCAAAAGCCGGGCAAGCTGCGCCGCGTGGGCAAGTTCTCCGGTCACCGTGCGGACGTCAAGAAGGCGTTTGTGCAAGTGGCGGATGGGCAGCAGATCGAGTTCTTTCAAGGCGTTTAATAGCGTCGGGCTACCAGCCTAAGCGTTTCGGAGTTCGAAATGGGCATCAAGAAGTATCGTCCTTACAGCGCAGGCACCCGCCAGTTGGCGCTGGACAGTTTTTCCGACATCACGACCAGCGAGCCCTACAAGCCGCTTCTCGCGACGCAAAAGACGACCGCGGGTCGCAACAACCTGGGCCGCATCACGTCGCGTCACGTCGGCGGCGGGCACAAGAAGCACTACCGCATCATCGACTTCAAGCGCGACAAAGTGGCCGTGCCGGCAACCGTGGCGACGATCGAGCACGATCCGAACCGCTCCGCCCGCATCGCGCTGCTGCACTACGCGGACGGCGAGAAGCGCTACATTATTGCGCCGTTGGACATCAAGGTCGGCGACGTGATCATCTCGTCGAAAAACGCCGACATCAAGTCGGGCAACACGCTGCCGCTGGAGAATATCCCGGTTGGTACGTTCGTCCACGCGGTGGAGCTGCAGCCGGGTCGCGGCGCGCAAATGTGCCGGTCCGCCGGTACTGCCGCGCAGCTGATGGCGAAGGAAGGCAAGCACGCGCTGCTTCGCCTGCCCTCTGGCGAACTGCGCAAAGTGGGCCGCGATTGCCGGGCGACCATCGGTCAGACCGGCAACATCGACCATGACAAGATCAACCTGGGCAAAGCCGGGCGCACGCGTTGGTTGGGCATTCGCCCGCAGACGCGCGGCGTGGCGATGAACCCGGTCGATCACCCGCACGGCGGTGGTGAAGGTCGCACGTCGGGCGGTCGGCATCCGACGAGCCCGTGGGGTTGGAAGACCAAGGGTCCCAAGACGCGCCACAACAAGCGCACGGATCGCCTCATCGTTTCGCGCCGGCCCAAGGGCAAGCGCTAAGCCGATAAGTCAACGACGGTTTTTACGAAGAACTGACAGCAAGCTACGAGGATTCACATGGCGCGTTCGATCAAGAAGGGCCCGTTTATCGACGGACACCTCAAAGAGAAAGTCGAGGAAGCGAACCGGACGAGCAACAAGCGGCCGATCAAGACCTGGTCGCGGCGCTCGACGGTGTTTCCGGACTTCGTCGGTCTGAATTTCATGGTCCACAACGGCAAGAAGTTCATTCCGGTGTTCGTCACCGAGAACATGGTCGGCCACAAGCTGGGCGAGTTCTCCCCGACGCGCACGTTCTTTGGCCACTCGGCCGACAAGAAAGCCAAGAAGAAATAACCGTGCGCGTGGATTTCACGGCAAGACGCCGTGCCGCGCAAATTGGACGCAGGGCGAGGGCTTGTCCCCCGCCGCGATGACCGACGAAACGATCGAGGACAAAATGGCCAGCAACATTGTCTACTTGCGGAACCTGAACATCGCGCCGCGCAAAGTGCGCGTCGTTGTGGACCTGATTCGCGATAAGCCGGTGGCGGAAGCCTCGGATATCCTGCGCTTTCTCGTGAAGCTTGGCGCCGAGCCGGTGCGCAAGCTGCTGCTCAGCGCGGTGGCGAATGTGCGCCAGGAAGGCGAGCTGGACGTGGACACGCTGGTCGTCAAGAGCGTGTTTGTCGATCAGGCGCGGATGCTCAAGCGGTTCACGCCGCGTGCGCAGGGCCGCGCGACCAAGATTCTGAAGAAGTCGAGCCATGTGACGCTCGAAGTCGGCGTAAAGTAAGGCAACCCCCGGCGGATTGCTGCACAAACGGCCCGGTTCGTACAAAGGTTTCTGGAGGAACTCGTGGGACAGAAAAGTCATCCAAATGGTCTTCGCCTTGGCGTCATTCGGACTTGGAACTCGAAGTGGTTCGAAGAGAAGAACTACGCGAAGTGGTTGCATGAGGATCTGCTGATCCGCAAGACCATCAAAAAGAAGATGTTTCACGCGGGCATCTCGCACGTCGACATTGAGCGCCGTGCGCGCCAGATTCGCGTGGGCGTGCACACGGCGCGGCCGGGCATCCTGATTGGGCCCAAGGGCAAGGAAGCCGAGAAGCTGAAGGCGGATCTGCAAAAGATCGCCGCCGGCGAGATCGTGCTTTCGATCCATGAGGTTCGCCGCGCGGAGACGGATGCGCAGCTGGTCGCGGAGTCGATCGCCACGCAGCTGGAACGCCGCGTCGCTTTTCGCCGCGCGATGCGCAAGGCCATGCAGGCCGCGCAAAAGTTCGGCATCAAGGGCATTCGGGTGGCCTGCTCGGGTCGCCTGGGCGGCGCGGAAATCGCCCGCTATGAATGGTACCGCGAAGGCCGGGTGCCGCTGCACACGCTGCGTGCGGACATCCAGTACGGCGAGACGACCGCGAAGACCACGTATGGCGCCATCGGCGTCAAGACCTGGATCTACCACGGCGACATCCTGCCGGATCGTCCCAACGCGTTGTCGGTCAAGAACTAGTTCGATTTTGACGTTCGTTTAAGGAGTTAGCCATGTTGGCACCGAAGCGCGTACAGTGGCGCAAAGTAATGAAGAGCGATCTGCGCGGCCACGCCCAGGTCGGCAATGACGTGTCGTACGGCGATTTTGGCCTGATGGCCATCGAGTGCGGCTACCTGACCAGCCGGCAGATTGAAGCCGCGCGTGTCTCCATGACGCGCAAGGTGAAGCGCGGCTCCAAGGTGTGGATTCGCATCTTCCCGCAGAAGCCGGTCACGAAAAAGCCCGCCGAAACTCGCATGGGTAAGGGCAAAGGGCCACCGGATCACTGGGTTGCTGTCGTGCAACCGGGCACCATGTTGTATGAAATCCAGTCGGATGACGCGGATTTCACCCGGCAGGCCCTGGAGCAGGCGGCTTACAAGCTGCCGATCAAGTGCAAAGTCGTCGCTCGCGGCGAAATCGCCTAACTGCATCAGAATCTTGGAAGATTGACGAGGAACCCATGGCACACACCGTGACGAGCGAAATGACAGACGTCGAACTGCGCCGCAAAGAGTCGGAGCTGCGCGATGAGCTGTTTCGCCTGCGCTTTCAGCACCACACCGGTCAGCTGCAGAGCCCGATCAAGCTGCGCACGGCGCGGCGCGAGCTGGCCCGCGTGCTGACGCGCCTGCGCGAACTGGAATTGGTCATCAACCACCCGGCTGCCGCGGAGTAACGCGTTCGCGCCACACGACTGGCCCTGTGAGGGGCGACTCTCTCTGACTTTTGTAAGGATTACACCATGGTCGCTACCGAGACCGACATCATCGAAGCCCCCGCCGACGCCGCCGAAGAGGCTGCGCACAAAGGCCGCCACCGCCGCACCGCCACGGGCATCGTCGTTTCGACGGCGATGGACAAGACCGCGGTTATCGCCGTGACGCGCGTTTTTTTGCACCCGAAGTACCGCAAGTATGTTCGGCACAGCAAGAAGTACATGGCGCACGATGAGCACGGCGCGTGCAAGCTCGGTGACCAGGTGGTGATTGAAGAATGCCGTCCGATGTCCAAGCACAAGCGCTGGCGCTACCTGAGCACGCTGCGCAAGAAAGAAGCGTAAGCACGGCAGCGCTGGACAAGCGCAAAGCCCGTGTTGACGCGCGATTGACCGAGGCCCCGGCGGCCCTGACGCCGAATCAGAACGAGGTGTATCATGATCCAGACCGAATCCTACCTGAACGTGGCCGACAACTCCGGCGCCCGCCGTCTGCGCTGCATCAAGGTGCTCGGCGGCTCCAAGCGGAAGTACGCGTCGCTGGGCGACATCATCGTCTGTGCGGTGCGTGAAGCGCTGCCGAAGTCCAAGGTCAAGAAGGGCGACGTGGTCAAGGCCGTCATCGTCCGCACGACCAAGGAAGTCGGCCGCGAGGACGGCAGCTACATCAAGTTCGACGGCAACGCCGCCGTGGTCATCAACAACAACAAAGAGCCGGTCGGCACCTGTATCTTCGGGCCAGTCGCTCGTGAATTGCGCGCCAAGCGCTTCATGAAGATCGTCTCGCTCGCCCCGGAAGTGCTGTAAGCATCCAGTCTTAGAGTTTGTGAGGAAGCAGTCATGCGCAAGATCAAAAAGAACGACACGGTCATCGTCACGGCCGGCAAAGAAATCGGCAAGACCGGCAAGGTGTTGCGCGTGATCGAGGCCAAGCTCGACGGCAAGAAGGCGCCCGCCAAGGGGGCCGACCATGTCGTCGTGGAAAAGCTGAACATCATCAAGCGCCACACCAAGGCCCGCGGCACGCAGCGCCAGGCCGGCATTATCGAGAAGGAAGCGCCGATCGCGATATCCAACGTGGCGCTCGTGAGCCCGACGACCGGCAAGGCCGTGCGCGTGGGTTTCGAGACCGTGGAAGACGCCAAGGGCAACCAGAAAAAGATCCGCGTCGTCCACAAGACGGGTGAGCGTCTGGATCCGGTGTGAGTTTGATTCCAGGTTCATCGTCGGCATCAGCCTGAGGCTGAACGGCAGCGACTGAAAGACAGTCGCCCGCAAGCCGCCGAAGGGACAACCGCAGTGAGGAAGTGATGGCAGAGAAGCAAAAAGGCAAGTCGGCATCCCCCAAGAACAGCGCTCCCGCGACCAAGATGGTCATGGCGACGGCGGCTGACGCGCCCGGCGAGAAGGTGATTCCGCGCCTGCGCACGCAGTACACGGCCAAGGTCGTGCCGGCGATGCAGAAAGAATTCGCCTACGGCAACCCGATGCAGGTGCCCAAGCTGGAGAAGATCGTCATCAACTTCGGACTGGGTGAAGCGACGCAGAACCCGAAAGTCATCGAGCGGACGGTCGAGCAGTGCCTGGCGCTGGCCGGTCAGAAGCCGATCATCACGCGTTCGCGCAAGGCCATCGCCAACTTCAAGCTGCGCGAGAACCTGCCGATCGGCGTGAAAGTGACGCTGCGCCGCGAGCGGATGTTTGAATTCCTGGATCGCCTGATCAGCATCGCGCTCCCGCGCGTGCGCGACTTTCGCGGCGTGTCGGCCAAGGGCTTTGACGGCCGCGGCAACTTCACGATGGGCATCAAGGAACAGATCATCTTTCCGGAGATCAACTACGACGCGGTCGACAAGGTCCGCGGCATGAACATCACGGTCGTGACGAGCGCGAAGACCGACGGCGAGGCGAAGTCGCTGCTCGCGGCTTTCGGGATGCCGTTCCGCAAATAAGCGGCGATTCGATCGAAGAACTTAGAGCAGCAGGAAGACACTACCATGGCCAAGACCAGTCAGATCATCAAGTCGCAGCGTACGCCCAAGTACGCGATTCGTCACCGCAATCGCTGCAAAGTGTGCGGCCGTCCGCGCGGTTTCATCCGCAAGTTTGAACTTTGCCGTATCTGCGTGCGCATGCTCGCGGTGCGCGGCGAGCTGCCGGGCGTGACGAAGGCGTCCTGGTAGTCGGGGCGGACCTCTGTGTTCGCCCGTTCGTGCAGCATCGACCGCTGCAAGAAATGAAAGTGCGGCGTCCTGGTAACCAAGCCAAAAGCGTCGTTCAAAAAGTGTTTGAGTCTCATCAGTTTACGGAGTAGCCAATGGCCACCAACGACCCCATCGCCGATTTCCTCACCCGCGTGCGCAACGGCATCATGGCCCGTCACAGCGAAGTGAAAGTGCCGGCGTCGAACATGATCCGCTCGATCGCGAAGATCCTCCACGAGGAAGGCTTCGTGGGCGACATCAGCGAGACGCACGACGACGCGCAGGGCAGCCTGACCGTCCAGCTGCGGTACGCTGCAGACAAGAGCAACGTCATCCTGGGCATCAAGCGCGAATCGCGCCCGGGCCAGCGTCGCTATGTGGCCGTGGATTCGATTCCGCGCGTCAAGAACGGCATGGGCGTGGCGATTCTGTCGACCTCGGGCGGCGTGATGACCGGCGCGCGCGCCCGTCAGCTGAACGTGGGCGGCGAGTTGATTTGCACGGTTTGGTAAGCCAAATCCGTAACCTGCGGCGGCAGATTCTGCTGCCAAGTGACTGAATTCTCAGCGAGTTCGAGGATACCATGACGACCGAAACGACCAACACCGCGGAAATCAAGCCAGTCGTGTCCCGCGTGGGCAAGGCGCCGATCCCGGTGCCGCAGAAAGTGACCGTGGCCATCAAAGCCGAGACCGTGACCGTGAAAGGCCCGCTCGGCGAGCTGACGCGCACGTTCAAGGGCGTCCGCTTCGAAGAGAAGTCGGGCCAGATCCTCGTGCACGCGCTGGAAGAGACCCGCACGGGCAAGGCGCTTCACGGTCTGGGCCGCAACCTGCTGCGCAACATGGTGCAGGGCGTGTCGGCGGGCTACAAGCGCGAGCTGGACGTCATCGGCGTCGGTTATCGCGTGGAAGCCATTGGCCAGGCGCTGAAATTCTCCATCGGCTATTCGCACCCGGTGCTGTTTCCGCTGCCGACGGGCATTGCCTGCGGCATCGAGAAGCAGACGCACCTGACGCTGACCGGCGTGGACAAGGAAATGCTGGGTCAGGTCGCGGCGAACATCCGCAGCCTGCGTCCGCCGGAGCCCTACAAGGGCAAGGGCATTCGCTACAGCGACGAAAAAGTCCGCCAGAAAGCCGGTAAGTCCGGCGGTAAGGGCGGCAAGAAGAAGTAGGCGCGAGGCACCGTCCTCGCCCGCGGGTCGGGAGCTTTTTCGACCCAAGCGCAACTGGTCCACGCGCAAGTTTGTGACGGACCCCGGACGCTGCGTGAGCACAGGTTTTCCTGGCGACACTGCGGCGACGTGTGAAAGTTGGCTTCGCGCCGACGAAAGGAGAAGAAGATGCTCGGCAAGTTGGCAAAGAATCCGCGTGAACACCGCAAGATGCGGTTGCGCTTTACCCTGCGTGGCACTGCAGAGCGGCCGCGCATGTCGGTGTTTCGCTCGGCGCGGCACATTTACGTGCAGATCATTGACGACGACAGCGGCACGACGCTGGCCGCCGCGTCCTCGGTTGAGCCTGGCTTTCGCGCCTTTGACGGCGACAAGTCGGCGCTGGCCGTTGCCGTTGGCCGTGCCGCCGCTGAGCGCGCCGTCGCCAAGGGTTTGACCAAGCTGGTGTTTGATCGCAATGGCTTTCGCTACATCGGTCGCGTTGCGGCGGTTGCGACTGCCGCGCATGAGATGGGCCTGCTCAGCAAAGCCGGCTACGGCTCCCAAGCTGACTCCACTTCCGACGGTGAGGACTAAGAATGGCTAGCGAGAACAATAAGCAGCAGCGTGATACCCGTGGCCCGCGTCGCGATCGCCCGGAAGCGCCGGCGGACGACTTCAGCTCCGCCACGATCGCCATCAACCGCACGGCCAAGGTCGTCAAGGGCGGTCGGCGTTTTTCGTTCTCCGCGCTGATCGTGGTCGGCGACGGCAAGGGTCAAGTCGGCGTCGGCATGGGCAAAGCGGCGGAAGTGCCGGAAGCCATCCGCAAGGGCACGGAGCAGGCCAAAAAGCAGCTCTTCCTGGTGCCGCTGGTCAAGGGCACGATTCCGCACGACGCGCTGGGCCATTACGGCGCTGGCGAGGTCATGCTGAAGCCGGCTAGCCGCGGTACTGGCGTCATCGCCGGCGGTCCCGTGCGCGCGCTGCTTGAGCAGGCGGGCGTGCGCGACGTGGTGACGAAGTGCATCGGCAGCAACAACCCGCACAACGTGGTGCGGGCGACGATGGACGCGCTGCGCCAGCTGAAGACGGTGCAGATCACGTCCGGCCGCCGCGGCAAGACGGTGGAAGAACTGCGCAGCTAGACGCGTTGGCGGCTTCGGCCGTCGGTCGGCTTGTCAAAAAGTCCGACCGCGCCTATCCTGTAGCGCCTTTGGGGCTCGGCTACCGCGTTGCGGTGAGTCGTGCGCCACGCGGAACAGCGGGCTTTGGCGGAGACGCCAGCGCTCGACCAAGCCGCGGGAATTGAACGGAATTGAAAGGATCGAGGGCACCATGTCGAATGAACTCAGCAACCTCCAGCCGCCGCGCGGCGCCACCAAGACCCGCAAGCGCTTGGGCCGCGGCGTCGGCTCCGGCCTTGGCAAGACGTCCGGCAAGGGCCACAAGGGCCAAAAGGCCCGCAAGAGCCCCGATGTCGGCGTGTACTTCGAGGGCGGCCAGACCCCGCTGCAGCGTCGCCTGCCCAAGATCGGCTTCAAGAACATCTTCGCGCTGAAATTCGCGACGGTGAACGTCAGCGATCTCGGCGTGTTCGAGCCCGGCGCGCGTGTCGACGAAGCGATGCTGCGCCGCGCGAACCTGGTCAAGGGCCGCTTCGACGCGGTCAAGATTCTCGGCGACGGCGAAATTGACCGTCCGCTGACGGTTGTGGCGCAGAAGTTCACCAAGTCGGCGTCTGACAAGATCGCCGCCGCCGGTGGCACTGTCGTCACGGAAGCGGTCGCCAAGTAAAACGGCTCGCCTGGACTTGCGCGTGGGGCGCGGGCTTGCCGCGAGGTGAAAGCCGCCACTCACCCGGGTCCAGGATACACGGCCAAGGGGATGGGCTTCAGGCCAAGGGGATAACGTGGCGAACGCTCTTTCGAATATCGGCAAGATTCCAGAACTCAAGAACCGCTTGCTGTTCTCGCTGGCGATGCTTGCGGTCTACCGCGTGGGCGTCTTTGTGCCGGTCCCCGGCGTGGATCGCCACGCGATGGCGGCGGACTTCGATGGCGGCGGCTTTCTGGGCATGCTGGACATGTTTTCGGGCGGCGCGTTGAAGCAGAGCTCGATCTTTGCGCTCGGCATCATGCCGTACATTACCTCCAGCATTATTCTGCAGTTGCTGACCGTTCTGGTGCCGACGATCGACCGCCTGAACAAGGAAGGCGAACAGGGACGGCGCAAGATCAACCAGTACACGCGCTACGGCACCGTGCTGATTTCGCTGGTCCAGGGCTGGCTGATCGCCGGTCAGCTGGAGGCGAACAACATGGTCGCGACGGGCGGCGCGGGCCTGACCGCCGGCATCGGCTTTCGCCTCCTGTGCGTGCTCGCGCTGACCACCGGCACCGTGTTCATCATGTGGCTGGGCGAGCAAATTACCGAGCGCGGCATCGGCAACGGCATGTCGCTCATCATCTATGCTGGCATCGTCGCGGGCTTGCCCAACGCGATCAACCAGACGTGGTCGCTCGCCAAGAACGGCCAAATCAGCCCGGTAGGCCTGATCACGGTCGGCATCGTGGTGCTCGCCGTCATCGGCGCCATCGTTTATTTCGAGCGCGCCCAGCGGCGCATCCCGGTGCAGTACGCCAAGCGCGTGGTTGGCCAGCAGATGTTTCAGGCGCAGAATTCCTGGCTGCCGCTGAAAGTGAACTCGGCGGGTGTGATTCCGCCGATCTTCGCGTCCTCCATTCTGATCTTTCCCGCGACGCTCGCTGGCTACAAGTGGCTTCCGGGCTCCAGCGGTCTGGCCAGCTTTGCCAACCTGTTGGTGCCGGGCCACCTGCTGTACAACACCGTGTATGTGTCGCTCATCATTTTCTTTTGCTACTTCTACACCGCCGTCACGTTCAACGCGGTTGAAGTCGCGGACAACCTGAAGAAGGGCGGTGGCGCCGTTCCCGGTGTGCGCGCTGGCCGCGACACCGCGGTGTACATCGACACGGTGCTTTCGCGCATCACGTTTGGCGGCGCGATCTACATCGCCTCGGTCTGCGTGCTCCCGACTTTCTTGACCAACACGTTCAACGTCCCGTTCTTCTTTGGCGGCACCTCGCTGCTGATCGTCGTCGGCGTGGCGATGGACACGGCGGCGCAGATTGAAAGTCACCTGATTACGCGTTCTTACGAGGGATTTGGCGGCGAAGGTGGCCCGCGCGTGCGTGGCCGCAACTTGAACGACCAATAACCTGCTGACGTACGCCTGTTCGACCGGAGTGTTGCTTTGAGCCCAGTGAAACCGCAGCCCGCGAATCGCATCATCCTGCTGGGTGCGCCTGGCGCAGGCAAGGGCACGGTCGCCAAGGCGCTTGTGGACCTCTTCGGGCTGTCGCACCTGTCCACGGGCGATATGCTGCGCGCGGCCGTGGCCGCTGGAACGCCGCTGGGCGTGCAGGCCAAAAGCTTTATGGACGCGGGCGCGCTCGTGCCCGATGAGCTGATGGTCGGCCTGATCGCCGATCGCGTGCAGCAGCCCGATTGCAAGAGCCCGTCGGGCGTCGTGCGGTTCCTGCTCGATGGGTTTCCGCGCACCCTGCCGCAGGCCGACGCGCTGGACGCGGGCCAGCTGGGCCCGGATTTGGTCGTGTACCTCGCCGTGGACGACGCCATCATCGTGGATCGGCTGTGCGGTCGGCGCACCTGCCCTGGCTGCGGCAGCCCGTTTCACATCCACTTCGCGCCGCCCAAGGTGGACGGCATCTGCGATCGGTGTGGCACCGCGTTGGTTCATCGGTCAGACGATCAGGAAGCGGCGATCCGCAAGCGTCTGGAGGCGTTTCACCGCCAGACCGGCCCGCTGGTTGGCCGGTACGCAGCGTGCCTCGTGACGATTGATGGCGCGCAGGCGCCGGCGGACGTGCTCGCGCAGGTCGTGCGGACGCTGCGGGCGCGCGGGGCGATCGTGGAGAACGCAGGCCAAACCGCGAATGTGGTAAGTTAGGGTATTTTCAGGATTTGGCGTCGGGTTTGCCGCATGGGGCGTGCGAATTGCCGACGGAGTCACGAGGACCTTCCGGGGTTCACGAGCACAAGGGACCCCGCTGGGGTCATTCGCACAAGGGGCCTGGATGTCGAAAGACGACGCGATCGAAGTCGAAGGCACCGTGCTGGAGCCGCTGCCGAATGCGATGTTCCGCGTTCAGCTGGACAACGGTCACAAGGTATTGGCCCACGTTTCCGGCAAGATGCGCATGCACTTCATTCGGATTCTTCCGGGCGACCGGGTCAAAGTGGCGCTGAGCCCGTATGACCTGACCCGCGGACGGATCACCTACCGCGCGAAATAATTGCCCTTGCAAGGCAATGGACGCGGCAAAACCGGTGGCGTTCTGTGAGATGTTGGTGTAAACTTACGGCCCCCGGAGCGACCTTGGTCGCGTCGGCGGACCAGAAGATTCCGGTGAACCGCCGGAAGTTATGGAAGAAACGGTGGCCCGCGAGGGTGCCGCCAGTGCCTCGCGAGAGGCAGTGAGGAACCGATGAAAGTGCGAGCCTCCGTCAAGCCGATTTGCGACCAGTGCAGCGTCATCAAGCGCCGCGGCATCGTTCGCGTCATTTGCGCCAACCCGAAACACAAGCAGCGTCAGGGTTAATCCTGCGTTTTTCCAAGTACTTGCCTCCAGGAGTTCATCATGGCCCGTATCGCCGGCGTAGACCTGCCCCGCAACAAGCGGATGGACATCGCCCTTCAGTCGATCTACGGCATCGGTCCGCGGGTCGCGGTTGATGTCTGCCAGAAAGCCGGCATCGCGCTCAACAAGAAGAGCGATGACCTGACCGAGACCGACATCGTCCGGATCCGCGAAGTGCTGGAAAACCAGTACAAAGTGGAAGGCGATTTGCGTCGTCAGGTCGCGATGGACATCAAGCGCTTGATGGATCTGGGCTGCTACCGCGGGCTTCGGCACCGCAAGGGCCTTCCGGTTCGCGGTCAGCGCACGCACACCAACGCCCGCACCCGCAAGGGCCCGCGTCGCACGGCGATCAAGAAGAAGTAGGGCAGGGGGCTCGTCCTCCTCCGCGGTTTCTCGCCCATTTTGAACCAGAAGTAAGGAATTCACAGCATGGCCACCCAGACCTCCAAGCCCGCCGCCGCCCGCGTCAAGAAGCGCGTCAAGAAGAACGTCCAGTCGGGCGTCGTGCACATTGTTTCGACCTTCAACAACACCATGGTGACGGTCACGGACGTGTCCGGCAACGTGCTGTCGTGGTCGACCTGTGGCCGTCGCGGCTTCAAGGGTTCGCGCAAGTCCACGCCGTTCGCGGC
>CAIYWC010000061.1 GCA_903929795.1 uncultured Myxococcales bacterium | reverse complement strand
GGCCGGACGCAAGGCGTGCGCGCGCGCTTCCGCGGGCTGGCGAAGAACAACTTCGACCTGCGGCGGCACATCGTGATCAATAACTGCTATCTACTCGATGGGTTATGGCGGAGCGTGGGATAACTGGTCGCGTCTCTAGGCCGCGTCATCCAGGGCGGCGATCGTGGCGTGCACGCACACGGTGCCGCTTACTGCACTCAGTTGCACACCGCTTGCACACCGTTCGAAAACTGGGAAAGTGGCTGCATTTCAACGTCGCACAGACTGCACACACGAAGCCGCACAAGAATCCCTCGTCTCACGCTCGGGCTGCTCGCCTGGTTGCGTCGCCGACCACGCGCGCGCCGCGTGACGTCAGATGCTGCAGGAAGATCCTGCATGGCTACAGCATTCTAACTTTTGTGTCGCTGAAGCGTGTGCAAACGATAACATACTGAAGTGAAAACACAATATGAACATTTCCGCCGTATGCAGAAGCGTGTGCCACGTGTGCGAGCACACGTGTGCAAGTGCTCGCAGCGGCACTTCCAGCAGCCAGCAAGCCTGCCGCCCGTGCCCGTGCGGCGGAAACGAGCGCGGCTTGGCGCTGGCGAGCAGCTTTCGCCGTCGCGTGCTTTCACCGTCCCCGCGACCGCGCCACCCGCAGCCACGTCCGCAGCTCCTCATTGGACTGTCGCGCGAGTTCATCACCCACCCGTTGCAACAGGTCGGCGCGATCCAACCGCGTCAGCTCGTCGCCGACCAGCTCCGCCGCATCCACGCCCAGCGCTCTCGCGAGCCGCCACAGCACGTCCAGCGACGGATTGCGTTCGCCACGTTCCATCTCGCCCACGTACTTCGGGTTCACCTCGGCGACTTCGCCAAGATGGTCCTGCGTCCACGAGCGGGCGTTGCGCAGCTGCTTGAGGTTGTGGCCGAAGTGCTTCAGGTCGTCGGTGGTCGCCATGCGAGAAGTGTCGGACGGCAATCGTTCTGGTTGAACCTTCGATAGACGGTTGCAAAGCAGCATTGAGCGGTAGTAGTGTCACCCTTGAGACTGCGATAGGTCGATGGTTCACGAGGTTGAGATGTTGCGTGCCTGCCCTCTCTGCGCCGAAATGATCCAGCCCGCTGCGGTGAAGTGCCGGTTCTGCGGAGCCAGCGTCGGCAAGGTATCCGCGGACGACGAGGGGAGCCCGTCGAAGATGGGCCAGGAAGAATCTGTCCGAATCCCCACGAGGAGAACACCGCGCAAGACGTGGGCGATCGCATTCGTCCTGGCTTTCATCGTAGTGTGCGGCGTAGGGGTCGGATTTGCGCACATCAGGGCGTCCAGAGTGCCGCCCGCAGATGAAGCGTTTTGGCGGGCCTACTCGTCAATTTTCACGTCGAAAGTCCTCAAACAAATCCGCGCCTGCCCGAACGGTCTTGCCGTCGACCAACACGAGGTGTCAGCAACCTTGGTGAAGACCGCCCAAGACCCAAGACGAGTACTACAAAACGTCATTGCCCTCTTGCACCGGCTCGTGGAGCGACACGGCAGCCCCGAAGCACCTGCCGTGTGCCATTTCCGGTATCGAGTTCTTGGAAGGGTCGGTCATCCTGATGGAAACGGAAGGTGGCATGTTCCAGTGGAATTGCTCCCAACTCGATAGCATCGTCCGCGGCGAACGGCCCGCGTTCGTCCCAGTCCTCCTTGCGGACTGACTCACATTGCGTGCGCCGGATCGCCCGCCAGCCACCTTCGCCGAGGTTGAGATGTTGCGCGCCTGCCCGTTCTGCGCCGAACTGATCCAGCCTGCTGCAATCAAGTGCCGCTTCTGCCAGTCCGTCGTTGCGCCGGTGTCCGGCGCCCTCAGCCCGCAGCCCGCAGCCAAGGCGAGTTCCGGCACGACGGATAGTTCCCATGCGATTCTGAGTGGCTGCCTCAAGTTCGTGATAGCAGCCGTCGTGTCGCTCGTTGTGTGCTACCTGATGGTACTCCCGCGCGACAATTACTCGTCGCACTCCGCGACAATTAGAATCCCTCGTCACGCGTAGTTGTCGTTCCCCGCAAAACCAGTCACTTACGTCCGCGCAGCCGCCCTCGGCCTGCGTGGTCGGTGACACGGTTGGTAAGCGACAAACAGGTAGTCCGGCTGATGGCACTTCTGGCCAAGAACAAGCCCCAGGGCATCGCCGCCCTGAAGGCCGGTATGGACCGCGAGACGGCGCGGAAGTATGCCAAATCAGGAAAGCTGCCGTCGCAATCGCAGCCACTGCACGACTGGCGCACGCGGCCTGACCCGTTCGCCGACGATTGGCCGGAGGTCGTCGCGCTGTTGGAGCTGACGCCGGCGCTCAAGCCGTACGTGCTGTTCGAGCACCTGCAGGCGCTGTATCCGGGCCGCCACGAGCCGGGCGAGATTCGCACGCTGCAGCGGCGGATCAATGTCTGGAAAGCGCAGCACGGTCCTGATGTGGAAGTGTTTTTCCCGCAGGACCACCGCCCTGGCGAGGCGAGCCAGACTGACTTCACGAACTGCGACGAACTGCGCGTCACGATCCTCGGCGAGGGCCTGCCGCACCTGCTGTGCCACTTCGTACTGCCATACTCGAACTGGCAGTGGGTCACGGTGTGCCAGTCGGAGTCGCTGCTGGCGCTGCGGCGCGGGATGCAGGCGGCGCTGTTTCGGCTGGGCCATGTGCCGGAGTGGGCGCAGACGGACAACTCGACGGCGGCGACGCACGACCTGCCCAAGGGCGTAGAGAAGACGCCGGTAGACGATGCGCTGTCGTCGCCAGGCCGGCTCTTCAACGCGGAATACGAGGCCGTGGTGCGCCACCTGGGCATGAAGCCGCGGACGATTGGCGTCGGCAAGTCGGAGCAGAACGGCGACGTGGAGTCGGCCAATGGTGTGCTGAAACGGCGGCTGGAGCAGCACCTGCTGCTGCGGCGCAGTCGCGATTTCGAGAGCGTGCTGGACTATGAGAGGTGGACGCAGGACGTGTGCGTGGCGGCCAATCTCTCGCGCGGCAAGCGGGTCGCCGAGGAACAGGCGGTGATGAAGGTGCTGACCGCCCAGCGGCTGGCCGAATACGTGACCGAGGCGGTGCCGGTGTCGACGTGGAGCACGGTACGGGTGCGGGAAAACACGTACTCGGTGCCGTCGCGGCTGATTGGCCAAACGGTGCAGGCGCGGGTGTTTGAGGACCGCGTCGAGGTCTGGTTTCACGGCCGGCACGAGCTGAGCGTGGAGCGTCTGGTGGGCCGCAGCCGCGCGCGCATCAACTACCGGCACATCATCTGGTCGCTGATGAAAAAGCCGGGCGCGTTTGCGCGTTACCACTATCGCGAGGAGCTCTTCCCGACGCTGATTTTCCGCCGGGCCTACGACGCTCTGGCGGCGGCGACCGGTGTGGAGCGCAAGGCGGACGTGTCGTACGTGCGCATCCTGCACCACGCGGCGTCGACGATGCAGATTGAAGTGGAGACCGCGCTGGAGCTGCTGCTCGACGCCGGTGAGGTGCCGACGCCCGAGCGGGTCAAGGCGCTGACGGATCGCAACACGCAGCCGGCGCGGGTGACGGAGATGCCGGCGCTCGTGCCGGACCTGCACACGTACGACGGGCTGCTGAGCGCCGATATGCTCAGAAGAGAGACAGGCACATGACCACCGACACGCTTCTGGCGGACCAACTGCGCGCGCTGAAACTGCCCGGATTTGCGCGGGACTTCGCCGCAGTGGCCGAGAAAGCGGAGGCG
>CAIYWC010000060.1 GCA_903929795.1 uncultured Myxococcales bacterium | reverse complement strand
TTCCAAAGGGGAAAGTCCCCTTTGGCGCAGGCCGCGTAGGCCGAGCCTGGACGCGCCGGCGACGGTGGCCGAACGGTGGGGACGGCTTGTGCATAGCATCTATCGGCGAAACGGGCGATTCTGGTCGACGGCGTGGCGGTCGAAGACTGGCAGCTGCAAGCGCTGCGCCGCTCGATCGGTGTGGTGCAGCAGGACGTCATGCTGTTTTCCGGCACGCTCGCGGACAACATCTCGTTGGGACGACCGGGAATCACGCGCGAGACTGTGGAACGGGCCGTCGCGGACGCGCAGCTCTCGGCGAAAGTCGCGCAGCTGGGTGGGCTGGACACGCTGCTCAGTGAGAATGGCGGCAATCTCTCGGCCGGCGAGCGGCAGTTGCTGTCGATCGCGCGCATTCTCGCGGCCAATCCGCCGATCGTCATTCTGGACGAGGCGACCGCGTCCATCGACACCGAGACGGAGCAAGCCGTGCAACGCGCGCTGGAGCGGGTTTTTGAAGGTCGGACCGCGCTGGTTGTCGCGCACCGGCTCTCGACGATCCGCAAAGCGGACCGCATCGTGGTCATGCAGCGTGGGCAGATCGCGGAGAGCGGCACCCACGAGGAGCTGCTGCGGCAGGCGGGGCTGTACGCGCGTCTGGTCGAGTCTGCGCAAGAAAGTCAGCGGCTCTTGGGATAGGGGTCGAGAGAAGCTAGCCCGATCCCCTTGATCTCGTGTCGGCGGGATCGCCCAGCCGGCGCCCTTGCTGACCCAGCCGATAGCAGAGGGCTTGGGACAACCTTAGCGGACGGCATCGCCGGTTCGCACCAGACGCGCGGCGATCGCCAAGCTCACGATGCCGACAGTGGCTGGCCAAGCCAGACCCAGAAAGTACGCCAGGCTCGGACCGAGTTGGTTGGCGATCCAGAAACCAACAGGGCCGAGCACTGCAAGCTCGGGATCCACGGAGGCCAGAACCGCCAGGCGCGCGGCTTCGACCGGATTGAGCGCGGCGAGCGCAAAGACGACCGGCGCGGGTACGTGCCACTGCAGCAGCACGCCGATCAAGGCAAAATCGTGAAGTGCGGCAGACGCGAGCCAGACCAGCAACGCAAGTACGACGGCGCGTTCCAGCGACTGTGCGACCGCCGAGACCAGAAGGCCAAGGCCGACATACGCAAGAACAAGGCTGGTTGAAACCAAAAGTGCGTGCACGACCATGGGCAAGAGCGACGTGTCTGACATCTCGAAGAGGCCGACGACTTCGGTCGTGACCAGCAACGCCACAAGCGGGCCGAGTAGGACAAGCAGCCGAGCGGCGAGAAGACCAAGAAACCAGTCTGTGCGTTGCGTCGGCAGGGAAAAGAGCAACTCCAGGTGTCCGGACGTGCGTGCCTTCGCGATGGCCTGACAGGTGGCGACGAGCGCAACGAGCGGGACCGCGATGACAGTGGCGTTGGCCACGTTCAACACGACCCGGGAGAGGCCGGTGAAGCCGAGGACACTCGACTCCCGCAGTCCCAGCCACACAAAAGCGCCAAAAACGAGCAGGTAGACGATGGCGGCGAATTGCAGCCAACGCGAGCGCAGGGAATCGGTCAGTTCGAGTCGCGCAAACGCGAGGATGCGCTGAGGACGTGAAGGCAGCGGCATGGCGAGTTCCTGTGGCTTTCCTGCGAGCGCGCAGGGGGGGTGACACGGCCACGTTGCGCCTGTGGGCGATTCCATCATCGTGTGCTCCTACGGGCGATGCAACTTGGCTTGCACGGCCTCGACCACTTGTGGCCAGGTCGTTGTGCCCGGTTTTTGCGTCGCGATGAAACCAAAATCCATGGGTGTGTGCGCCGCCGCCGCAAAATGCGCCTGTTGCACGGTCAGCCAAGTCTGCGTGTCCGCAGTGTGCACCCATTTTTCACGCACGCCGGCGGTGTTCTGGCCTGTCCAAGCGATCAAGCAACCCAGATCATCAAAGTACAGGCGCTCATCGTCCTGGGTCAGAAGCTGGGCGCCGTGTTCTTTCTCGGACAGCAGCATGGCGCAGTTCGCGCATGCCTGTTTGCCCCATACAGGTTCTTCGGCCTCAGGTGCTCCACGCCCACAGGACAGCGCCAGAAGCAACGGCACGTAGGCCAGGAGGCGCCTCACCCACTCTTTCCGACGCAGGGCGAGCCCCCTGCGGTTGGGCCGAGCGGTTCGTGTTGGATGGGCATCCGGCCTGACGGGGCGTGCTTCGTGTTCGGAATGAGGCATCATGATCAAGACTCCTCGACCGTGGGCTGCCACGCGTCCACATCCTGCACGCGCAAATCAGCCACGCAAGTGCGATGCGCGAGCACCTCTTTGAGCAGTCCGAGCTTTTCCTCAGGTGTGCAGGTGCGTTGCCAGAGATCGTCCGTCACCGCCGAGAACCCGAGGGACTGCAGGGGAATTCGCGCCTCCGGTCCGCTGGCGACCACTTCGACGTGGCATAGTGCGCGGCCCCGGATCACGTCGACAAGTTGAGCGTCACCTTTGAGTCGACCATCACGGAGTTCAACAACGCGATTGACCAGCTGCCGGACCTCTTGGGTTCGATGTGAACAGAGGATGAGCACAGCGTCGCTGGGGCGGGCAGCAACGAGCGAAAAGAACGCCAGCCGCGCCTGAGTATCCAAATTGGCGGTGGGTTCATCGGCGACCAGGATCTGCGCGTCCGCGGCGAGGGCCATGGCTGCCAGGATCTTCTGTTTGGTGCCCCCCGACAAGTCACGCAAGCGCGAGCGGGCGATGGATGCGAAATCCACGCCCAGCACTTCAGCGAGATCAGCCACACGGCGCTCGGGCTGTCCCCGCAGCGCGCACGTGGTCCGCACGAGATCCTGCACTGTCGCGTCCAAGGGCGGCGCAACCTGTGGAATGTAGGCGACATGGCGCAGCGCGCCCTGGGGATCGGCACGCACTTCGACACCGTGGATTCGCACGCGACCGGTACACGTGAGCAAGCCCAACGCGCTGCGCATGAGTGTCGTTTTTCCCGAGCCATTGCTGCCGACAAACGCGACACGCTCGCCGGCGTCGATCTGCAAGGAGACGTCCGAGAGTGCTTGGACCACGCCAAAACGTTTGGAGACATTCTCGATCGACAAAACCGTCATGGCGTCACCTGATTGAGCTTGTGAGGGTGCATCGCCGGCGTGGGATCGCTCAGCAAAAGCTTGGAGGCCAGAACCGGCACCGCGCGAGCGACGCCGTCGAGCGTGGCGAGCGCCGCGGTCCCGTAGAGAAATTTGAGGGTCGGTCGCGCGTCGGTGAGCTCCGTGGAGAGGCGCTTGATCTGCAGCGCCACATCGCCGGTTCCGTCATCGTTCAAATCAAATCCAGCGTAGTCGCTCCAGAAATTGCGGGCCCAGGTGGCGGTCGTCGCGTCACCGCCGCCGTCGACCTCAGCGGTCTCCGCGTTTTCTTGAAAGTCGTTGCCGGTGACGAATACCCCGTGCGGCTGTGCGTGCATGCGCAGACCGACGCCGTTCAAGGCAACGACGTTGTCGGCGATCCGCAGCGGTTTGTCCGGCGATCGCGGCGTCTGGTCAATGTACATGCCGGCGGTATTGCCAACCAACCAATTGCCGCGCACGGTCACGTTGTCGCTGTCCTTGAATCCGAGGCCGATTCCGGCCGGTCCACGTGCGCCCGCGAGTACGTTGCCTTCCACCAGTAGGCGCTCGCTGTACATCACGAAGATGCCGACGACGTTGTCGATGACGGCGGAATTGCGCACGACGGCATCATGAGCGTACATGAAATGGCTGCCGTAACGGCTTCCGCGTACGACGTTGCTGTCCAGCGTGACGTGGCGGGAGTACCAAACAACGAGGTCGCGGCTGCGTTCGATGAGGCAGTGGCTGACTGTGGAACCGTGAGACTCCCAGAGCTTGACGCCGTCGCCGCGCATCTCGGCTTCGCCGTCGCGGCCGATGACGTGCAAACGTTCTGCACGGCAATCGTGACACGCTTGAAAGGACGCGCCAAAGAGCACGCGGTCCAAGAACAGCCTGGCGATACGGTTGTGCTGACCGCGCATCTTGACCGCGCTGTCCTCTTGCGTGTGGCGGTTTCCGGTACCGACGATCACGAGGTTTTCCACGGACGCGCCGTCGGTCTCCACGTCCAGCACGGTTCCCGTTCCGCTTCCCTGAAGGACGGTCCCCGGACCCATGCCGTGCACGTGCACCGCGCGACGGATCTGCCAGTCGCCGTGAAAAGTCCGCTCCGGCAACCAGATCTCCGTTGGGCCGTGGGGATCGACAAGCCACGCACGCAGCTGGGAAGCATCCTCGGCGATGGCGACTGTCGTCGTCGGCTGTTGCGGAAGCGGGCCGACGTCCATCTTGCCGTGTTCGTACAGGCCGGTGATAGGAAGGTGGGCGACGTCTGTGTGGGTCATGCCGGCGTCCACTGCGGCTTTGGGCCGACCGCAAGCGACCGCGAGGACGAAAACGAGGGCCACGCGCAGCGTTCGCATCACTTCACCCGATAAGGAATCGTGCCAAGGACCAGTTTCGTGGGGCAAGTGGCGCCGCAACTGTCGTGCAGTGGGCACGTTCGACAGAGGCGGTAGCGCAGCGCCATCGCAACCGCCATCGCGCAGACGGCCGCGATCGCCAGCCAAAATCCTTGCAGCGGCATCGCGTAGGTCTCGAACTGGCCAATCTTGCCCCAACCCAAGAACTGTGGCGTGAACATCGGGATGTTCAGCGGCGCATGGCGGTCCAACGTGTGGCCAAAGTGGTAGAGCCACCACACGGAGTCCCCAACGAAGCCGAGCGGAAAGAGCAAGCCAGGCACAATCAGCAGCCAGTTCCACTTTCGGCCCACAACCAGCGACAGCGCAGCGGACAGGAGCGCGACGAGACCGACGCCATACACAGCGAGGTGCCGCTCCAGAGAGGCCGCCTCATCCAGACCTTTCATGCCGATGTAGTGGTTCAGCATGTTGATCTCTTTGGCGTCGCCCCCCAGGCCCGTCAGCGAGATGTCGAGCACCAGACCGTTGGGGTACTGGGGCGCAAAGAGGTAGAACTGCCACCACGGGCGGAGATACGCGAGGAGCCACAGACCGACGGCCGCCGCCGCCAGCGCGACGACCAGCCAACGCTGGCCGCGCGCGTGAGCGGCTTCTTTGGATACGGAGGAACGACCAGATGTGCTAAGGGGAGTCATGATGCGGTCCTCCGTTTGGGCTTTGCGGTTTGACGGCTACAAGGTCTTCAGGAAAGCCAGAAGCGCGGGTAGCTCCGTGTCCGGCTGCACGTTCTGATTGGCCATGGGCGTCATCAGCGCGGCCAACATCTTCTTGGCCTCCGGATCTTCTTTCACCATCACTTCCGGGTGCAGAATCATCCGCGCCATCCAGGGCAGCGAGCGGCGCGCTGTCACGCCTTTGAGCCCGGGTCCGACCAGTTTGACGTCGGTCAGGTTGTGGCAGGCTTTGCAGCCCTTGCTGATAAACAGCGCTTCACCCGCTTTCGCGTCTGCTTTGCCGATGGAGTCGAGGAGACCGGCGGGAACGACGATCGAAGCGGGGCCATCCGCGGGATTCTCGGCAGCGGCAGCGGGAGCATCCGCCTGTTTGGCACACGCACTTGCGCCGCACAGGACGATCAAAGCGAGCCGAAGGAAGAGTTTTTGCGAAACCATCAGGAGCCTCGTGAGAGCAAGCGCGCGGCGAGCCGCACGCGGTGAAATGCGGGATCACGTGGATGGCAGGAAGCCCTGCGCATCCACGGTCCCATCAGCCGCGCTCCACGAGATCGATGGAGCGCGGCAGCATCCAGTGTCAGTGTCCCGCAGCCGGGGGCTGGTCGGTGCTTGGCCCACCGGGAGCGGTAGACGACACAGGAATCGTCGCAGGCGCACCCTTGGGGCGCACCAGCATGTAGCCTGCCATTTCCAGGTGCAGCGCGGAGCAGAACTCCGTGCAGTACATCGGGTAGACGCCCGCTTTGGTGGCGATGAAGTCGACGTTCTCGTGCTTGCCCGGCTCCAGCGACAAGTCGATGTTGTGCATGTTGATCGTAAAGCCGTGCGTCTGGTCCTCGGACTGCTCCAACGACGTGATGTGGATGAATACGTGCTCGCCTTCCTCCACTTCAAACTGGTCGGGCGTGAAGTGGCTGCGAATGGCCGTCATGAAGACGTGCGTACCGTCGGCGCGCTTCTCGATGCGCTCCTTGCCCGACTCCACCGCGTTCGGGTCCTTGCTGTTCGTGTAGATGTTGGTGCCCGGCGGGTAGATCTTGATCGTGTGCAGTTTGTCCGCTTTGATCATCTGGCTGTAGTGCGGCTCGCCAATACCGATCGGCGCGTCCTGGATGACGCGCATCTTTTCGCCGGTCGTGTCGATGAGCTGGAAATTCTGCGGGTACAGCGGACCGACGCCGTTGAAGCGGTCGATCGACATCTTGTTCATCGCCACGACCCACTTGCCGTCGGGGCTGACCGTGTCGCCTTCGGCCGCCATGATGTGACCGATGTTGTAGTGCACCGGGATCTTCTCGACGACCTTCAGGTCCTTGAGCGACCACTTGGCGACGACCGATTCCAGGAAGACACTGGTGTAAGCAAAGCCCTTGTCGTCAAACACGGTGTGCAACGGCCCGAGGCCGATTTCGCACTGGCCGTCGATCGAGTCCTTGAAGTTCAGGATCGGGATGCCATAGGCGTCCTTGCCGTCGTACTTCTTGGCGTCGATCAGCGCGCGCATCTTGGCGATGTTGTAGACCGTCGTGTGCGTGTCCAGTTTGCCGCCAACGATGACGCGCGTGCCGTCGGGCGTCACATCCGCGCCGTGCGGCGACTTGGGCTCGCCCACAAGCGTCAAGACGCCTTCGGCCGCAGCAACGTTCATGCGCAACACTTTCACGCCCAGCACGTCTTCAGCCTTGCCGGCGTTGACCAGCTCTTCAGCCTTCTTCCAATTGATGATGTGGAGGTAATCCATGTCGTTTTGCGATGCGCCCGACTCGATCGGCGGCTTGCCCTGCAGCGTGCCGCCGGTCGCCATTTCCGTGTTGAACGAGTTCACGAACGCCCAGCCGTCTGAACCGAGCTTGCCGCAGTCCGCCAGGTCCTGCGTGTAAGGCGGCAGTTCGATTGCCCACGACTTCCTGACGTCGATACGGCCGATCTTGCGATCAAATTTCCAGAACATGGCCAGACCACGGTACTTGTCCTTGTACTCGGACAACGGCGCGTAGACGCGGCCAAACGGTACCGGATACTGACTGGTCTCAATGACGTAGTTCGTGTTCGGGTCGACGAACGCGCCGCCGTGATCGGATCCGACCAGCGTGTTGACGACGATCTGCTTGGTGTTGAAGTCTTCGAGATCGACAACCGCCACGCGACCATTGGATTTGTCGTTGACGAACAAGAACTTGCCGTCGTAGTCGCCATTGGTTTCCGACAAGTTCGGGTGGTGAACGTCGGCCCAGGTGATGCTGCGGCCGTCTTGTTTGCCCGCTTCGATGATCTTGTTGCTCTCGCCGCCGTAGCCGTAGCCCTGCCACGGTTCCGGCGTGAACACGCCGATGACTTTCAGAAGCCGCATCGACGGGACGCCGAGCACGAGCACCTGACCTGACTGCCCACCTGACGCAAAGATCAGGTAGTCGTCCTTTTTGCCAGTCGGCATGTAGGTCTTCAGCGCCGACTCGACATCGCTTTCATTCAGGCCGCGCGCGGCCATCAGGTCCTTGATCGACGCGGAGGCGCCCAAGTTTGCCGACGGCGCACCCGCCGCGGGCGCACTTCCCGGTTTGGGCGGCGGTTGACAGCCGAGGGCTGTACAAAGCGCGACACCAACTACGGCCGCAAGCAGCCATGGGTGACGCGTCGAACGTGTCTGTTTCTGGGTGTTCATCGATTTTTCCCTCCCTTGACCGCCGTCGCGGGTCGCGCGCGGTGCCACTTTGTGCCGCGGTGGTGCCCCCCCAAAGTGGTGGTGCGTGTCTTGCGGCTACGTCCGGCGGCGGGGTTTCCGCGACCTGACGCCGCCATGCTACCCGCGACAATCTGTCACGTCCAGCAATTTGTGGACTTAAAGCTCGCTTGATTGTCACCGGATTGTCTTGTGATATCGCGTCGTGATCGTGGTCGTGCGAAGTCAGATCAAAAACGCGCATATCTGTAGTCGTCTGTTCCGCTGACTTGGTCTGAACACGCAATCCGGCGCCCACCGACTGTGGTTTTGTGTTCTTGATTACAGTAACTTAAGTAACAAGGAGCCTCTGTTATTTCTCATTGTCAGACGATCTTGACCTCGCTTGATTAAGCATGTAGCCTGATGATCGCCGCGAAGTGTCTGAATAGTCGGACTGTTTTCTTCTCGGTTGTCGCGCGATTAGTTCGTGTTTTTTGACATTGTGCAGCCTGCGCTGCGCTGGAGGCCGTCATGAAGATTTCTGTTTGGTTTGCCGCTGTGTCTGTGCTCGTCGCTTGTGCCAAAGAGCCTGCGCCCCCCGCGCCCGCGCCCGCGCCGGTTGAGGCGCCCGCTGCGGCGCCCGCCGCACCTCAGGCGCAAGCACCCCGTCCAGATCTCGGTGGCACGGTCTCCGGCGTTGCGGCCGCGTCAAAGGACCACACGACGCTCGTCGCCGCGCTTGGTGCGGCTGATTTGGTTGGCGTCCTCGCCAGTCCGGGCGGCGCGTACACGGTCTTTGCACCGACCAACGCGGCCTTCGACGCGCTGCCCAAGGGCACGGTTGAGACCTTGCTGAAGCCTGAAAATAAGGCTGAATTGCAGCGGATTTTGAAACACCACGCCGGCGTTCCGGTCCGTCAGATCAAGGACATGAAAGACGGCGACACGCTGTCGATGGCCGATGGGTCGGTCGTCACGTTCCACGTCGCGGACGGCAAGGTCAAGGTCGACGACGCAACGATCATTGGCACGGTTCAGGCCTCCAACGGCGTGATCCATGTGGTGGATGCCGTCATTGTCCCCAAGCCCGTGGCCAAGTAGCTCAATCGCTCCATGAACAGGTTGACTGCGACCCCACCGGTGTGCGAAGTCGTCGCCTCTTCTTTAGGGGCCAAACGATGCGGTGTGGCCCGGCGAGTCTGCCGCCACCGCGGCGCGGCCCGCAATTTCCGCCTGCGTGGGGCTCCTGGATGCAACTTCCTCAGACCGTTGAATACGCGCTCCGCGCGATGGCCTACATCGCCAACCTGCCGCCGGACGTTGCCGTGCGCGCGCAGGATCTCGCGGCGGCGACCAACGTGCCACCGCACTACTTGTCCAAGCTGATGCGTCGGTTGGTCGTCGCGGGCCTGCTGAAATCGCAAAAAGGCCATCACGGCGGTTTCGTTCTCGCCATGCCGCCGCGTTACATCCGCGCGCTGGACATCATGATGGCGGCGGATTTTCATCCCAATCCGACCCATTGCGCGTTTGGCTGGGGCAACTGCCGCCCCGCCGAACCGTGCCCGTTGCACCCTGTGTGGAGTAGCCTGAACGAGACGATCTGCACGTGGGCGGCGATGACGACGCTCGTGGATATGCAAGTTGAGGGCGGTCTTCCGATGCCTGCCTCGGTCGCCGCTGCCATTCCGGAACCGGGCGATGGCTCAGTGCTGCGGCATGCGCGCAAGCGAATCGCCGCGACGATGAAGACCCCGCGCAGCAAATTCGCTTCTGACACGCCAGGGTAGTTCCGTACCCACGATCACAACGAACGCGGGCTGCGCCTGATTTGGACTCGCACGGCTCCTCCTGTCATCGATTTGCCATGCCTTCTTGACACAATAAACCTAAACATCTATTGATGTCGGTGCGCTTGAAGCGCCAAGGAGCCTGTCATGACCATCGCCCACTTCGTTCCCTCTTCGTCCATCCACACCGTCGCCGACCTTGTGCGCGCAGCGCCCGCCGCTGTCCGGATCCTGCAGCAGCACGGCATCGATTTCTGCTGTGGCGGCAAACGTCCTCTCGCCGATGCGTGCGCGCAAAGCGGCGTGACCCTCGACGCGCTGCTCCAGCAGGTTGTGGCGGCGGGCGACGTCCCGACGATCGACTGGCAGTCCCTGACGCCCGCTCAGCTCTGCGCAACGATCGAAGCGCGGTTCCACACCTCCCTTCCGCGCGAACTCACTCGCCTGCTGGCCATGGCTGAACGCGTGCTTTTGGTGCACGGGCAGAAGGATCCTGACCGTTTGGAGTCCCTGCGCGACACCGTTGCGTCGCTTCAGGCCGAATTGATTCCGCACCTGGCGCTTGAAGAAGCTGAGGTGTTTGCCGCGATTCGCGCGGGTGCGACCGATCAAGCACTCGTGGGTATTCAGCAATTGGAACACGAACACGACGCGGTGGGCGCCCTGCTCAAGAAGTCGCGTGAACTGACCGACGACTTCAACCCGCCGCTGGGGGCTTGCGGCACGTGGCGCGCGCTGTATCAGGGCTTGGCGGAGCTGGAGGCGGAAACGCACGAGCACATCCATGTCGAGAACAACATCCTCTTTCAGGCGGTCGCCCAAGCTGCGAGCTGACCTGAGTCCTGCGCCATGCGGTATCGCGGATCGGGACCGCGAGCGTGCACATTGCGTGGTGCACCGCGGATGGCAAGCCTTTGATCGCGAACTTCGGTCGGCGTGTGTAGAGGCTTGCAGTCGCTGCCGCCGTCCGCGACACTCCCGTCCCTGGCCCAATGCCCTTCCAGGACGCCCTGGACGCTGCAGCTTAGCGGACGCGCGACAGGATGTGCAACGTGTGGACTGGCGAAGAAGCCGGCCGCGGGCGGACTGGTGCGCCTGAGTGGCCCAAAACCACACGCTTTTGGGCCTCGACAGGTCGCGAACGGCCGGTCATCGTGGGGGCCACGCGCGGCTTCGGACGGTCCGGCGCTGCCAGGGCGACGAATGTGACAGGCAAGTTCAGCAGGTGGACGTGCTCGGAACGCCTTGCGCCAATGCCAAAGTAGTCGCGCACGTTCTCCGGGCACCAGAGCGGCTCCGACGTGCCCTTGGCTGGGTCAAACATCAGCGTCGAGCCCGACAGACCCGCCTGCCAAATCAGGTTGCGGTGCGCGTCCCACAGCACGTGCGTGCCGGAGCTGCCGTTGTTGGCATCCGTCACGCCGCCTGCGTGCACCATCTTGCGGTCGCCCGTGGCGATATCGACCTCGTACAGTTCGTCGTACAGCGCCGTCGACGTATAGATCTTGCCGTCCTTGACCAGCATGCCCTTGTACGGGCCGGCCTGCGGTTCCACGCCCGCGCCAAGTGGAGCGCGCGCGATTACAGCATGGCGCACAGGCCTTTGTGGCAGTGACCGTCCTGCGGGCCGCAGCGCAAGCCGCCGGCGCAGAGGACGTCGCAGGGGGCGCCGACCGTGTCGGGCAAGGGCGCGCATGTGCCTTGAGTAGCTTGCAAATTAGCGCACTTGCAGTAGTTGCCCGGGGCGCACATGTTGGGGCCGCCGCACTTGCCGCCTACGGGTGATTGTGCGGCGCACTGGTTGGTGTAGCCATCACAGTACAGGCCGGGCAGGCACAGACTGTCCATGCCGTAGCAGGTCGTGCCAGCGGGACCTGGCGATTGGCAGACGGGGTCGACACCCGACCAGTTGCACACCGTTCCGCTGCCGCAGTTGCCAGTTGGGCAAGGGCTGCCTGCGCCACCTGCCGGCTTGCAAGTCATGGTCGCGGCATCGCAATTGAGCCCGGCTGCGCAGTCGGGCGTAGCGCCTTTGAGGCACGGCTGGCCATCGCCGGGGGGCGTGGCGCAGACGCTGGCCGCGTCACAACTGAGCCCGGGCGCACATTGAAAGCTCGGACAGGCTTCCCCCACTGTGGGTATCGGCTCGCAGAGGCTGCCGACGGAAAAGTCACAGTACAGGCCGGCTTGGCACGAGTCGGGCATGTTGCATGGCTCGTTTGCACCGACTTTGGGGCGGCAGACTTGCTGGGGTGGGCCGGGTACGCAGTAATGCCCAGACGCACATACGTCGCTGACGCAGACTTGACCGTCTGCCGCGGCCGTAGCGCACACGCCGCCCAGACATGCCAATCCCGCCGCGCACTGGTCAGTCACGTTGCATTTGCTGCCCGCGGCCAACCCTGCGGTGCAGGTGTTGTTGGGGCCACAGGTCAGGCCGGCTTGACAGCCGTTGTCGCTCAGGCACTTGCCACCCGCGCCACTGCGGGGGACGCACGCGCCACCTTCGCAGACGAGGCCAGCGGCACAGCGGTTGGCGGGTTGGCAGGATTCGCCCTGTTTGGGCAGGGACTTGCACGTGCCCATTTGGGGGTCGCAGACGCCCTGGCCGCCAGCGCACAACAGGCCTGCGGAATAGGAGCTGCACGCGCCGCCTACCGCCGCAGTGTCGACAAAGAGCGAGCGACAGGCGTCGGGCCGGTTGCGCTCTGAGGGTTTTTCGCAAGACGTTCCGAGTTGGTCAAACGCAGCGATGCACGCATTGGCTGCCACACCGTCAAACAGCAACGCGCCGATGGAGACGCCGCCTAGAGACGCGACCAGTTATCCCACGCTCCGCCATAACCCATCGAGTAGATAGCAGTTATTGATCACGATGTGCCGCCGCAGGTCGAAGTTGTTCTTCGCCAGCCCGCGGAAGCGCGCGCGCACGCCTTGCGTCCGGCC
>CAIYWC010000059.1 GCA_903929795.1 uncultured Myxococcales bacterium | reverse complement strand
CTGTAGATGCGCGCGGCGAAGATCGGCGGGGTGGCGTCGTAGCAGCGGTTGACGACGGTGCAGTAGGACAGCCGCGGCGCGTCCGGTTTGAACGCGTGCAGGCCCTCCTGCAGCGCGCGGTACCAGTCGCGGGCGGTGCGCGCCGGCTGCAGCGTCGCGGCGACGGTGCGCAGGTCGTCGTCGGTGAAGTGCGCCTTGCTGCGGCGCGGCGGGTACGGTGCGAGTTTGCGTGCCATTTACGCCTCCTTTTCCCAGAAGAAATTGAGAAGTTCGGGCGTGCTGCCGTGATCCTTGAGCGGGCCGCCGCCCGCGAGATCGCGCAAATTCGCGTAGAAAGCGGCGCGCATGATCTCGGTGGCGCGGTCGAACGAATCGGACGGATCGGGATCTGGCCCAGGATTCCACGCGTAGACGCAAGTCCGCGTGCCTGCGTGGAAAATGCGGCCGCCGCCAAACGATCCCAGCGAGATCGCCGCGTCTTCCGGGCTGGCCGTGACAGCTCTCAGTTGACGGTCCGGGCCCAGGACAAACCAGGGCATGCGCGCGACCTCGTCTTTCATGAAACTCATGGACTTACCTCCTAACGGTGCTGCGGTGGGGTGAGAACAGCGACAACGCCCGTGCCCCGACAACCGGGGCACGAGCGCAGGGCGCCGTCGTCTGCTACGGCGCTCCGATCCGCGACCTGGCGCGTGCCCATGCACTGCGGACAGGTGTCGGCGAAATAGGCGTCATTGCCGTCAATGACGGTGCAGTCGGGGGAAAGCGTGACGGGCTGAGTCCGGGCGAGCGGATGGGAGGGGCTTTCGAGTCCCGTTTCCCGCTCCAAAGGTCGCGACTTCCTAGGATTTTCATGCTGAGCCGCGCACATTCAGCCCTCCGGAAATTCGCGCTGTGCCGCGCCGTCAAGGTCCAGCGTCGGCGTTTGCACGCCGTGCGTCACGTAGTGCGCGCGCACGGTGTCGACGTCGCCTCGAGCGTGGCCCAGGCCGGCCGCGACGTCGGGCAGGCTCGCGCCGGCCTGGTGCGTCAGCGTGGCCCAGGTGCCCCGCAAGCCGTGCGGGCCGACCGTCGTGACGCCGGCGGCCGCGCAGACGCGCTGGACCTGACGCCAGAGCCAGCGGTCCTCGGCCGGGCGCAAGCTGGTGTCGACCGGGCGGATCAGCCACTCGCCCGGCGGTTGCTCGGCGCGCAGCTGCGCGACGTCGGCGCGCAGGATCCGGGGCAACGGCGGGCTCCGCTCCGACGTCGGCGACTTCAAGTGCGGCCCGCGGATCTCCAGCAGGCCGCCAAGCACGTGGACGTCGCCGACGCGCAGCATCCGGACTTCGCCCGAGCGCAGGCCGCACAGCAGCGGCAGCAGGACCGCGACGCGCACGGCCGGGTCCTCGAGTCGCAGCGCGGCGCGCACGTAGGCCTGGGCCTCGCCGCGGTTCAGCTTGGGCTTGCCCTGCAGGGCCATCAGTCGGCGGGCGCGGCGGGTGCGCCAGGGCAGCTCCTCCGGGTCGACAAACGACACCGGCGAGCGGGCGAGCCATTCGCGGCGCTCGGCCCACTTGCACATCTCGACGACGGCGCACCAGCGCTTGCGCTGGGACACGAGCGAGAGCGGCGCGAGGCGCTGCAGGTAGGCGAGCATGAACGGCTCGCCGTGGGCGCGGGTGGCGAGCTGGGCGAGCGGGGTGTGACCTGGCACGGCCCACAGGCGGACGTCGGCGCCGGTGCGCGCGGTGGTGCGCGTGCTCCAGGCGCCGATGCGGTCCTTGAAGTCCAGCCAGGCGGAGACGAGATCGCGCACGGTGGGGGCCGGCGACGTCGGGGCAGGGTTCTCGGCGGCGGT
>CAIYWC010000058.1 GCA_903929795.1 uncultured Myxococcales bacterium | reverse complement strand
TGGCCAACTTCCTCGCCGGAGAGATCGCGGTGCAAGTCGACTGGCAACTCGGGATTGGCGGCAATCGCTCGCAGAACCTGATCCAGCGCCGCCCGCGGGAACTTGCCGTCGCAGCGCCGCAGTTGCGTCAGAATCGGCCGCGCCGACGCCGCCACGTCCAGGACCCAGAACGTCCGGTTTGCCGGCTCGCGCACCAGCAACCAGCCCTCCGGGGCAATGACGGTCGGCAGGTCACGCCACTCGAACAGCCCGGCATCGCTGGCCAGCTGCACTTGGATTTCGGCGCCATCGCGCGGTGTTACGGTCAGCCGCGCCGCTTGCCGCCGCATCACAAACGGCTCCGGATCGTTGCCGACCAGCAGCGCCGGCAGTGCGACCAAATGCCGCCAAAACGCCTGCCAAATCGCCCCGGAATTGCCGTAGCTGTACTTGCTGACCAGCGATCGCGTGTACGCCAGCTCCGCCAGCGCGACATCCTGCGGCGTGCCGCGCTCGGTCGCGACCTCAATGAGCCGCGCCGGGGGCACTTTCGTGGTCTTGAAGCCAGTTTTCTTGTTGGGCGTCTGGATGACCAACTCGACGGCGTCCGGTTGGCCGCTGTAGTCCAGCGTCAGCTTCCAACGCAACTGCCCTTCCACCAGCGGTTTTGTCGCAGTCGGCCGCGGCACGACCTCCGGATCCGGCCGCCCGCCTGACTGCACCCCAGCCAGCGCGTTCAACGCCTCCCGCCACACCGGCGACGACATGCGGACTGCGATCGCCTCCATATCGCTGCCTGGCATTGCCGCAGCCAAAAGGTCCAGAAGTTGGTCCACGACCGCCAGGGGCACCGGACACGAGTCGGCGCCATGCGCGGTGCAGTGCCACTGGACGTCGAGCAGCCCGGGCAGTTGCCGCTGCAGGCTCTCCGGGTCCTCGCGCTCGTCGTCAATCGTCACCGACTTCGCCGTGCCCCCGCACCAAGGCGGAAAATGCACACTGAGCACCAGCCGGCCGCGCTGCCGAACGTCCTGAGCCGTCACCCGGCCCCAACGCTCTGGAACCATCGGCGCCGTACGCTTCACCCGGGCGGTCCGCCATTGCCAGAGGCGCGCGATAAAGTCCGTCACCGCCTCCGCCGTACCCGGTTGCGCCGGCGGTCGTGTCTGCACTTGCGGCCAGGCACGGGCGAGACGCTGCCATGACGCTTCGCCGTCCAGCCACGCGCGGACCCAGCGCTCCTGCCGGGCGATCTGCGACGGCCGCATCCCGGACGGCGGCTTGAGCGTGAGCAGTTGGCCCACGGTCGCGTCCCACGGATAACGTGCCGTCCCGTTCGCGGCGTTGATTCCCGGCAAGCCTGGCCAGCGCATGTCCAGCAGCGGCCGACAATCATGCGCGGTCGCCCACTTGGTCAGGTCAGCGCTTTTGGCGTCGCGTGGCGGCAGTTCATGGTCTGGCGCATCGAGCAGGTACGCCGGGAAGTCGCCGAGTCGCACGGCCAACTGCTCATGCACCAGCTGGCGCATCGCTTCGGTTGTTCCTGGCGCTGTCGCCTCAACGGCCACCAAAACGTTAGGATTGTCAACCAGATCGCCTAGATAGACCGTCGGCCGCTCCGTTGGCGGTCCCGTCCGGGCCAGGTCGGGGATCGTCAGCAATTCCGCACGCGCCACGCGCAGCTGCACGGCATGGCTCAGGCGCGCGAGTTCAGGCCAGGTTGCGGTCTGCAGCGATGGAAGCGGGACCTTTTCGAACATGGCGCGAGTGTGGCGAGGCCGCGGTGCGAGGTCAATCGCGGGCCGCGGGTGGACGTCCACTTGGGGCCGGAACGTGGAAATTTGCTGCGGTCCACGGGCTGGACGTCTTTCATTCGCTCAGGCACGCGTCCTTCTCACAGAAATCGAGCCGCTGATCGACCTGCGTTCGGCGCGCTAGCCAGGCTCGTGCCCAAGGTGGCATTTCTTGTACTTGCGACCGCTGCCGCACCAGCAAGGATCATTGCGCCCCGGTCGATCTTTCGCTCGCGCCGGCGCCGGCAGCGATGACGTCGGCCGGCCAGTCGTCAAGCCAAGCAGCTCGTCGCGAAATTTGCGTTGCGGCGATGTCGCTGCGAAGTATTTCGCTTGTTGCGCCGGGGTCAGCACGCCGCCGCAGTCCTCAATTGTCGCGTGCAATTCCACCAGCGCTTGATTGGCGAACATCCCGCCGCCCGAATCGACTTGAAACGCGTCGAAGGTCGCCAGCAGCTCCGGCAGCGCGGTCGGGTCGCGATACTGCCCGAGACACATCGCCCCGTGCAGTGGGTCCCGCCGCAAGTCGTCGAACAGGAGCGTCAGAATGCGCGGATCCCGGACGTTCAGCCTGGCAAGCGCGCTTGCCAGATAGCCCCTTTGCTCGGCGGTCACGTCGGGAACCAACGCGAGCGCGGGCTCCAAGACTCGCGCGCCGATGGCCTCCAGCGCAAACAGCGCGGCGTCCCACAAGATGTAGCCCGGCTCCATTTTGAGCAGCGTGGCCAGCAGCCCCGGGATCGCGGAGTCGGCCCGCAGTTCGCCAAGGAGCCGCGCGGCGTGGATGGGCGCCATCGACTCGGCATCGTCCTCGGAGCGCTGGAGATGCTCGTCCAGCATGACGTCAATCAACGTCGCTACGGCGTCCCGGCCCTCGGCGAGGATGGCCCCGCGCGCGTGCATGGAGAGCTGGTTGCTGGCGTCGCACAAGAGTTGGCGGAGGTCGTTCATGTTGCGCGTGATACGGCAAGTTGCGGTCTGCGGCAAGCTCAGCAAGGGCGGATGGTGGCTAGCGTTTTTTAGTCGCGACACAGCCCCCCGTCGCTGCGGTTCAGGACGCGTCACAGGTTTCGGCGCAGTTCGGCCTCATCCAGACCCAGGGCCCGGCAGACGCCGCGGACGTAGACCTCGGAAATCTCCGTGTTGTCG
The DNA here is from genome assembly GCA_903929795.1 of uncultured Myxococcales bacterium. Classification (GTDB taxonomy): domain Bacteria; phylum Myxococcota_A; class UBA9042; order UBA9042; family UBA9042; genus CAIYBN01. The sequence continues at coordinate 42,377 of CAIYWC010000058.1, read as the reverse complement.
CCGTGCGAAGCCGGGATCGGGTACGTCTTGCCGTCTTTTTCGACTTTCCAGTGCGAACTTCCGCCCTTGGATGGCATCACCGTCACGCCTTGTTTCTCCAGCGCGCGGCGGATGTCGCGAAAACGGGGTGGCATCTCAACTCACGCGGCGCGGGCGTGCTCAGGCCAGCTCAGCACGCGGCGGTACTCGGCCGACCGGGGCGCGGCCTTCTTGCGCGGCGTGGGCGTGACGGGCTGCTGCGGATCCACCGCATCCAGATCGAAGACGCACAGCGCCAACAAGGCCAGCGCCTCGAACTGATTCTCATCGGGCAGTTGCAGTCCGGCCAGGGGCTGACCGTGCTGGGCGATCTCGTAGAAACGCGCCCACTCGGCGTCCGGCGCGCGACGGTCGAGGGGATCCTTGCCCTGCTCGACATCCCACTTCGCGACCAACGCCGTTGCTTCGAGCGCCATCGCCATTGCGTGCTGGAGCGTGTCGCCCTGGGTGACGAGGTCAAAATCGAGCACGTGCGCGACCCACGCCGACGGCAAATCGCCAGCCCGGCTGAAAAGCATCGACAGGTTGTAGGTCTTGGCGTGCACGATGCGCGGCTCCGGCTGGAATATCAGCATAGTCGGCGCGGCAAGGCGACGCAACCGGCTTCAACGTTGTTCGCGAGACTGCTATGGTACCGGCCTTGACTGAGGAGCCGCCATGACACCCGAACCTGCCGCCGATCCGTTCCTGTACGACCTGGAAGCCGTGCGCAAGCTGGCATCCGACGCCGTCGTGCGCCGCGGCTTGCAGTACTTCAAGGACAATTGCGTGCTCGACATCGGCTGGAATCAGGAGCGGCTGTGGGCAAACGTCGCGGGCCAGGCGTTTGCGAGCTACCAGGTTGAGGTCAATGCCGATGAGGCGGGCGAGCCGCTCTTCGACTGCACGTGCCCGTTCGACGCGGAGCCGGTCTGCAAGCACATCGTGGCAACGCTGCTGTCCTACGCGGCGCGGCAAGCGGTCCAGCCCGAGCAAGTGGTGACGGCCGCCGATCGCGCGGTCGCTGAGCGGGTGAAGTCGGCCCACACTGAGGTGATACTGGAGCACGTATCCGGCGATCCCTGGTTCGGCACGTGGGAAGCGCGCTCGGTCAAGTCCACGGGTGCGGCGCTGCGGCCGTATCGCGTCGTGATTCGCGCGCTGGACGAGCGGCTCAACACGTGCACCTGCGCCGATTTCGCCTCCAACCGGCTCGGGACGTGCAAGCACATCGAGGCGGTACTCGCCAAACTGCACAAGCGGTCCAAGCATCGGAAGCGGCCGCCCGCGCCGAGCGTCGCTGTGGTGCACCTCGCGTGGGACGCGCCGCATCCGCCGCAAATCCGCGTCCGCCGGCCACTTTTGCTGTCCGCGCCGGTGGCAGACGCGCTGAATCGCCACTTCGACGCGGCGGGCTTTCTGAAAGGCCAGTTGCCAGAGGCCTGGTTCGCTTTGGAGTCGGCGCTGGCGGGCCAGCCGGAAGTGTCCTTGGGCGACGATGCCGCCGAGCACGCCAAACGGCTGGCGGAAGATGCGTTTCACCAGCAGCGGGCCACCGCGATCCGCGCTGAATTCGCCCATCACGGCGGGCAGATCCCCGGCATTCGACTGCCGCTGCTGCCGTATCAGGTCCAAGGTGCCGCCTTTCTGGCTTCGACCGGCCGCGCGCTCCTTGCCGACGACATGGGCCTCGGCAAGACGGTCCAAGCCATAGCGGCCGCCCACTGGCTGATCGAAAATGCCGGAGTCCGCCGCGTGCTGATCGTCGCGCCCACGTCGAACAAGAAGCACTGGGCCACTGAAGTGCGCAAATTCACGGCCCATGAGGCGCTGGTGCTCGACGGTCCCGCGCATTCCCGCGAACGGGCGTACGCGAGCGATGTGCCGTTTCTCGTGGCGCACTACGAGACCATTCGCAGCGACCAAGCGCTCCTGTGCGAAAAATACCCGCCGGACGTGCTGATTCTGGACGAGGCGCAGCGCATCAAGAATTGGCGGACGCGGACGGCGGCGGTGGTGAAGTCGATCCCGGCGCGGTTCGTGTTCGCGCTCTCGGGCACGCCGCTGGAGAACCGGCTGGAGGAGTTGTACAGCCTGATGCAGCGCATCGACGGGCGGATTCTGGGGCCGTTGTGGCGCTTCAAGCTCGATTTCACCGTGACCGATGAAAACGGCAAGGAGCTGACCTATCGCAACCTGGGCGAACTGCGGCGGAGGCTGGCGACGGTCATGCTGCGGCGGGATCGCCAGGTCATCGCGGATCAGTTGCCGGCGCGGACGGACCAGACGCTGGTCCTGCCGATGACGCCGCACCAGCGCAATCTGCACGACGAAGCGGTTCAAGCAGCTGGAACGATTGCGCAACGCGCGGCGAAGCGGCCTCTGACGGCGAGCGAGGAGAAGCTGCTCATGGCGGCGCTGCAGCGGGCGCGGATGGCTTGCGACGCGGCTGGGCTGGTGGACAAGGTGACGGCGGGATCGCCAAAGCTCGACGAGTTCGTTCGGCTCATCGAAACGCTGTGCCTGGGCGAAGGGCGCAAAGTCGTCGTGTTCAGCCAGTGGGAGCTGATGACGCGCATGGCCTGCGAGGCGCTGGACCGGCTGGGCGTCAAATACTGCAGCCTCCACGGCGGGGTGGCGGTGAAAGCGCGGCCCGAGCTCATCGATCGCTTCAACGACGACCCCGAGACGATGGTGTTCCTCTCGACCGACGCCGGCGCGACGGGGCTGAACCTGCAGGCGGCAAGCGCGATGATCGTGCTCGATTTGCCGTGGAATCCGGCGATTCTGGACCAGCGAATTGCGCGCATCCATCGCCTGCGGCAACGGCAAAATGTCCTGGTCGTGCTGATGGTGGCGGAGAACAGCTACGAGGAGCGTGTCGCGGCGTTGATTGCCGGCAAGCGCGGGCTTTTCGCGGCGGCGATGGCGCAGGACGAGGATGCGCCGGAAGTGATGGGTGTGTCGAAGAAGGTTCTGGCGCTGGCGATGGAGGCGCTGGCAATGCCGCCGGAAACGCTACCAGATGCGCCGCGGGACGAGCGCGAGCAGGAAGCGCCGGGAACGCTGCTGCCCGAACCAGCGGCGGAGCTCGAGATGGACGACCGCCCGCCGTTGGATGTGCCGCCGCCGAGCGAGGAACCTGTCACGCCGCGTGAAGAGCAGCCGGAGCCGCCGCCGCACCACGAACTGACCGGTGCGCACGAACCGGAGCCGAACGTGGACCCGGTGCTGGCGGCGATTGAAGCGCTGTCGCAGCGACTGCCGGGGCGTCTGGAGCAAGTGCTGGTGGCGCGCGGCGGGCTGGTCGCGGTCGTGGATGCCGTCGATGCCGAGGTGAACGCGGTCGGGCTGGACATCGCGACGCGCAACAGGACGGAAATCGCCGTGCTGGACGCGCGCACGTGGGCGACGTTGCAGCGGCTGGGCCAGGGGTCGCCACTGGCGGGTGCGCAGACCCGATGGCAACGGACGGACGTGGCGACGGCGCCGACCGAATCGCCGCTGCGGGTCCAGGCCCGGCGCAAGTTGGCGGCCGCGGCAGTGCTCTTGGGCGGCGAGTGTGCGGCGGAATCGATTCCACTGCTCGCGGACGCGCTGGCGCTGGCGCTGGCCGAACGTGCGGGCCGGTCGGATGTGCCCACGGGCGCGCAGGTGGCGACGTGGCTGTTCGCGGAACTGGTGCCCGGCGGCCACGCAAGCCAGGACGAAGCTGGGCTGCTGCTGCAACTGCGTGGGCTCGTCGGCGTCGACCAGATTCCGCCGGACCTAGCGCAGGCAATGTGGATGCGGGTGGTGGCCGCGATGGAGAGTCAGCGCTGAGCGCAGGACTCCTGTGGATGGGTGGAATGCGGGAATTGGCTAATTATTTCAGATGATTGCTGTCGTTAGAAGCAATCGACAAACCGCTAGCCAGTGCGCACGTGTCGATTTGTAACTAATTACAATCATTTATCTTTTGGCGGAAGCGCAGGAGAATCGAACTCCCCCGAGACGCTCGTCACGCCTCACACCGGTTTTGAAGACCGGGGAGCCCACCAGAACTCGGGCGCCTCCGTGGCGCATGCCAACCGGAAGGCGCGGTTGTGTCAAGGTTCGTTGTTCACGGGCGGCTCGCGCTGCAACCGGACCACCGCGGCGAAGAGCATCAGCGCGGTCCACACGACAAGCGCGCAGACCGAGGCGGCGACCGTCGTCTCGGGCGGCGATTCTTCGCCCAGGATCGTCGCCAGGTAGTGGCTCGGCGCGACGGCGGCAAAGCTCGTGGAAGCGCTGGCCAGGCGATCAAGCACCACCAGCCAGCCGACGGAGACGCCAATCGCCGCGCGAAACCAGACGGCGATGGTCATGAACGTCGCGCTGTAGACCGCGGCTGCGAGCGCGGCAGCCAAGAGCAGCGCCGGCAATTCGCTCAGCGGCATCTGCGCGGACGTGCCGCGCGTAACCAGCCAGAGCACCAGCATTGCCACTTCGCCCAGCGTGCCCGCCACCGCCGTTACCGCCAGCCAGCGACCAATCGGCAGCGCCGTCTTGGCCTGCGGGCGCAACAGAAAGAACGCGAGCGCACCCGCCTCAGCATCCTGACGAATCGCCGCGGTGCCCACCCCCAGCGCCACCAGCGCAATCGCGCGCACGCCCCACGTGTGGACGAATTCGGCAAAGCGATCGGCCGCCTCCACCGAAAAATGCACGATCGCCCAGCCGCCCAGCGTTACCGCCAGCATGACCGCAAGCCACGGCCACAGCGTCTGCAGCCGCAGCGTGCGCGCGAGCTGAACCCGCATGTGCACGGCGATCGCCGCCGGAAGCGACAGCTTGCGCGCTTCCGGCGCCTCCGCCCACGACCAAGCCGTCATTTGACCTCCTGGGCGAGCGCGTGGAAAAGGCTAATCAAATCATCGCCATCGGTTGCGGCAAAATCCACGCGGGTCCCCGACGCCAGCACCGCTTGCGGCAGCGCCTGGAACAGCTCCGCGGGCTCGGACGCCTGCACGGTCAGAAACTGCGCGTCGATTTTCAGCTCCGTCACCGGCGCGCGGCTCAGCAGCTCGCGGGCCAGCGCGCGCGGGTCACTGCTCTTCAACCGCAGCGCCTGGGCGCGTTTGTGCAGCAGCGCGCGGATCTCCGCCTGGCTACCCGCCGCCACGACCCGGCCGCGAAACAGCAGCAGCAGCCAGCCGGCAATCGACTGAACTTCCTCCAGAATATGGCTCGACACCACGACGCACGCGCCATTTTGCGCCGCCTCGTGCATCAGCGCCGCCACTTCCAGCCGCCACAGCGGGTCCAGCGCGTTCAGCGGCTCGTCCAGCAGCACCAGCCGCGCCGGCATCGCGAACGCCTGCGCCAACTTGACCCGCTGTCGCTGACCTCGCGACAGGCCGCCCAGCGCGTCATTCCACTTCGCCTCCATGCCCAGCCGCGTCAGGATGGCCTTGGCACGCGTCTCGGCGTCGTGCGCCGTCAGCCCGTGGCAGCGGAGCACCAGCGCGATCAAGCTCAGCGGCGTGTCCAGCTTGGGCAGGCTGTCGCCGTCGGGCACCAGCGCGATCTGCCCCTCCAGCGCCGCATCGCCCTGTGTCCTGCCACCCAGCCAGGTCACCGTCCCGCGCGTCGGCGTCTTCAGGCCCGCGGCCAGGCGAATCAGCGTCGACTTACCCGCGCCGTTGGGCCCCAGCAGCCCGACGACGCCCGGCTGGAGGTCAAAAGTCGCGTCCAGCAGCGCCACGTTCACGCCGTACTGCTGGGTCACGCGCTGCATCCGCAGCACCGTGTTGTCGGGCGGCAACGGCGTCAGCATCTACGCCCTCCCCTTGCCCATCGGCGGGTTGCGCAGGAGCCGCACGAGCAGCTGCCACGAGCCCGCGGCCAGCCCGGTCCACAACAGCGTGCCCACGACCGCCTTGGTCACCAGGCCATCGGTCAGCGGCTGCGGCGACAGCAGCGCCATCAGCAGCCCATGCACCGCGTTCAGGCCTTGCGTCAGGTTGAACGCCTGCCACAGCGGACCACCGCCGCCGATATTGCCCAGCACCAGCGCCAGCGGCACCGAGCCCAGCAGCACACCGACAAACAGCAGCGGCGCGCCGTTGGCCGAACGTGCCAGCGACGAGCAGCCCAGCGCGACCGCCGAGATCGCCGCCGCAACAAACAGCGACACGAGGACTTCACCCAGCGCGAGAAGCGTCCAAAACAGCAGCCCGCCCAAGGTCGTGCCGCCGTCCAGCGCGATGCCAAACGAGGCCATTTGCACCAGCACGAGCAGCACGGCGGCGCTCGCCAGCTCCGCCCAGGTCACCAGCGTCGCCGCCAGGAGCCTCGCCAGCAGGTAGTCCCGGCGCCGCAGGGGTCGCGAAAAGTACAGCAGCAGCGCGCCGGATTGCACGTCACTCGCGATCACCGGCGCGACCCAAATCGTGGTCTGCAAGAACGCCGTCAGCAGGTTCATGCCAAACAGGATCGGCATCGCCTTGTCGGTGACGAACACGCGGCGGTCATCGCCCAGCATCTCCATCAGCTGCGGGATGCGCGTCAGCAGCGCGATGACGGCCGCACCGGCAAAGGCGCCGAGCGGAAACGAGATCGCCGTCAGCTTCGACGTCAGACTGCGCAGTTCCATGCGCGCAAACATGCCGATCAGCCAGCGCAGGCGCTGGGCGTCCGACAGCGGCTTCGCGTCCAGCTTGGCGAAGCCGCCTGGATGAAAAAACGCCCGTTGAACGGGTGGTTGCGACGCAGCTTGGCTCACAGCAACCTCTGCGCGTCGAGGTTGCCGGCGTTTTGCACGTGGCGCATGAACGCGCTCGCCATGTCCTCCTCCGCCGGTTTGAGGCCGCTCACGCCCACGCCCGCGTCCGCGCAGGCCTGCCACAGTTCGCCGACGCGGTCCGACGGCAGCTGCACGAGGACCTCGCCGTCCTGCAGCGTCGCGGCGATGCCACGCGCGGTCAAAACCCCCAGCAATTTCGCAACGTCGCCCGTGGGCCGCAGCCGAAAGGACGGCCCGCCGCTCGCCGCGCGAAACCGCGCCATTGGCCCGGCAAAGCTGACCTGGCCGCGGGTCATGAGCACGACGTAGCTGCAAATCGCCTCAACATCCGCGAGGATATGCGTCGACAGCAGCACGGACGCGCCCTGTTTCGCGATCTCCGCCAGCAGCGCGAGCATCTGCGCCCTGCCGTCGGGATCCAAGCCCGCGGTCGGCTCGTCGACAATCAGCAGCTGCGGACCGTGGCACAGCGCCATCGCCAGCCGCAGCCGCTGGCGCTGGCCGAGCGAGAACCCATTCGCCTTGCGGTAACGGTTGTCGGTCAGCCCGACAAGGTCCAGCGCCTGGTGCGCCCGCGGCGTCGCATCGATCGCCGGAACGCCGGAGAGCTGCGCCGCGTGGACAACCTGCTCAGTGGCCGTCATGTCAGGAAAAAGGCTATCGTCTTCAGGCATGTAGCCGATCAGCCCGCGCACCCGCACCGCCTCATCCGGCAGCGGCAGATCGAGCACGCGGATGTCGCCGGAATCGGCGCGGTCCAGGCCGAGCATCAGGCGAAACAGCGTCGACTTGCCCGCGCCGTTGGGACCGAGCAGGCCGACGACGCCGGTGGGCAGCGTCATCGTCACGCCGCGCAACGCTTCCACTTCGCCAAAGCGCTTGGACACAGCTTGCAAAGTAGCGAGCGAAGATGCCATGGCCCCAGATTGGCACAGGGTGTGAGGCGCGTCGAGATGACCACGGCTGCAATCCGCGAAACGCCCGGATTATTCCGCAGCATGCGGTCCCTGCGCGGTCTTGGCACAGCGGCGATTCTGGCGTCGCGACCGGGCGCGTGTAAGCTAGGGACGCGAGCCGCAAGTTCGCACCCCTTCTAAGGAGAACGCCCATGCGCGCCCGCTTCGCCCTTTTGCTCTTCAGCCTCGCCGTCTCGCTCACTGCCGCGCCTGCGTTCGGCGCCGACGTCTTCGTCAACGGCCTCAAGGCCACGAACTTGAAGTTGGCCGAGCTCATCAACTGCACGGTCAAGTTCGACGGCGAGGGCAATATCCACATTCTTTCGCCCGGTTACAACATCACGCCCGACAAGGACGGCAATCCGAAGTTGAGCGGCGCGTCCGATCTGGTCGGCAATCCGGAGCCGACCGAAGGCAAAGGCTCGACCAAGAACCGCTACGTGCTCGTGTACCAGCCCAACGTCAAGGTGACTGTGCAGTTTGACGTATACATCAACGGCCGGCTGTTCAAGAAGATCGACCTGAACGAAGGCGCGTTCACGATTGACCTCACTCGCGAATTGCGTCCTGGTTACAATGACATTCGCGTCGTGGGCAAGCCGGACAAGAGCCCGGGCGGTGGCACGGATGCCGACATCGCGCTGGTCAAGGTGCTCGCCGGCAAGGAGTCCGAGGGCCGCTTCATCGCCAAGTCGCCGCCGGTCTGGGAATTCGCGCGCACGGCGATTGACCACCAGCCGCTGGACCGGACCAGCCGCTTCGTCGCCGAGTAGCGGATGGCGATTTGGCGCGTCCTCGCGGTCCAGCAGCGCGACGCGGTGGTGTGGCGCCAAGGCCAAACGCGGCACGTGCCGCTGCCCGACGACGTCGACGCGCGGCCCGGCGACCTGTTCAGCCCGACCTGGCAGCGGCTGGGCCACAGTTTGCACCGCGATTTTCCGCACCCGGACGGCGATTTTACCCGGCTGAACGCCGACAACGGCCAACGCCTCGCGACGCTGCACCACCGCGCGCGCCTGCTGGCGACGACGCGCAAGTTCTTTGACCGCCGCGGTTTTCTGGAAGTCGACCCGCCGGTCATGGCGCTGTCGCCAGGGCTGGAGCTGCACCTGGACGCGGTGGAAGTTGCGCTACGCGCCGGCATGGGCGGCGAACCGGTGACGCGGCACTTGGTGACAAGTCCCGAATTTCACTGCAAACGGCTGCTGTCGGCGGGGCTGGAGCGAATCTACAGCCTGGGCCATGTGTTCCGCTCGGGCGAGCGCGGCCAGTGGCATAATCCGGAATTCGCCATGCTGGAATGGTACCGGGCCGGCGGATCTTGGCAGCAGATCGTGCGCGATTTCCAAGGCTTGGCGCGGACTTGTCAGAAGGTCCTCGGCCAGGATGCCGGACCGCTGGACCTGCGCGGGCGCTGGCCGGTTCTGTCGGTGCGCGCGGCGATCCGGCGGTTTGCCGGCTTTGACCCGGGCCGATGCGACGACGCCGGGCTTGTGAAGCGCCGCGCGCGGGCTGCGGGCTTGCAGGTGGACGCGCAGGACGCGATCGCGGACGTGCTCGTGCGCGCGCTGGCGGAGCGCGTGGAGCCGCGGCTGGCGGCGTTTCCGGTTGTCGTGCTGGCCGACTGGCCGCTGTGCATGGCGTCGCTGGCGCGCCCGCATCCGCAGAAGCCGTGGCTGGCCGAGCGGTTTGAGATCTACCTGGCTGGCATTGAAATTGCCAATGGTTTTGGAGAACTGGTCGATCCGCTGGAGCAGCGGCGGCGCTTCGAGGCGGATCTGGAGCTTCGCCAGCAGCTCGGTCGGCCGGCCTACCCGATCGACGAGCGGTTCCTGCGCGCGCTGGCCGATGGCGTGCCGCAAAGCGCCGGCGTGGCGGTGGGTGTCGATCGCCTGCTGATGCTGCTGCTGGGGCTGAGCGACATCGAGGCGGTTCTGGCCTTTCCCTTTGAGCGCGCGTGATTACGGCCCCGTCACCGTAAACTCATCGACCCAGCTCGTGGCTTGCAGTGGCTCGTTGGTCAGCGTGTGCAAAAAGCCGCCGGCGGTGTGCGATGCGTCGATGCCCTCGACCTCCGGCAGCGTGGTGCCGGTCTGGTTCAGCCGGCCGATCGTGCCGACCTGCAGCGTCTCCCCGGTCACCAGATCCGCGCGATACAAGCCGTGGACGGCGTCATCGCAGGAGAACCACAGCGCGCCGTCGGCGACATCCAGGCCCTGCATCGCGTCCAGCTGGCGCGACAGGAGCAGCGACGGCAGCGGCGCCCAGCCATTCTTGACGTCGTAGCGGCGAATCTCCGTGCCGTGGTAGTGGTCCGGGGTGTAGGCGATCAGCGTCGTCTCGTCGATGCAAATGCACGGATTCTCGTGCTGCGGCAGGTCCTGCGAGCCGATGAACACAAGCGTCTGGGGATCAAACCACGCGACCGCCTGCTTGCCGAGCGTGAAATCGCTTTGCTCCAGCGCGCCATAGAGCTTGCCGCCCGCCGCGTCGATGTCGCCGATGTGGCCGTAGCCCTGGTCCAGCAACGCTTGCGGCAGCGGGTTGATCACCTCGACGAGCTGCTGGAACGCGTCGTCGGTGCGCCACAGGCCCGATTTTGCCGAGAACGCCCAACCGGAGCTCAGGCGCGCGATCCCTTGGCTGTAGAGCAGGCTCACGCCGGTGGTCACGGCCAGCTTCACTTGCCAACCGGCGGGGCTGACGTCACCCGCGGCATCGACGGCAGCGTCATCCACGGCCGCCACATCGGCCGCGACGTCCGATGCAGTGTCGGCGGTCCCGGAGGAATCGGCCACAGCGGCGGCCTTACAGCCCAACAGCGCCAAGCAAGCGCACAACGACAATCGACGCACGGCAACCCCGCGTGGCCATCCGCGCCACGAGCACAACGCGGGGATCGCACACGATCGTCACGCAAACGTCAAACTAAACAGGGTGACCTGTCGCCAACACCAGACTTCGTCGGTCAGATCTGGTGCATCTCGGACTGGGACCGCGAGCGTCTCTGGTGGCGCGCCGCGGATCGCGCAGGCTTGATCTCGCGCTTCGCAGCTTATTGGTCAGCGCCAAAAGCAGCACGGGCCGCCCTGGTTTCCCAAGGCGACCCGCGCACGGCTTCTTCTGATTCGCTCAGGCCCGCTGTTACAGCTTGCCGTCCGCCAGCTTCTTGATGATTTCCTTCATCTTATCCGCCTGCATCGGGCCGTTGTAGCTGCGGCCGTTGATGTACAAGCTCGGCGTGCCGCGGACTTCCGCGCCTTCCGCTTCCTTCAAGTCCTTGTCCAGCCGGCTCTGGTACTTCTTGTCGGTCACATACTTTTCCGCCTTGGCGACGTCGACGCCCGCGTCTTTCGCCCAGCCCTTGAGCTTGACGAGCTGCGCAGCCTGGCGCGCGGCCAGATCGCCGTCAGGCGGCATCATCGTGCCGTAGTTGTTGTAGATCAGGTCTTCCATCTCCCAGAACTTGCCCTGATCCTGCGCGGCCATCGCCCAGTACATCGCCTGGCACGCGGCCGGGTGCATGTCGCGGCTCATCTTGGGGTTGCACTGGCTGGACAGCGGGAAGTGCTTGAACACGATCGCCACGCCCGGAACTTCCTTCTGGACCTGCTTCAACGTCGGGATAATCTTGGCGCAGAAGGGGCACTGGAAGTCCTTGTACTCGACGATTTTGATCTTCGCGTTCTTGTCGCCGAGGATCGGCGAGCCGTCGTAGTCGAAATTGTTGACCTTCGGGTCCAGCGGCGGCGGCGGCGTGAACTCTTTGCCGTCGGCGATCATCTTGCCGTAGACGTCCTTGGCCGACGTGCCCGACTTGATCAGCGCATCCGCCTTGGCCAGCTCCTCGTCCACCACGCGCTTGAAGTCTTCCGGCGCGCGGCCGGCGACCATCTTGCGGCCCTGCACGAACACGCTCGGCGTGCCCGTGACCTGGATCTTCTCCGCGGCGGCCATGTCGGCCTCGATGACGCTCTTGTGCTTGTGGTTCTTCACGCACTCTTCGAATTTCGCCATGTTCACGCCCGCGGCCTGCGCGTGCTTGGTGAGGCCCGCGGCATCCAGCTCGCCCTGATTGGCGAACAGCTTCTCCTCGATCTCCCAGAATTTGCCCTGCTCCTTGGCGCACTGCGCTGCCTCGGCGGCCGGCATCGCGTTCTGGTGGAAGCTCAGCGGGTAGTTCTTGAAGACCAGCTTGACCTTGTCCGGGTACGCTTTGAGCGTGTCGTCCAGCGCCGGAATGACCTTGGAGCAGAACGGGCACTGGAAGTCGGTGTACTCGACGATCGTGATCGGCGCATCGGCCTTGCCCTTGACCGGCTCATCGCCGCGCAGGACCACTTTCCACACGGTCTTGTCGTCCGGCGGCGGCTGATTGCCCTTGTCGGCGGGCTTGGCGGCATCAGCCGGCGGCGCGGCATTGGCCGGCGGCGCCTCGCCCTTGAACACCCACTTGATCAGGTTGTCGCCCAGCGCCGGGTTGTTCACGCGCGTCAGCTTCTCGACCAGCTCCGGGCCCGCTTTGGCGCCCTTGCCGATCTCGTCGTTGGCCTTGGTGATCTGCTCGTCGATGATCTTCTTGAAGTTTTCGATCGGCTGCGCGCCCGAGACGTTCACGCCGTTGATGAAAAAGCCCGGCGTACCGCGCACGCCCAGCCCGGTGGCCACGGCCATGTCGCGATCGACGGTCTTGGCGACCTCGGGATCTTTCAGATCCGCCGCGAACTTGGTCATGTCCAGGCCAATTTCCTTGGCCCAGACTTGGTAGTTCGCGTCCGACAGCTGCTGCTGATTCGGGAACATCTTCCCGTACATTTCCCAGAACTTGCCCTGCTTGGCCGCGGCAGTCGCTGCGATCGCCGCCGGCTTGGCATTCTGGTGGAACGGCAGCGGCTGGTTGATGAAGACCACGCGGACGTCATTGGGATACTGCTTGCGCAGGTCTTCCAGCGTCGTGTAGGCGCGGCTGCAGAACGGGCACTGGAAATCGCTGATTTCCACGATCGTCACCTTGGCCGTCTCCGGACCAATCGACGGAACTTTGGCCACAGCCGCAACGGCCGGAGCCGGCGCAGCGTCCGCCTTCACGGTTTCAGGTGTCGCAGCCGTCGTCGCCGCCGGAGCCGAAGGCTTGGCAGTGAACCGACCGCCGATAGCGCCGAGCACGGCCGCGGCGATGATCGCGATGATCGCATTCTCCTTCTTCATCACATCCTCTGCTCGGTGACGTCTGTCCGCACCGGAAATCTGGCTGCCAGTTCTGCTGGCGTTGGGTCCAGGACGCACACTTGCGCGACCATGAAGCGCGGAATTGTATTCCTGTGGCGCAGCGGCTGCAACCCCACAATGCGCCCAGTTATTTCCCGACGGCGCAGAAACTGCAAACGGCCGGCGAGCCGCCGACTCGCCAGCTTGGTCGGGCCCGACCGCGCCGGCAGCTTGCCAGAAACGCCAAGGCAGGGTGCAATGGCCGGGCGACGCAAGGTCGCGGAGTTCGCCGTGACGCGTTGGTTGCCGTTTTTGTTGAGCATTTTCTTGTTGGTCAGCTGTGCTGAGCCGCCGCCCGAGCCAAAGCCCGACGCTGCGCCCGCGCCTTTTGACCCGCACGCAGAGGCGCTGGGCCGCGATCCAGAGCCGATGCCCGAGCCGCTGCGCGACGCGCTCAGGCAATTTCGCGATCGCTTTGCGTGCAACAACATTTCGGGCTGTCCGGCGGAGGCGGTCCTGCTGAACATCGGCTGGCCGGCGCGTGGCTATCTGCAGCAAGTGTTTGAAAAAGCTCCGGATCAGGCGCTCTACCGCTCGCGCGCGGTGCGCGTGATCGCCGAGCTGCGCGACCCGTCGTCCCGCGCTTTCCTACGCGATCGCCTGCAGGACAGCGATCCTGAAGTGCGGGCCTATGCGGTTTTTGGCCTCGGCCTGATCGACGATCACGAGCTGGTGCGGCTGCTGCCGAGCGTGGGCCGCGACGACGCAACCGCCTGGATGGCGCCGGTGCGGCTGAGCGCGCTGTGGCTGGCGCTGCGCTGGGGCGATCCGTCGGCGCAGCAGGCTTTTGTCCAACAACTTGCGCTGCTGGCGAATCAGCAGATGGCGGTGCAAGGCCTGGTCTGGGGCCTGACGCTGTGCATGCGCGACGACGGCCCGAACTGCCAGGCGGCGCTGCCCGCGATCGCGCGGCATCCGAATTTCGTCGTCCGCCGGCAGGTCGCCAAGGCGATGGCGATGGCTCCGCAGCCGAGCTACGCGCAGGGGCTTGTGGCGCTGACGACCGAGAGCGCGCGGTCCATCAGCGAGCCGGCGGAGCAGGCGCTGCGGGTGCTCTCGGGCCAGAACCTGCACGGGAGCGACGAGTGGCGGCGCTGGTGCGAAACGACGCAATGTGCGCGCGCGGCGGAGCAGGCGATCGCGGCCCTGCACGCCGGCGTGACGCCGACGGCCCAGTAGCCGCCCGGGCAGCCCGCGCTTGCCGCCCGCTTTGCGCTGCGCTACGGTCGGCGGATGGCCGAAACTCAGCCACTTCCGCCGCCGTCGCTCCGTGGTGCGCTGCGTTGGACATGGCAGAACCTGATCTTCTGGTTTGGCCTGCTGATTTTCGTTCCGGCGCTGCTGACCGTGATGCTGCTGAGCCTTGGACGCGCGCGGCACACGCTCGGCCGGCGCATGCTGCGCGGGTGGGGCCAGGGCATGCTGGCGGCGCTGGGCGTCAAGCTGGTCGTGCAGCCGGCGCTTGCCGCGGAGTTGGCCGAGCGGCGGCGGCGGATTGTCGTGTTCAACCACACGTCGACAATCGACATGTTCCTTTTCCGGCGATCTGGACCGATGGCATGACGGTGGTCGCCAAGCGCGAAATGGCGTGGATTCCGCTGGTTGGCTTGGGCTGCTGGCTCATGGGCTTTCACTTCGTGAACCGTACGAATCCGACAACCGCGCGGACGTCGATGCGCGCAGCGGCCGACCAGGTGCGGCGCCAGGACCTGTCCCTGCTGATGGCGCCAGAAGGGACGCGCTCCCCGACGGGGCTGCTTCAGCCGTTTCGCCTGGGTGCCTTTTACGCCTCGGCGGACGCGGACGCGCCCATCGTGGCCATCCTGGTGAACGGCGCGGACAAGCTATTCCCACGGCAGTGGGCCTACTGCCGGCCGGGTACCGTGACGCTGGAACTGCTGACCCTGATGCCCAGCGGCGCTGCGGATCCGAGCCGCGAGGCGATCCACGCGCGCGCCGAGCACCTGCGCGCGTTGTACCAAGCAGCACTGCACGAGGCGGATTGACCGCTACTGCAGCTGCACCGTCTGTGCCCACGCGCCACAGCGCTTGACGCCGTCCTTGGGCGTGTCGCAACGCGCCATCGCCAGCCGCACGCGCGTGCCCGCCGCCGGCTGGATGCCAAGACGCGACCAAGGCAGGGCGACAAAAGCGACCCACTCCTCGTCGTCCTCGCCGCGCAGGTCGTTGAGCGAACCATCCATGTCCATCGACAGCCGCGCGCCGCTCTCCCACGTCCGGTCGGGCTGGCCACCGCGGATGACACTGTCCGTCACGGTCCCGGTCGGCGCGATCTCGACGGCGAACGTCGGTGCGTCCGGCAGATCAGCCTGAATTTGCAGGGAAAATGCGTCAAGCGGTGTCAGCGGTTCATCGTGCCGCGCGCCGTGGGCCTCGATATTCTGGTCGGCAGCGTAGAGGCACAGGTACAGATCCTGGCTGTCCCAGAGCAGCCGAGCGTTGCTGTAAGGCCGCGCCGCTTCACGGGAATGCGGTTGAAGCCACGGCCCGGTCGTCACCGCCGTCTGCCAGATCGCGTCGTCGTCGTGCTGGGCGAGCAGCGGCGGATGCGCCGCGCGTGGCACCTGCAACAGCGGCCGGCCGGCATTTGCCGCCACCGGTACGTGCAACGGCCGCTGGCAGCCGAGCGCGAGAAAGACCAACACGATCTGGCACTTCACTTCGTCGGCGTCCCGTCGGGCTTGACGACAAAATTCTGGATCGTCGCGTGCGTCGCGTAATCGTACGCCGTCATGACAAGCGCCTTGTCCGCACGCTGGCGCAGCACCACGTAGCCGTAGTTCACGCCGGTCGCCAGCGGCGCGCCGCCGTTGCCGGTCACGACCTGGCGCTCCGACGCGAAGTACTCAAAAGTGTGCGTGTGGCCGACAAGCAGCAGTGTATACGGGTACTTGGCGATGATCGCCGCGCTCGGGCTGACGCCGGGCGTGTTCGTTACGACCGAGCCCTCGTGGCGCACGACAAACGTGTACGTCGTCGGCTTGGCCATCGCGGAATCCAGCCACGTCGCCTGCGCCGCCGTCCACGCGTTCGCCGCCACGAACAGGAATTTCGCCGTCCAGGAGCCGTCCGTCGCCGCCACGTCGACTTCGTAGAACGGCGCCGCGACGCCAAGCGGCGCCAGCATCTTGGTCATGAATGTCGTGTACGTCTTGGTAATTCCATCGGGATTGCCGGTGCCGCAGTTGCTGTCGGTCGCGCCGGTGCACTCGTGGTTGCCCAGCGTGTAGAAAACCGTGCCGGTGTAAAGCGCGCGCGCCTGGAGGTACAAGTCGAGCTGCGGCCCGGCGTTGGCGCTGCTGGGCGTGCTGAACTGGTAGTCGCCGGTCGTGATGACAAACGGCAACGACGGGTTCTCCGCCTGCACGTCCTTGAAAATTTGGGTGATTACGGCCGTCGGGTAGCCGCTGATGTCGTCCTTGTTGGGCGGCCGCGTGTCGCCGACGATGGCGAAAGCCAGACTGGCGAGCTTGCCGCCGCCAGGGCCGATGGACTGGACGCCCTCCGTGTCGCCGGTCGCGGCGTCGGTGCCCGGTGCGCCTGTGTCGGTGGGACCGGCGTCCACGCCACCGCAGGACGACGGCGCCGGCGCGGGATTGCACTTGCAAGTTCCGGTGTTGCAGAACCAGCCGCCGTAGCAGCCGTTGGGGTCGCACGACGTGCCGGCGCACTTGCAGCAGCTGGTGACGCCGGGGCCGTTGAGCGAGCCGCAGATCAGGCCGTTGGTGTCGGCGCCAGGGCCGCTGTCTGCGACGTCGGGCACGCTGTCGGTGGGCCCGCACGGGCTCGCAGTCGGCACGCAGACCTTCAACTGGTCGCCGTTGGCGCCCGCGATGGCCTGGCAGCCGTGGCCGGAGCTGCACGTGGTCGTGGCGCAGTCCTTGGCGCAAAACGAGCTGCTCTGGAATTGCGCGCAAAACCAGCCGGTTGCGCAGTCGTCGTTGGAGAGGCAGGACAAGCAGTCGGTGGGCGCGGCGGTGCCGTCGTGGAGCACCGGCACGTCGACCACCGTTTCAGCGGCAACGGCGTCGGTCTGGCCGGTGACCTGGGCGTCGGCGTCCGGTCCGCTCAAGGAGCCCCCCGTGTCGGCGTCGTTGGCGGCGATGACCGAGCCGCCGCCGGCGCTGGTCGTTGCGCTGCATGCGGCGCCCAGGAGGAAAAATGCGAAAAGCACACGGAAATCGCACATGTCGTTCGTTATCCTGAGAGCGCGACTGCGAGCCGCAAAAGGGTGGACGCCGGTTGCGGCGTGCTGAAGGCCCAACGTTGGCAAAACTCGGGGCAACCTGCAAACGCCGAGGCTGCCCGGAGCGGCGATTTCAGCATGCCCGGGCCACCGGCAGCGTCAAACAACGCGGACCGCCGCGACCGCGCGACAGCTCGGCACCGCCCACGGCCACGACGACGCGCCGCTCGCCCTGCAGAAGCAGCTCCGAATTGGCGACGAACTGCTGCGCCGTCAGCACCTCGAATCCGGCGCGGTTCAGCGCGCGCAGCGTGCGCGCGTTGCGGCCATACAGCACGATCCGGCCAGGCGCGAGACACACCGCGTTCGCGCCATCGGTCCACTGCTCGCGCTGTGCCGCGACCGGGTCGCCATCGCCGCACGGCACGACCTGCAGCCCGGCCAGCCGCTCCGCCAGCAGCGCCGGCAGGTCGCTGCCCAGCACCTGACCCGTGCGCAAATCCAGCACCGTGCACCGATCCTCCGCCGCGCTCTGCGGGTCAAACGCCGGCAGGTACGCCAGCACCGCGCGGGTGTCGATAAACGTCAGCAGCGTGTCCAAGTGCATCGTCGCGCGCCGCAGCGGCAGCCGCACGCCGAGCACCTCCACGTCCGCGGGCAAGCGCTCCGCCAGTAGGCGCGCCGCGCGCTCGGTCGTCCGCGGGCCAAAGCCGATCAGCACCAGCCGCGGTCCCGCGTTCAGCACGTCGCCGCCTTCCAGGCTGATTCCACCATCGGCGTTCGCCTCGCGCAGGTCAATCGCCCGCACGCCGTGGAACTGCGGGTGGTGGCGAACAATCGCCCGCGAGAGGATGCCGTCGCGCAAGCGCGCCCGATGCCGCGGCCAACCGAGCGCGATCGCGTCGCCAACCGGCGCCCACAAGTCGCGGGCAAACAACAAGTTGGGCGCGGGCGCCGGCAGGATCGCCGCCTCGCTGTGTGGCAGCGCGCCCTGGATCAGCGCCTCGGCCAGCCGGGAACCGCGCAGCTTGTTCAGCGCCACAAGCGCCACGCGCCGCTCCGCCACCGCCAGCCGGTCGTCGGCCAGCACTTGCGCCACAACCTCCGCAGCCACTGCCTCGTCCGCCAGCACCTCGCCCAGCATCACGCGCACGTCCAGGCACGCCTGCGGACCCGTGACCGCGCGCACAACCGCCGCCAATTCCGCGTGCTCGTCGCGCAGGAGCGGCAAGAGCACGAGGTCGTCAAAAAGCAGGTAATCGCGATTTTCTTCCAGCGTTTCGCCGCGTTGGACGTGCGACTCGATGTGCCGCGGCAGCATCCGGTCCAGCTCATCGCCGGGCGCGAACAGCGCGCACGCTTGCAGGCGCGAGACTTCATCGTGAATCACGTGGCGCGGCTGCGGCGCGGACATCGCGGCCTACTTGACGGTCACGGTGACCGTCACCGGCGGAGTCCAAGCCAGCGGCTGCGCCGGGTCGGTTGTGCTGATCGTCAGCGCCATGCCCTGAATCGTGTAATTGCCTTTGGCATCCGGGATAAACGAGACGCCTGGATCGCTTGTCGACTGGTTGTTGGAGCCGATCCACGCCTTGCTGCCCGCGGGGCGGTCAATCAGCGCCCACGCCCAGTTCTTGCCGTCCGGATAGCTGCCGATTGTCAACGCACCGCTGATGTTACACGGCTTGCCGGACGCGCACGGGTCGGTCTCGACCGAGAGTACGGCGGTCGGCAGTTGGACGCCCGCCGTCGTGTTGCCGGTCAGGTTGATGGCCATGGCGCCCGGCTTGCAGTCGCCGCCCGCGGCCGAGCCGGTGACGCAGTAGACGATCTGGAGGACGTCGTTGGCGTTGATCTTGTTGTCGTCCGGCGGGTGGAACTCGATGTCGACGCCCATCAGGCCGTTGCCGGCGCCCGCTGCGGAAGCCGCGATCTTGCTCGCGCCGACCGCCGTGACCAACCCGCTGTATTTCGAGGCGTATTGTGCGGACGCGCACGGGTCCGCGCCGCTCGGGTTGCTCGACGCGTTGTTGACGCACGCCTTGAGGATGTCCAGCGGAGCGCAGCTCTGGTTGGCCAGCACGATGTGA
Organism: uncultured Myxococcales bacterium; assembly: GCA_903929795.1. Lineage (GTDB taxonomy): Bacteria > Myxococcota_A > UBA9042 > UBA9042 > UBA9042 > CAIYBN01. The sequence continues at coordinate 23,069 of CAIYWC010000058.1, read as the reverse complement.
CCGGTGGCCTTGTTGCCCTTTGTCGCATAGAGCCACATCGCGCTCGGCGCGAACTCCAGCGTCGGCGTGTCGCATGTCGCGGCCAGAATCGGAATCGTCAGCGTCGTCGGGGCGTTGGGCGACTGCGAGTACGGAATCTGCAGCTCGGCCGACGGCGGCGGAAGGCCGTTGGTCGGCGGCGTGTACGTGATGGAGAAGTCCACCGACTGGCCCACCGCGATCGAGCCCGCGCTGTACGGCTTGGCACGCTCCTTGCCGTTTTTTTGCAGCGTCAGCGCGTACACGGCGTCGACCTGGTCCTGCGTCGACGGCGGAACCGCGACGATTTGCGGCGGATTGTTCCACGCGAACGGCGCCGGGCCAGCATTTTGCACGTTGCACACGCGCGCGACGCCCGCGCCGGCGCCCTGGAAGTCGTAGTCGATGATGGTCGGGTCGCTGCCTTGGCACGTGACCGTAAAGCTCGAGTCCGCCTGAAACACCGAGTACAACTTGACCGTCGAATCCGGCGTGACCGGGTCGTTTGTGTGAATCACCAGGTCAACGGCGTCGTTGTTCGGGTTGCTGTCGGGCGTCATCACGACGCAGACTTGCTTGGTCGCCTTGTTGGTCACCGTGTTGTCGGTCGAGCCCAGCGGCGAAATCTGATCGCCGACCGCCGGCTGATCCGTGATCGCGTACTCCGGGCTCGCCGGCTTGATCTCCGCCAGCGCCGTGACGACAAGCGCCGCCGACCCGTCATTGCCAAACACCGCGCAGTGTTTTTGCGGCGCCGAAGCCTTGGGGTTAATAAACGGCAATTCCGTCGTATCCAAGCGGACTTTCGGCCCGGTCGCGCTGATGTCAAAGCACATGTTGTTGTACTTCGTCGTGTCCTTGTAGTCGTTGTGGCTGATCGCCAGCGTCGCGTTGTCGGTCAAGCCCGGCGACGGCGCGTAGGTAATTGTCGCGATGAGCGCCTTGCCGGGATCCAGCGACGCGAAGCCGCCCGGGCACGTCGCAGGATCCAGCGCGTGCGGCCCGTAGGCAACCGACATGAGCTTTTGGCTGGTCGTCGTAAACGCGATCTTGGAGATACACAGCGAGCCCTGCGTGCCCGTGTTTTGGATCGTCAGCTTCTTTTGCTGCGTGATGACACCGTTTGTGTCGTCCACGCCAAAGTGCGAGCAAGTCGCGTCCGGCGCCTTCACGCCATCGACCAGGACCGCGATTTCCTGATTATTGTCAATACCGTAGCCGTTCGGATTGCTACCGCCGCCGCAGGCGGAGAGCGCGGCGGCGCCCAAGAAAACGGACGCCACGCCGAGGCTGCGGAAGGATTTCCGGCCACGCTGAGCCTTGCTTGCCATGAGATTGCTCCTGAAGTGCCGCTGGCGGAGGGCTACTGCCCGCACAGCATCTTGTAGTGAATGTAGATCTTGTCGTTCTTTTGCGGAACGCAGGTGCCGTTCTGGGCAAAAGTCACCGAATTCGACGGGGCGTCGTATTTCCAGCTGTTCGCGCTGGCGGCGCACGGCGTGGCGTTGATCTTGACGTCGATGGTCGACGGATCGGGCGTGCGGGTCAGGAAATACTGCATGGCCAGGCCAAATGCCTGCGTGCCGATGTTCTGCATCGCCGGGCCGAAGTCGATGTCGCAGACGCTGGCGAAGACGCCGCCAGTGGTCTGGGCCATCTGCTGGAAGCGCGGGCATTCGACCGCCGAGCCGGCACCCTGATCCGCGCAGCCGCCCGGACTCGGGCCGGCGATCGCGTGAAAGTGGAACAAATTCTTGTTGTTGGCGCCCTTGAACGAGTAGAACTTGTTGGTGTAGTACGTCATGTCGTTGGGCGACTGGTCGTCTTCGTCGCCCATCGTCACGACTTCCAAGCTCGCGTTTTTACGCAGAAATGCCCGATTGCGACCGCCGCAGCCGCGCGTGCCGTCATCCGGATTGGTCGTGCATTCCTGGCCGCTCGCGCAGTCTGAATCCACCTTGCAGACTTTCGCGGCGTCGAGCGTCAGCGGCAGCGTCAGCGCGCGCTCAATCGACAGGAAGCTCTGCTCCGTCGACGAGCCATTTTCGCCCTGTTTCGCCAGCGTTTGCAGCGCCGTCGTCGGCGCCTGAACGCCCTTGCTGATGAAGCGCAGCAGCCCGAGCGTCGGATCCGTGTACGGCTGCAGCTTGCCGCAGTGGTTCACGGTGTCGTCGTCGTCCGTCGTCGAAACACCGACGTGGAAGTCGTCGTTGAACAACTGCGCGACCTTCACGAACGTCGCGAAACTATTAGCCAAATTCGTCTGCTTGTCGCCCATGGACGGCGAGTCGTCGACGATGAAGAGCACGTCCACGTTGGAGCCGTCGGCCTGGTCGAAAATGTCCGTCCACTCGCTGTCCAGCGTGCCTTCGCCCGTCAACGGCACCGAGAACGAGTCGCCCAGACATGTTTCCGCGGCGTTGGTGCAATCTGAAGTCGCCGCGCACGCACCGCTCGTCGCGCCGGTGTTGTCCGTGCACATGCCGTTCTGGCCGGTCGTGATGGTCAATTGGCACTGCAGCTTCGCGACCTTCTGCGGGCCGTACTGAATCTGGAAGACTTGCGGTGTCTTTTGCGAGATCGCCAGACCCGTCTTGGGGATCGCCGGCTTGTTCACGAAGCTGACCTCGGGACCGCAGCCGTCAAGCGACACCTTGGTCACGTTCACGTCCGTGACGCCTTGGTTGTAGATCGAGGCAGTGGAAATCGGCGACTTGCAACCTAGCGTCTGGACACCGAAATCGATGTTGTCCGGCATGACTTGCACTTTGGACATGCCGACCTTGGCGATGAGATTCGGCTTGGCGTTGCCGATCGTGCTGAAATTGCCCGGGTCCACGTTGGGGTAGTTGGAGGTCACACCGGTCGAAGCATCCTGGTACTTCAACACCAGCAGCGCGTCGATTTCGGTGATCGCGTCCGCCGGCAGCGGGCCGTTGAGGTCAGAAAGCGTGTCCGGCGCCACGAAATCGACAAGCATCTTGCCGGAATCGCCCGGCGCCAGCTGGAACAGGTTCGTCGCCAGCGGGCCCTTGGCGTAGTACGGGCTCGAGGCCGACGAGCACTTGCTGCTCGCCGGCGTAAATGCCCCCGCGGCGGTGTAGCAGCTCACGAGCACGGCGTCCTGAAAGACGCACGGGCCAGTGCCGCTGTTCTGGATGAGAATCGGCAGGAGCTTCTGCTTGCCGTAGGACAGCAGGCCAAAATTGAGCGGCTGCGGGATCAGGTCGATCTTGCAGGTCGTGCCGTCGGCGCGGTGCGCTACAAGAAGCACAAGGAAATCAGGCTTGTCGCCATCGTTCGACTTGATGTGGAGCGTGGCGGTCGCGACCTGACCCGACGGCCCCTTGTTTTGGAACCGCACGTTGAAGTCGAGCAGCGTCGCCGGCGCAATCGTCGATGCCTGCGGCGGAATGCTGCACGGCGGAATCGTCATGGCCGGGTCAATCGAGAACTCGCTGAGCGCGTCGTCGGTGATCGAGACCTCTGACACCACCAGCGGCGCGGAACCGTCGTCGTACAGCGTGATTTTGCGCTTGGCGAAGAGCGTCGCCGGCGGCGTCGCTTTGCCGACAAACGCGTAGTCCGCGGTGCAATCCACGGTCGGATCGGTGCACGGCGCGTCGTTGACGGAGACGCGAATCTTCGGCGTGTCCGTGTGGGCGAAGATCGGCACCGGAATTTCGGGATCGCTCGCGTCGTTCGAATCGACGAGAATCGAGCCGACGGCGCTGGTCGCGCTCAGCGCATGGTTGGCCGTCACCGTCACGGTGATCTTCTGGCCGGGGCTGCCGGGCTCGAGCGTAAACGGCGGCGCGGGGCTGATCTTCACGTCCGCCGCGGTCAGCGAGCCCAGGCTCGACAACTTGACGTCGGACACCTGCAGGGTCGCCAGACCTTTGTTGGTGATCTGGAAAACCTCGTCCTTGCTCTGGCCGAGGGTCATCGAGTCATACTCGAGCTTGGTGGGAAAAATGCTGATGAGCGGCGCGATTTCGTTGCCCAGGACCGGTGCTGTGATCTTGCGCAGATCGTCGGTTTCCACTTGCAACTCGCTCGTGTCGGAATCGCCTTTGGTCGGCGTGTACTTCAGCGTGACCGTCCCCGACGCGCCCGCCTCGATCGGCGTCGTGGCGTCCGGAACCGAGACGATCGTAAAATCGTTGGAGCCCGAAGACGAGAGCGCGACGTGCGTCACCTTCAGCGGCTTGGTCGAATAGTTGATGAGTTGGACGGCGATCGTCGGCGAATCGCCGGTCTTCACGTTGCCAAAATCGACCGGATTCGGATTGATCGTCAAGGTGTTGCCAGACGTCACGACTTCGATCGGCACCGTCAGCAGCTTACTCGCCGCCGCGGTCGCGTTGGTGTCCAGCTCCAGCGTCAGCGTCCGCACGCCGGGCGTCACGGGCAGATAAGTCACCGTGAAATCATAGTGATCGCCCGGATTGGTAATGTCGTGAAAGCTCGCAGCCGTCGGCATGTCCGTCGTCAGGCTCGTCGTCATGCCCTTGATCACGTCCGGATTCGCCGCGACGAACCGCGGGTTGTGCATCCGCAAAATGCCGCGGTTGCCGATGTGCGTAATCCGCACGGAGATGACCTGCGCGGGATCGGTCGGCAGCTTGTCGAGGAACGTCACTTTGGCCGGATCGACCTTGTAGCGCACATCGAAGTCGATGCCGAGGTTGCCGCCGGTGCTCTGGTTGGGATCGAACGGGTCAGACGCGGTGCTGGCCGTCTTCGAGTTCGAGCAGCCGGAAACGCCAGCGGTCATCGCCACCGCTGCCAGAAGGGCTGCAACAGCGGAAGTACGCACAGTGTAAGAGCCAAACTTCATTGCGATCCTCATCGAACTTTGCAGTTCGCTCGCTGCCGTTCGCCCGGTTGCTTCGCGCTTCACCCCCCGCGGGATCGCGTCGCATGGGCCTGTAGGTCTGCGCGAACCGGCGCGGCGTGCGCTGCCGGCGCAGCTCGGTCTAGTTCAGCACGGGCGCCGGATATTTCGGGAACACGTAGGGCTTCTTGTTTGCGTCGAGTTTGGCCTCGACGTCCGCGGACGACCAGGCGATGGTCGCGACATACCACAGGTCGTGCATCACGATCGCCTGCGAAGCCTCATACACGAGCGCGCCGTACACGTAGATGCGCACCTTCGCGGTCGAACCGCCAAAGCCATGGTCATCGTAGTAGTGCACGCCGACGGAGTAGGTCCGGCCGTCTTCCGGCAGCGTCAGGTTCATGTTCTCCGGACCCGCGCCATCGGTGTCGTCGCGGTCGAGGTGCGGATTGTCGTCGATGTTCGGGTCGTAGCTGCCCCACTCGAGCACTTTGCCGCTGCCGCACGTGAACCAGTAGCAGTCGAACTGATTGTCAAACCACGGCAGCGGGTTGCCGTCAAAGCCGTTCACAGCCGTCTCCGCGAACGGATGCGTGAAGTGCAAGTCCAGGTCCGAGCCGACGCCCGGGCCTTCGTCCGACTGGTCCTTGTCCAGCGGCGTGTCCCAGATCAGCTCGACGTGAATCGCCTGATCCGGCAGCACTTTCACGGCTTGGCACGCCGGCGCGCAGGAATTCTTGCCCTGATTGTCAGTCACCGCCAGGCAGAACGAGTAATCGCCCGCCACATTCGGCGTAAACGTCACGGCCTTTGCTGTGTCCGTCGGCGCGTACTTGGACACTGAGCCCTGCGGCTGGGTCACGGTCCACTTGTACGAGGCGATTGTGTTGCCGTTCGCATAGCTCTGGCTGCCGTCCAGGTGCAGCACGGTCTGCGGCACAACCGCCTGACCTTCCAGCACTTGCACGACCGCGGTCGGGCAGTCACCCGTCGAGCCAAAGCCCGTCAGCACGACGTTCACCGGCGTGTTCGGCGACGCCGGCGCGGTGACAACGACGGTCGCGGTGTCCAGAACGGGCGAGCCATCCGCAGCCTTCGCAGCCACCGCCGCGGGCGTGTAGGTGACGTTGAAGGTCGCCTGCGCGTTCTTGGCAATTGTCAGCGGCGCGGCATCGCTCGGGGCCTTGCCGCCCGTCGCCTGAATCGAGGTGTAGTCGATGGCAAAGTTGCCCGCACCCGCCGCGTTGAAATCCAGGCCGGTCACGAGCACCGGCTCATCGCCGCAAGCCTTGAGCGTCACGGTCTGCTTGGCCACGGTGCCGACTTTCTGGCCGCCAAACGTCACCGCGGTCGGCAGCACCTGCAGGCACGGACCCGCCGAGTTGACCTTCACCGCCACGCGATCCCAGCCGGGACCGCCTTGCGCCGTCAGCGACGGATCGTTTGTGTGCAAGATGATGTCGCCCGTGTGCGCGTTGTCGTCCTTGCCGGTGTAGACGACTTTGATGTCCTTGGCGCCGCCGGGCGGAAGGTCGATCGCCGGGTTGACCGTGAAGACCGTCCCGGTCTGGTACTCTTTGCCGTCGATGACAAGCGTGAACAGCGTGCTGTCCAGCGCGGTGGCGTCGATGTCGTTGATGATCAGGTCGGCGGTGCCTTCGTTGCGGATCGTGAAGAGGCCGTTGCCCACGCCCGGCGCCTTGACAAAACCGAGGTCAACCTCTGGATCGGAGACGATTTTCGGCACGCCCGACGCGGTCTTCAGGTTGATGACGAAGTCCGGGATCGCCGGCGTCGACGCGTCGTTGGTCACAATGTGCAGCGCGGCGGTGCGCGTGACGGCGTCCGTCGGCTTGGTGTAGACGATCGTGATCGTGACGCTGCTCGTGCCCGTGCCGCCGGTGTACGCGACGTTGGGCCACTTGGTCGAGGCGCACGGCGTTGAGCCGTCGGGGCCGTAGCAGACAAGCGCGGTGTTGGTGCCGTCGCCCGGCAGCGGCGTGTACGCCAGCGTCACGCTGCTGAGCCCGAGCGGGCTGTTGCCGTTATTCAGCACCGTGAACGTCAGCGTCTGCGTCGCGTCGCCGCTCACGCTGATGACCTTGGTGGCATTCTTGGACATCACGGCGCCGTCCGGGCCAACGACCCGGATCTTCGGCGTGCAATCGACGCTGAACCCGTTGGCCGTGCCGCAGTTGCCGCCGGGGATGATGTTCACATTGCCGTTGCCGGATGTGCCCGGTCCGTTGGTCGTTTTCGAGCAGCCGACGGCGATCGCCATGGCAAAGGCAACGGCGGTCAGGATGCGCAGGGAGGTACGGATTCGTGAAGTCATCGCTTTGGCCTTCGTCGCTCGGGCGCGCTGGTGTCTGCCTCTGCGCGGCACAGCGCCGCGGGAGTTGCAGAATACAGGTCTGCCAATCAAAGTGCGGCGTCCGGTCAAGGGCCGCGCAGTCACATGGGTAAAACGTCCAGTTCGTCGATGGCGGATACCGTCGACTGAACGCTACACTCTAACGAAGATCTGCCACAACGAGCAAGCGATTCTTGCAGGGAGCCGGTCGGCGGGCTCGACCTGCACGCGGCGAGCCTCAGCGCAGCGTCGGATCGCAAACAGATGCAGTCAGCGCGTCGCGCATCGACTTCTTCAGCGACAGCAACCGGTCAAAACGCGCGCGCTGATGACCTTCCACATAGATTGTCGCCGGTCGCGCCACGCGGCCGTCGATCGTCGTACCGGTAAAGTCGATGAACTTCGCGGTGTCCCGCTCCGCCGCAAGGCCGGCTTGGGCACTCAGCAACATCAGTGCAACACAACATTTCTTCATGGAATCCTCCTCAAGCGGGCGGTGAAAAGTGCCCAGGCTCAGGAGGTAAGACGATCGCGCGCACGGAAAGTTCTTCAGCCGCAGCGTGCGGACCGGCCGAAATCGCTATTTCAGCGTGCGTTCCTTGGCCGATTCAATCAGCGTCGGCCGAAACGACTTCTTGAGCTTGAGCAGCTTGTCAAACCGCGCGCGCTGGCGGCTCTCCATGTACAAGGTCGTCGGCTTCTTGATTTCGCCGTCGATGAGCTGGTCGCTGAAGTCGTAGAACTTCGCCTTGTCGTCGGCGAACACCGCGGCGCTCGGCAGCAAGCCCGCGAAGGTCAAGGTAAAAGCGGCGATTTTCAGGTGCTTGCGGGCCATGGTCATCTCCTCAAGTTCTCAAACCGACATCCAGTCTAGCGGGCGCCGCGGCAAGTGCAACGGCTTTTGCGGCTACTTTGGCGTGGGCGCCGGTTCCTGCGGCTTGTTGTTCGGGTCCTTGGCCTGCTGCTCCAGCATCATGCCCTGCTCGATGGCCTGAACGCGGCTCTCGATGGCGATCGAGTTCTTCCACTTCAGCGCCATCGCCGCCTCGTTCGCGACCGCCGCTGCTTTTTGCTTGGCGTAGTCCGCCGGCATCTTCTTGGGCGGCTTCTCGAACTTCTTGAGCTCCGCGCGCGCGGCGTCCAGCTGCGGCTTGACTTCGTCCGCCTTGGGCAGGTTCGCGTCCCTGATGTAGCGCTTCCAGTACTCGATCGCCTTCTTGCCGTCGTTGAACGGCTGGTTGTTGTAGATGAGCGCGAGCCGGACCAGAATCGCGGTCCGCGACGGGTCCTTGACCAACACTTTCTCATAAATTTCAGCGGCTTTCTTCGCCTCGCGCTTGCCTTCCAGCGCCAGCGCGTAACCGGTCAGCGCCTCCAGGTTGTCCGGCTCGATCGCCAATGCCAAGCGGTACTGCTTCTCTGCGTCGCGATAGTTCAGGTAATCCAGGTAGATCGCGCCCAAGTTCAGACGCGCGCTCGCGGCGTTCGGGTTCAGCTTGACGGCGCGGTCAAACGCCACAACCGCCTTGGGCAGGTCGCCGAGCCGCACGTACGCGAGGCCCAGGTTCGCCAGCGCTTCCGGATTCGCCGGGTCCAGCGCCAGCACCTTGTCTTCCAGAATCCACCGCGCGATGTCGTTGTTGCCCTGACGCAGCTTGATAAGACCGCGAATATTCAAAGCAATCGTGTCTTCGCGGTTGGCGCGCAACGCGGTGCGGACGAACTGTTCCGCCAGATCCAGGTTGTCCTGGTCCAGATAGTAAATCGCCAGCGTCACGTTGGCGACGTTGTTGTCCGGGTCCTGACCGCGGATCGACTCGCACACGCTCTTGGCCTGCTCCGCCAGTTGGGTCGCGCGCTGCTTGTCGCCGGCTTCCATCGCCCGGCGCGACTCCGCCAGGCTGGCCCGCGCAATGTACGCCTGAGCCGAGAACTGCAGGGTCTTCTCGTGTTCATCCTTGGGCGCGATCGCCTTGGCCTGTTCGTACACGGCAACCGCGTCCTTCCACTTGCCCTGGCGTTCCAGCGCCATGCCCAGGTTGAAATACGCCTCGTAGAACCGCGGATCACCGTCGACCGCCTTCTTGAACTCGACGGCCGCGCCGGTGTAGTCCGGTCCGCACTTCGCGCAGCGGCCATCGGCGGTCTGGCAGATCGCGGGGCACTTGTACGTCGCGCACTGACCGGTAACATTGTCAATATATTCACCGACTTTGCATGGTCCGGCGCCCTCAGACTTGTTCTCCAGGAGCTCTTTGCCCGTGCACTCGCGCTCCTGAAGCATGCAGCCTTCCGAGCCCGCGCGGCAGCGCACGTACGTCTTTTCGGCCGGTGCCGCAGCGCCCTCGGCGGATGGCAGCGAGGCCTGCTCTTTGAGCCAATCGCCGCACCAGCGCGGCGGTCCCGACTTCAGCTCTTCGGGCTTGCACTCGTAGGTGTCCTGTTCGCACGTCAGGTCGCGCTTGCCGGCGACCCAGGGCTCGCACGGCACGTCTTCGCTCTTTTTCTCCATCTTGCCCGGAATCGGCTGGCCGGCGTCGTCCAGAGCTGGGACGTCCTTTTCCACCGAACGCGAGAACCGCGCGCACCGCGTAATCGCGCACGACTCCGGAGCGTCGATCGCCACGCTCACACACGCGGGCGGCGCAATTCGCGCGCACTCTTTGCCTAGCGACACAAAGCCCGGGTTGCAGCACTCGCCGTTTTCCAGCATCTGGTACGGGTTGCACTTGGGCAGCTTGCGCAGCGCGGCGGCCAAGCCAGCGCGCATGGAGCCTTCCACTTCCGGCGTCAGGCTCGGCAAGTGGTCCTCACCACCGGCGAAAGCCGGCGCGGCGCAGGTCAGCCCCAGCAGGGCAATCAAACTCGTGGTCATCAAAATCAGCTTCATCGGGTTCCTCGCGGTGCCACGCAGCGCCAGCCAAGCGGGCGGCTGCCGGTATCTCTGGTGCTCTTACTTCGGCGCGGGCGCGTCGGCCTTGGGCTTGTAGGACGCCGTCAACTTGCCGCGCCGTACGGTCGTCACAAACGCCGCAGAGGTCGCCGCATCCGTTGCCTTGTCCGACTTCACCGCCGTCGTCGCCTTGGGCAGGTTCGGATCCTTCTCGATGGTCGGGAACGCGTTCGGGTTCACCCGCGCCGCGTAGTCGCCCGCCTCCTTGGACCACTTGTTGTACACGCCCGCGTTGTGCGCCAGCGTGATGGCAAAGTTCAAGCCGGCCAGCGCCTGCTCTTCGATCGGAACCGCCAACTTCTCGATCTCCTGCCGGTATTTGTCTTCCAGGTCCGGGTTGGCCTTGACCTCCGGCGGAATCGGCGCGTTGAACAGGTCTTCCTTGAACTTGAAGTACAGCAGTCCGACGCGGAACGCCGAAGCCGCCGCCCACGACCGACCGTTCGTCGGCAGCGTCGCGTCCATCACTTCGTGGTAGCTCTTCTCCGCCTTCTTGAGCAATTCCGCCTTCTTTTGCAGCACGCCGCCGAGCTGCGACATTTTCTTGACCGTCTTGAGCGTCACGACGTCGAAGTCGTCAAAGTCGTACTCGGCTTTGGCAAAGACCGCCTCGCCGTAATAGTACGGCGCGCGCCCCTTGGTGCCGTCCTTGGCGCCATACGCCTTCACCGCCGCGTCGGCCGCCTTGACGACGTCCTTGCGGTTCTTGACCGCATTGTCCGTCCGCAACGCCTCGGCACGCCGACCCAGCGACTCGACCGCCAAATCCGGTCGCGCCGTTCCGTACTTGGTCGCCACCGCCTGATATTGTGTCGCCGCGGCCTTCGCGCCATCCGTACCCATCTTCTCCAGCACGTGCGCCTTCTCCATCTCCGCGTCCGGGATCGCGGCTTTGAGCTCCGCCGCCCGCGCCGTATCCTTGGCGCCATCGGGCTTGAGCGAGCCCGCCACGCTGATGAACTTGTCATACGCCGCCGCGGATTCCTTGTAGTTCTGCAGCGCGTTGAGGATCGCGCCGGCGTTGATCAGCGCCTGCGCCGCGTCCGCGTTGTCGCGCAGCTTGGCCATGTTCAGGAACGCGTCAGCGGCGTCGCGGAACTGCGTCATCTGCTCATACACCAAGCCAATCGCGAACATCGCTTCCGGCGCAATCTTCGCCTTGGGGAATTCCTTCACGACCTGCTCGTATTCCTTAATCGCCTTGACGTCTTCTTTCTGCTCTTCGTACAGGATCGCCTTGTAGTACATCGAATGCGCCGCCAGCTCCGGTTCATCCTTGCGGAATTCCTTGAGAATCGTGTCATACTTGGCGTGCGCTCCGTCAAAATCCTTCTTCTCCGCCAGTTCGCGCGCCTGCTCGGCCATCGCCACGACGATGTACTTCCGCAGATCCGCCGTCTCCAGCACGATGCGGCCCTTGCGCGCCAGCATCTTGCGCGACCAATCCTCAATCGCCACCCAGTTTTTCTGGCGCGCAAAGATGTCGATCAGCGTCTTGACGGCGATCTCCGCCGTCTTGGATTCCGGCTTGAAGTTGTAGACCTGCTCAAAGCGCTTGATCGCCTCGTCATACTGGCCGCGGTCGTAGTAGGTCGCCGCCGCCAAGTACATGATTTCCGGCACCTTCTGCCCGCGCTGGCCCAGCTTGCCCTTCTCCTTGAGCGCCTCCATCAGGTGCACATAGGTGTCCGCGCCGTGGATGTAGTCGACTTCCAGCGGGTGCAGCGGCTCCGCGCGCTTGGGCGTGCCCGCCTGGCGAATTTCCTCTTCCGTCTTGGGCTCTTTCTTGACCTTGGTGACTTTGACGCCCTTGTCGTCGTTGCGCACGTTGTCCGGCATCAGGGACGGGCACGTCGCCTTCTCCACCCACTTGTCGGACTCCAGGCAGGCGTGCGTCTTGCGCATCAGCTCTTCCACGGAGTACAGCAAGCCGAGCGCCGCGTCCTCCACGTACTCGCCGGTGGTGTCCAGATCGATGACGCGGTTGTACTGCTGCCGTGCGAGGTCATACCACTTGAGCGCCTCGGAGTTCTCGCCGTTTTGGCCCAGCCAGTAGTAAATTTCCGCCAGGTAGAAGCTGACGATGTACGCCTTCTTCGACTTCGCGTACCGCCGCAGGAAGTCCTCGTAATCCTTGGTTGTCGCTACGTATTCGGTCTTGGCGCGCGCCGGCTCCTTGGACTCTTCCTCGATCTTCTGCGCCGCCTGGTGGTGGTGATTGGCCACGTACAGCAGCAGCGTCTCGCCCATTTTCTGAGCCTTATCATACACTTCCGCGTTACCCTTGTTGGCCGACACCCACGGGCTCGTGCGCTCATCGGTAAACGCCAGGAACTCGCGGACCGCCTTCTCGATGTCCGGGAAATTGCCAATCTTCTTGCGCACATCGATGATCTGCTCGTGCCAATCGACGCAGCGCTTGTCCGTCGGCTTGTTCTCGATGAAGTGGTGGAACAGCTCGATGGCGTTCTCGTCCTTGTCCGTCGCGATGTAGATCTCAGCCATCTTTTCCAGCCGCACCCACATGGCCTTCTCGCCTTCCACCGACGAGAAATAGTCCTTGGCTTCCGGCCAGCCGTGATCCAGCTCCGCAAACGCCTGGACCAGGTCTTTGAGCGCCTGATCGCGGAACTCGATCTTGCCGCCGGCCTTGTCGTCGCCGATCTCCTTGACGACCTGCTGGAACGTCTCGATCGTACGGCGGAATTCGCGCAAGTTGTAGTACACCCAGCCGAGCTTGTAGAGCGCGTAGTTGTACATCGGCGCGGTCTTGTAGTTCTGCGTGATCTTCTCGTAGTTCATCTTGGCGAGTGTCAGGTTGTTCGCCTCAAAAAAGTGCTCCGCCAGCGCGAGGTGCGTGTTGGCGATGTACTGCGACTGCTGGAAGTTCTGGACCAGGCGGTTCAGATACTGCACGCCCTTGTTGGACAGCACCTTGTCGCCCAGCGCTTTTCCCTGCTGCAACGCGGCCTTGCCCAGCCGGTACAGCACTTCGGACATCCGCTTGTAGTTCGGCGCCTGCGTCAGGATCTTCTCGTACCAGGTCAGCGACTGCTGGTAGTTCTCCACCGGCGCGATCGGCCGCGCAGGCCGGTGCGCCTCTGGGGATTTCTCCCATGCATCCAAGGACTTGTTGTAGTCCGACATCTGCGCGAGGTAGTTGAAGTGCGACAGCTCCCAGTACGCTTCCGCCAAGCGGAAGTACAGGTCCGGCGCGTCTTCCTGGCGCGGATTGCGCTCCAGCATCGCGAGGATCGTCTTGATCAGCACCTGGAGCTGCTCGATCTTCTTTTTCTGCAAGTCGCGCTCTTTTTGCGTCAGGCCCAGCGACTCCATGCGCTCGTAGTCGAACTCGCCTTTCTTGAGCGAATCGTCGTCGGCCTTCTTCTTGGCCTGCTCCGGCGTCGGCTTCACCTCTTCGACCAGCGACGTCTTCTTCTCGACCTTCTTGGTCGCCGCGCCGCCCTCGATCTCATCTTCTTGCGCAAACGCCATCGGCGCCGCAATCGCGCAAGCCGTCAGGACGGCCGTGAACCGCAGGACTTTCTTCTCAAGCTTCAACATCTGGTAACCTCTAGAGATTGCCGCGCTGGCGGGCAGCCACCGGGCGTGCGCGTCGCGCGTGTGCGGGCGATCGAGCGCGGACTACCGGTTCATCTTCGAGCACTGCTCTTTGACAAACGCGCGATAGGCGCCGATTTCATCCTTCCAAAACTCACCTTCAAACGGCCACACCATCGAATCGGAACCGGCGATCGCCAGGTTGCCCTGCGTCACGACGCCCGCGTCGGCGGTCGGCTGCTCGCCCTTGATTTCGCCTTCGATTTTGTTCAGCTGCAGGTCGGTCAGGTCCACCTTCAGCTGGTCCAGCTTGTCCTGGTACGTGCCGATGTCCTTCTCCGTCTGCCGCAGCGTTTTCTGAATGACCACGCCCGCTTCCGAGATCCGCTCGTTCTTGAGCTGTCCCAGCCGCGCCAGCAGATCCTGACCGAACGCGCCCAGCGGCGACAGGTTGGCCTTGATCAGCGCCTCTTCCTTGTCGATCTGCTGGATCGTCTTGTAAAGATTGAAGAACTCCACATTGCTCAGCACCGGCGACTGCAGGCGGCGCGGCAGCGACGAAGCCGTCTTCTTGTTGACCGAGTCGATGAACGACGCGTAGAAGTCCTCAGGACGTTTGTTCTTTTTCAGGAAGTCGCGCAGCGGCGGCGCCAGCACGAGCACCTCCTGGGCGAACATGTTCATCGCCGCTTCCGCGTGGTCCGCCTGACACAGGTTCACAAACGTCGTCGCCTCCAGCACCCACAGCTCCGGGTAGAACTGGTGCGCGAAGAACGGCGAATGCAGCGCGTGAAACGTGCCCAGCGCGCGCGAGGTGTCGTTCTTGAGGAAGTACGTCCAACCGGCTTCGTAGAACGCCGACGCCAACTTCGGAGAATTCTTGGAGATTTTCTTGTAGTAGTAGATCGCCGCGTCGAACTGCTCGAATTCATACGCCAACCGCGCCAGCGCCAGATACGCCAGGTCGACGACCGGCTGGCCCGCCGCGCCCTGCGCTTCACCGGCGACGACCGCCTGCTGGAACGCCTGGCTGGCAGCCTTGACCATCTCCGCCTTGCCAGTCGACTCGTCCTCAAACGCAATCAATCCCAGCAGATACTGCGCGCGGCCGTAATCGTCCGCCTTGGTCGCGACCTTTTCCAGGTACGGCTTGGCGTCCGCGGACAGGCCGAAGTCATGGAGAAATTCGCCAACGAAGTAGTTGAAACTGCTCTGGAAAGCCTCGTCCGCGCTCGCGACGCTGAACTTGGTCAGGTCTTCCAGCTCCGGCGGACGGTAGTTGATCTTGCGACGCAGGTCGCGCAGCTGCTCGAAAGCCTGCACAAAGAACATCTTGTCCGAGCCCGCCCGCACGACTTCCAGCAGCAGGTTCGCCGCCGACTGCATGAGCCCAGCGCGCGCAAGCGCATTGGCGATGCCGTACTTCGCGACGTACACCTCGTTGGAATCCGGCGGAAATGGCACGCCGCCGGGCCCGTCTTCGATGAACTTGTTGAACACCTGAATCGCTTTGACGAATTCGCCGCTGTTGGCGTAATCCTGGCCCGTCTTGAGCACCTTCGACGCGAACGCCTTGCGCACCGCATCCTGCCGCTTGCGCTCGTCTTCCGCGAGCCGCACCGCCTCTTCCTTGATTTGCGCCTCTTCCGCCGCCTGTTCCGCCGCGGACAGTTCGCGCTTCTCCTTGGCCTTGGCCTTGCCCGCTGGCGTCGTCGGCGCAGCTTCGGCCTTGCCGTTTTGCAGCATGGCGCGGATCACTTTCTCCGACACGCCTTTCTTCTTCAGATCGACGATTTCCGACGGCTTCAAGCTGAACGCCGCGCCGTCCTTCTGGATCTTCTTGATGATTTGGTCATCCGGAATGTCCAGCCCGACCAGCGTCACCACATCCTGCACGGAGATGGCAAACGCGTGGGCGGCCGGCAAAAGCAGCGCGATCGTGGTCGTCCCGGTCACCAACATGCGGCGAACGAGGCGGTTCTTGAACATCTTCTGGGCGAGTGGCTTCACGGCTCGGCTCCCTTTGCATAGGCCATCCAGGTCCGGACGGCTTCAGAATCGTTGCGACGCAACGTCGACAGGATCGGTTTACTGCAGACCCGACGTGAACCACGTCAGCGAGACGGTCGCCGCCAACGGGTGCGACACGCCGCCCGCGCCCGGGTGCGTGGTCGAACCAAACAGGTCACGCAACTTCGGGTAGAAAAGCTGCGTGTAGTCCAGGCCGAGCGCAAAGCGGTCGGAGAGGTAAATCTGCATCGTGGCACCGACGTTGCCAGCCGGATCCGGCGCATAGGTCGGCGAAGATTCCTTGCCCTGATCGACGATCTTGGTCATGACTGCGCCGACCCCGAAGTTCAGCGAGAGGTCAAACTCGATGAGCTTGGTGGTGAAGAAGCCGAGCTTGCCGTGCAGCAGGTTCCAGTCGACGCCAGCCAGCGCGTAGCCCAAAAGCGTTTGCGGCAGGCGAACTTCCAGACCCGGACCATCGGGTCGCGAGGCCTGCAGGCTGCTCTGGAGCGAGGTCTGCTGCGGCAGCGTGTAGTTCGCGCGGATGCGCAGCGCCAAGTCCTCGGAGAAGTAGTACTGGTAGCCCAGGCCCATGGCGACATACGCGAAGAAGTCGTCATTGGGCACAACGCCGGCCGAGATCGACAGGCCGTGGCGGCCTTCTTTCAAGATCGCGCGCTTCTGGATGACGCGGATCTCGCGGCGCGCCGCCCAATCCATGCGACTGCCCGGCGGCACGGCGTCGTCCGAAATGCCGTACGCGCTCTCGACGGCGCCGCCCACTTCGGGAACGGCCTCGGTCTTGGCGGGCTTGGCCTCAGCGGGCTTGCCCTCCGTGGGAGCTGCTTCCGCCGGCGCCGCTTCCGCCGGCGCGGCTTCAGCCGGCGGTGGGGCAGCGGCAGGCTCGTCTGCGGCAAAAGCGGGCGCGGCGGTCGCCACCAGCGCGCACGACGCGGCCAGAAGCGGGGACTGCCAGGACTTGAGAATCAGCGGGAGGCGCATCAGGACCTCTATCAGACAGGGTGCAAACGGCGCGAACTGCAGTGTTTGCTGCAGCGCGGACTACTTGGTCAGGAACGCCAAGCCGAGGGTGAACTCGACGGGCGCGAGGAACGGCTTGTCGGCATCGGGTTTGTACAGGAACTGCCGGTAATCAGCGCGGATATTGAGCCAACGGGTCAGGTAGAACCGCAGCGACGCGCCCCAGTGACCGCCCACCTTGATGGCGGAAACGGGCGGCGTGTCGCCGTCCTGGGACGTGTCAACGTTCGCGCCGATGATGCCCACGCCGGCCACGACGCCGAGGTCGAAGTTGCTGAGCTTGGCGTCAAAGATCCCGAGTTTGCCGTGGAAGGGCGACCACGCGAGGTCCGCCGAACTCATCCAGTTCATTTCCGGCGCCTTCTTCGCGCCCTTGGTCAGATCGGTCGGGCCATTCTTGCCACCGGGAACGGCGACGAGAAATGCCTGCAAGTCACTGTTGGCATTCATCAAATACGAGAAGCCGAGCTCGATCGCTACCGTGTCCGTGAGGAAGTAGCCGAGGTTGCCGCCGATTGACTTCGGAAAATAGAACGAGTCGTTGGGCACGACGCCAAAGTGCAGCGCGGCCTCAAAGCCGCCCTTGCGCTCGTACATCGGATTCTGCAATGACGACACTTTCTGCTCGACATTCCAGTACTTGTCCAGCTCGCGATCGATCGGCTGGCTGCCGTTGTAGGTCGGATCGCCCTTGGGCTCCTCCGCCAGGGCGGTCAGCGGCGCGGCGGTCGCGAGCGCGAACAGGGCCAAACAAGTGGCGATCTTGCCCAGCGCGCGGTCCGGCACCTTGCCCGGCACCCGGTCGGGCGTCCGCACAAGCTGGCTGCGATTGAGGTTCATCTTCTCCTCCGTCCTGTCTCTCGCGTGCCGCCGGTCGGTCGACTGGTGCACGGGCGTTCCCGTCATCTGGTCCACGGCATGCGGCGAATCCGCTTTGGCCGTCATGGCTTGGCTCAAGGCGCGATCGCGGCCGTGCAGGTCTGACCCGCGGTGCATGCGCCGTTGCGGCAGGTGCCGTTGGTGCCGCACGGCTCGCCATTGGGCGCCGGCACCGAGATGCATACGCCGCCGTCGGCGCAGTGGTTGGCGCTGCAGTTGTCGCCGCTGCCGCCGCAGTCCGCGTCGCTCGCGCACGGCATGCGCATCAGCACGCGGCGGTCTTCCTCGCCGTTGATCGTGAAGCGCCAGGAGTTGACATCGAGCTCATGCACGGCCGGATCCAGACTGTCGAACTTGCTGTCCGCAAAGACGAAATCGCCGTCCACGGCGCGAATGGCGCCCTTGGGGAATTCCGACTCGGTTGGGATCGACGTCCACTTGTAGCCGACGCGCCACGTGCCCGACAGGCCGTTGCGCACGCGGTTGACCGCGCGGGCGAGCGCGTCCGAGAAGCCAGACGACGCGGATTTGTTGAAGTTTTCCGAGTTGATGAACTGGTACGTGCCATCGGTGCGGCACGCCATCTCCATCATGCGCGGATCCGGGTCCTTGTAGCCCGGCGCCTGGAACTGGATGAAGTGGACGTGCACCGGGTAGCGCGCCTTGGCCATGCGCAGCACGAGCGCCTTCCACGTCGCGTCCGCCGTCGCGCACTTGGTGCGGCACTTGCCGGACGTCGGGTCCTTGAGCGACGTGTAGCTGAAGTCGTCGCTGTCCACGCAGGTGTCGGGCCCGTCGGTCACGACGACGATGTGCATGCCGTTGAGCGCGCCAAAGGAGCCGTCAGGGCAGTTGGCGCCGCCGCCGGCGAGAAAGGAGAACGCGTTGTCGATCGTTTTCCACAGCGACGCGCGGCCGGTGGCGGTGTTGCGCTTCAAGTCGATGCCGTTTTCCAGATCCAGGCGCTTGCCGCTGTTGGAGCCGAACGCGAGGCACTCGGCGTCGGCCAGCGCGATCTTGTAGCTGTCGTTGGTCTGCGTCGGGTCCTGGTCGCAGGTGCCGGGCGCCGGGCAGGAGCTCGGGTTGTCGGGCCGGCACGCCGCGCCGTCGAACGACGGATTGCCACTGCCGTCGCAGACATACGAGTCCGACGAGGCGATCGACGGGCCGTTTTCGTCGAACAGGTAGCCGACGATGCGGTCGTTGGCGTTCAAGCTGTCGATGAAGCTCGTAGACGCGTTGAAGCGCAGGCCGCTCCAGTCCGACGCGACGTTGGTGAGGGGCGGCGTGGACGGCTGGTAGTAGCCCTCCGCGTCTTCTTTGAGCGTGTTCTTGTCGACATTGCCTTTCATGGACCCCGAGTTGTCCATGACGAGCGCGACGTTGACGAGCGTGCCTTGGACATTGCCCGGATCGCAGCGGTTCACGATGTTCTTGTAGACCACCGAGGACGCCTGCAGCGGAACGGCGGCGTCGGTGCAGCCCGAGAGGTCCGTCTGCGAGGCGACGCACCGCGCATCGAACTCGAAGTTGCCGACCGTGACCGTCGCCGGCGTCGTCGTCTGGACACGTGTCAGATTGACGAGTTCGCCCTCTTTGATTGAGTTGTCGCTGTCGCTCGCGCAGGCGGGTTTCACCAGGCTGGAGGACATGAAATTCGCAGTGACTTCAAAGCCATTGGCGTCGGCGGGTGCCGGCTCCACGACCGGCTGACCATCAGCATCGCCAACCGGCGGCTGGCCGTTGGTATCCAGCAGCGGTGCACCGCACACGCGGCCAATCACCTTGCCCTGGGCGTCGATCGCCGCCGGAAACGCGGTCACAGCTTCGATCGCATAGAACTTGCGATCGGGCAGCGTGAACTTCGCGGTCGAGTCACACGACGCGAGGCCGCCCGTAATCGACCACACGCTGGCGATGCTGAGCGCGCTCGCGACAGTCGGCAGCCAGAGCCCGCGCAGCCGCTTGCCCGGCTGTTCAGCCTGAGAGCGCTGCATTTTCAGCGAGTTGGAGTCGGAAGTGGCTCGGGTGATGCGGTGCAGATTCATCGACATGACGCTCCTGAGGAACTACGCGAAGGCGGCTGCGCGAGGTTTCCAGGCTTTCGCTGCCCGAAAACACGGCAACCCTCACCACGCGGGCGTGCCCGGAAAACCGTTACGGCATCGCACGTTGGCTGCAGCGAAGGACAAAATCCTCCATCAGCAGGGGCCCGATAGTTCCCGGTTGAGGCCCGCTAGTCAAGTCCAGTATCACGTTAGCCCGGCGTGTTGCGCGCGTGTTACTTGGCGACTTGCCTCCCAAGTGCGGCCTCGGCATTTGCAAGTTGACGCATCGCGGCAAGAACCCTAGAGTCGAGGGTTGGTGTGCGCGCGGGTGCGACCGGATCCGCGCCCCCTGGTTGGTCTCGCCGCATCGGGACTCACGCGAACTGAGGACTTGCTGCCATGCTCTCACAAACTTTGCCCAGAGTTCTCGCCAAGCCGATCGCGTTTGTCGCCCTCGCCAGCGCGCTGGCGGCTTGCAGCAACACCTCTGGCACGACCAACACCAAGCAGGGCACGACGGCTATCGAGTGCATCAACTCCAGCTCGACGGGCCAGTTGGATTGCAGCGCCAAGACCAAGATCGTCTACGACAACACTTCGGCGTCTGTCGCCAACGGCAGCACCATCCCGGTGTCCGTCGCGACGACCACGACGCCGACCGCAGACGACAACAACTTCACGTTCACGATCAGCAACGCTGGTTCATCGACCGCCGCAGCTGAACTGCGCATCGCCAAGATGGAGCTGCAATACCAGCCGGCCAGCCCGCTGGAGGACGCTTCGACCGGTGATCTGGCGTTTACCTGCCTGGATTCAACCAAGACCGAGAGCTGCGCGACCCACGTCTTCAAGGCGATCGTCCCGAGCGGCTTCGAGGACGCGGCGAACAACCGCGTGACGGCCGAACATTTCATCATCCATTTCAAGCAGTTCGACACCAACAATCGTTCAGCGAAGCTGCTGATCACGTTTGTGAATGACCTCGACCTGAATTCCAAGACTGCCGGCGTCTTCACGATCAATCTGGCGACCAAGCTGGGCGTGCCCAAGATCGTTATCAGCCCGACCGAAGTGGCCTGGGGCTACGTCCAGCCGGACACGCAGGCGCACCAGGCGTTCACGATCAGCAACCAGGGCGACGGCGTGCTGATTTGCAAGTCGTTTCTGTTTACGGCGAGCGCGCCGATCTTCACGATCGACGCGCTGGGTGGGCTGACCAACATTCCGTCGTCGTCGAACAAGGTTGACCTGCCCAGCCCGGTCACGGTGGCAGTGGCAGGTTCGCAGGACGTCGGCGTGTCCGTCTCGCCAACCGATGACAAGCCCCAGAACGCGACGCTGACGCTGTTTTGCAACGATCCCAGCCAACCCAACGGGATGCAGGTGCCTATCAAGGCGAATTCGCAAGTGCCTTGTCTCAAGCTGGACCCGACGAACGTGAACTTCGGCGGCGTGCTGGCAGCGGGCGGCGAAGCGACCAACCCCGTAAAAGTCACGAGCTGCGGTGATGCGCAGCTGTGCATCACGAGCTTTGCGTTTGCCGCCGACACCGGTTCACCGGGCGAATTCGCCATGGATTTCACGCCGATGCAGGCGCTGTGTCCGGGCATCGACCCGGTGAACGGCCCGACGACCGACAAGCCGTGCTGCATCCCTGCCAACGGCAAGAGCACGTCGTTCAACGTCAAATACACGCCAAGCGACGTCAGCCCGGCCGATCCGAATAATCCTGGCCAGCAGGTGCCGGACACGGTCAACATCATCGTCAGCTCGAACGCGTTCTCGAATCCGCCGCCGACGGTCATCGTCTCAGGCACAGGCGTGTTGCAGACCTGCCCGATCGCCAAGATCGAGGTCACTGAAGGCGACGAAGTGATCCCGCAGACGACGCTGCACCTCAAAGGCGACGGCTCCAAGGGCGCCGGCGGTCAGGCGATCAAGACGTACAAGTGGACGGCGAAGCAGCCCGCGGGCTCGGCCAAGGGCTTCGCGCCGAGCGCCACGTTCCCCAACCCAACGTTCGTGCCGGACGCAGCGGGCGAGTACGAGTTCTGCCTGGACGTGGTCGACGTGAACGGCGTGAAATCCTGCGCGCAGACATGCCAAAAAGTTCTGGTTGTGCCGAATAACGCGGTCCACGTGGAGCTGCTGTGGGACACGCCGGCCGATCCGGACCAGACCGACACCGGCCCGGGCGCGGGCGCGGACGAAGATCTGCACTTTGCCAACTATCTGGCGTCGGGTCCCGACTTGGACTGCGACGGCACGGGCGATCCGTGGTTCAACAACCCGTTTGATTGCTTCTGGTTCAACAACTCGCCGCAGTGGGGCTCGGTGAATCCGGCCATCAAGGACGACCCGACGCTGGATCTCGACGACACCGACGGCGCCGGTCCCGAGAACCTGAACCTGGAGCATCCGGAGGGCGACGCGTCGCTGCCGCGCTGGTACGCGATTGGCGTGCACTACTGGAATGACCACGGCTACGGCGTGTCGTACTCGACGATCAACGTGTACTTGTTTGGCGCCGTGGCGCTGCACGTCGATAAAGTGCTGCAAAATCCCTTGGATATGTGGTACGTCGGCAAGCTGAACTGGCCCAACCAGCTGACGGGCACCAACACGCCGCCGCTGACCGTCTGCTACCAGACCGCGGGCAGCAAGCCGGGCGACGTCTGCGCGGACGCGGCCAACCCTGGCAAGCCCAACCCGGTGAAGATGTGGCAGCCCAAGGGCGAGTGGTGCATCACGCCGTGCTATGTCAACCCGACGTTTGCCGCGACGACCGGCGGCGCGACGCCAAGCAACTGCAAGAACATTCCGTAATTGCGAGCTTTCTTAACGCCTGACGGCCAAGGCAAACCGCGCAGCCCGGGCAACTTTGAGTACCGATGAACGTGCGCTCCCACCTGAAGGTTCGCTTGCGACGGTTGCTGCTGGCAAGCGGACTGTTCTTGGCAACCGCTTGCGGCAACGGCAAGACGACCACGGGCGGCGACGCGACGGTGGGACCCAGCAACAACTGCGCCGCCAGCTCGGGCAGCCTCGGCGCTGATCGCGCGGGCGTGTTCGCGGCCGCATTGGGCTCCAACTCGCAGCAGCTCAAGAGCGGCGACACGGTGGCGGTGGCCACGGCGACCAATGACATCGTGCTGAGCAACATTGCGGGCGGCGTCAGCGCATTGGAGATCGCCATTAATTCCGCGACATTGGACTACACGCTGCCGGCTGGCGGCACCGATGGCACACTGCCGGCATTTGAGTGCGAGGTCGACGACGGCACGGGTGCCGCGGGTGCAGCCAACTGGGTGCCGTGCAAGACCGAGGCGTGGCCGACGCTGATTCCCAATGACGCGTCGTTTGACG
>CAIYWC010000057.1 GCA_903929795.1 uncultured Myxococcales bacterium | reverse complement strand
GCGCGAACCGCTGGACGTTCCATGCGGGCAATATTACACGCCTTCCTGGCAGCGCACGCCCGGCAAAGGCCCCAAGATTTGGAACCCGCGCCGTTGAACGACCCTCTCCCGCCACCGTTGCCAGGTCCACCGCCGCTGCCGCAGGCCGCGCCGCCGCCACCCATCGCTCCGGACGACGCGCCGCGCGACGTGTCGGAGGACGCGGAGATCGGCACGGCCTACATCGGGACCATGCTGGATGGCCGCTATTTGATTCAGGAAATCATCGGCCACGGCGGCATGGGTACCGTGTTTCGCGCCGAGCAGACGCTGATGCAGAAATCCGTGGCGATCAAGTTGCTGCACGCGGACCTGGCGGCGCGCAAGCAGGTTGTCGGCCGATTTACCCGAGAAGCCCGAGCGATTTCAAGGCTTTCCAGTCCGCACACGATCCGCGTCTTCGATTTTGGCCGCTGGCAGGACGTGTTCTTTTTGGTCATGGAGCTGCTGCAGGGCGAGACGCTGGACGTGCTGCTCGCGCGCGGGCCCATCGCGCACGATCGCGTGGCGCGCCTCGTCACGCAAATGTGTGATTCGCTTGGGGAAGCCCATGAAGCCGGCGTGGTGCACCGCGATCTGAAGCCCGAGAATATCTTTCTGCTGGCGCAGGACGGTCAGGCCGATTTCGTCAAAATCCTCGATTTCGGCTTGGCAAAGTTGAAGAATTCCGAGGATTTGTACGACGTGCACTCGCGCGCCGAGTTGTTCGGCACGCCGTACTACATGAGCCCCGAGCAGATCCGCGCGGGCGACGTCGACGGCCGCAGCGACATCTACGCCGTCGGCGCGCTGATGTTCAGGATGCTGACCGGCAGCTACCTGTTCGGCGGCGATCAGGGCACGTTCGACATCCTCAAAGCGCATCTGATGACGCCGCCGCCGCGGCTCGCGGACGTGGCACCGCCGGGCGTAACCGTGCCCCGCGTGCTGGAGCGGATCGTCGGCAAGTGCTTGGCGAAAAAGCCGGAAGATCGATTTCAGACCATGGCGGAGCTGGCGGAAGCCCTGGGCGCGGCACAGCAGAACGCCTGGCAAGACGATGCGCCCGCGGACGAGCCGGAAGCGCCGGAGCCGCCGGTCGAGTCGATGGCGCAGCGCACGCTCTACGCGCGGAGTGCCGCGTTCGGCGCCGTGTTGCTGGCGCTGGCTGCGGCGGCCGCGGTGGTGCTGACGTCCCACGCCGAGCCCGTGCGCGGCCAGGATGTGGAGCCCAATGACGACGCGCGGCACCCGAACCAGCTGGCGGCCGACGGAACGGCGGTGGGCTATCTGGGCAAGCGGCGCTCCGCGACGCTGGCGGACCAGGACTGCTACCAGCTGCCCAAGCTGGCCGCCGACCAAGCGCTGCGCGTGCTGGTCACGGGCCTGCCGAACATGGATTTGGCCTTGACGCTGAACGACAAGGACGGCGATGCGCGGCTGACCGTTGACCACCGCGGGCGCGGCCAGGGTGAGCTGCTGCTGTGGCCCAATCCGCGGCTGCCGGTGACGGCGGTGTGCGTGACGGAAGCCGTGGCGCCCAATGGCACGGCGAGCGAAAGCCTGAGCGACGCGTACAAGCTGGCGGTCAACTCGGTGCCGAGCCAGCCGGACACGGAGCAGGAGCCCAACGATCTGGCGCCGGGCGAGACGCTGCCGGTGGGCGCGCTGCGCGTGGGCAGCCTGGAAGGGCCCAAGGACCGCGACGTGTTTCGGCTGGAAGGCGCCGTGGATGGTCGGCTGGTGTGGATTACCTTGGATTTGCACGACAATCCGCCGGATGGTACGCAGCTGGTGCTGCTGGATCAGGCTGGGCGGACGATCGCCAGCCGGGCGCTGCGGTCGGGGGAGACGCACGCGACGCTGGGTTTTGTGCCCGCAGGCGACCAGCTTCCCGATCGGCTGGTGCTATTGCGACAAGGCGCAAAAGACACGCCGCTTGCGCCCGAGGAAGTGACGTACCGCGTGCAGTACGAGCACCGCGACCTCACGGAATTCGCCGAGATCGAGCCGAATGACACGCCGGCGCAGGCCAATCCGCTGGCGCTCGGTGCGTGGCTGACGGGTTCGGCGGCGGACGGTGTCGACTGGCTGCGGTTGGACGGCGGCGATCCGAGCCTCGCGCGCATTCGCGTGCAAGCCGAGGCGACGGGCTCAGGCCCGGTCCAGCTGACGATCCGCGACGTGGGCCAGCAGGTCGACCTGCAAACGCTGGTGGTGCAGCCCGGTCAGCCGCAGGATTTGGTGATCACCGGCAGTGGCGATGGCGTGCTGCTGCGGCTGGCGGCGCATGGCAAGGGCGAGCCGAAGTGGCAGGTCCGGGTGCGTTATCTGCCGGGCGTCGTCTCGGCGAAGTAGCTTGGGCCCTGGCGCTACAGCAGCCCGATCGCGCGCAGGCCTTCTCGTGCGCGATTGAGCTGCTCAAAGCCGCTCGTGCGGCCCGGTTTCCACGCGCGCAAGCCTTCCAGATCAAAGATGCCGCGCAATTCCGGGTCGTTGTAGTCCATTTCCATCAGGAAATCGTGCAGCTGGTCGATCAGCTCGGCCGGGCCGTTGTCCAGCGCCGTCAGGCAGCGGCAATCGTATGGCGCGGTTTGCGCCACGACGCGCGGCATGTTGCCTGGCAGCACGCCTTCCAGCGCAAACAGCAGCAGGTTGGAGTCCATCATGCAGGCAGCGTCGATCTCGCCGTCTGCCAGCGCCTGCGCCGCGCCGCGCTCACCGTCCACCAGATCGCCGTGGCGGCCAGTGGTCACGTCAAAACAGACCGGCACGGGCCGCACGCCGGCGGAAACCAGCTCGTACAGCGGCAAGAGGGTCGCCTGGGGCGAATCGGTTGTGCCCACGCCCACACGCTTGCCGTCCAGATCCAGCGCGGTGTGCAGCGCGCTGTCGCTGCGGACCACGACCACCGAGCGCAAGTCGCGATCGCTATCGCGCATCGCGATCGCCCGGGTCCGTCGCCCGCGCAGGTGCGCCAGCTCCTGAGTCTCCAGCCACGCCAGCGGCGAATTCCACGCGACGTCAACGTGCCCGTCCAGCAGCGCCAAGACTTGCTGTTCGTAGGACTGATACAGCACGTAGCGGATCGGCAGCCCGCGCTGCTCCAGCCAGCGGGTCATGCCATCCCAGATCGTCACAACCCGCGGTTCATAGGCCACGGCGCCAAGCGTCAAGACAGATTTCATCGCGCTCCACGCCCGCAGCGGTGCGCCGCCCACAAGACCGAGCAGCCGACCCAAGATCGGCGCCAAGCGTGGCGGTCTACGCGCGGCGTGTAAAGGCGAAAGCCGGTCAAGATCGGTGAAGGAAACCGTGTATCTGTGTGGACGGGGCCAAAACTGCAGTGGCTGCGCTCAAACGCCGAGCGCCAGACGCCGAGCGAACTTCTCGTCATGGCCGACCTCGCGGATCCTGGCCGCCGCGCTCGCGACATCGTATGGCACGCGCACGTGCTCCATCGCCTTGGAATCACTGTCGAACACCACAAAGCATGCATCCGGATTGCGGTCGCGCGGCTGGCCGACGGAGCCGACGTTGGTCAAGTACCGGCGTCCCTTGACGTATTCGTACGCGCCGGTCACGTCGCGCACCTTCTTGCCGTTGAACTCGTATGTGGTGGTCAAGTGGCTGTGGCCGATGAAATTGTGGCCAAAAAGTCCAGCTTTCATGCGCGTCAACGTCTCGGCTTCTTCATTGCGGACGACGTAGTAGAAGCTGGACGGCAAGATCGGCGCGGCGTGGTAGAAGCCGATGTCCAGCTCTGGGCGTTGATGGGAATAAGGCAGTGAATACAGCCACTTGAAGTTGTCTTCCGTCAGGATTTCCCGCGACCAATACAGCACGCGCTTGGCGGAATCGTAGTAGTAGTCGGCGTCCATGACGCCCACCGTCGCCGCGTCGTGGTTGCCCATCAGGCAGATGGTGCAGTATTCGCGCAGCAAGTCGCAGCATTCATTGGGATTTCCGCCGTAGCCCACGACGTCGCCCAGACAGATGATCTCGTCGACGTCCAGCTGCTCGCATTTCGCCAGCACCTGTTCCAGCGCTTGGATGTTGGCATGAATGTCGCTGATGATCGCAAATCGCATCGGTCACTCTCCGCTACCCAGCCGTCACGATAAACGTGGTCGGTCCTCTCGGCAAGCGCAAACACCAAAACGCCCGCACCGTTGACGCTTGCCGGCCGCCTGTGACACCGTTGTGGCCTGACGCGGAGGTTCGAATGGCGACGTTGAAAGCAGGTGACCTGGCTCCGGATTTTGCCTTGCTGGCCGACGACGGTGCGACGGTGCAACTGTCGGCGCTGCGCGGCAAGCCGGTGATTTTATACTTTTATCCGCGTGACGACACGCCGGGCTGTACGACGGAGGCCTGCGATTTTCGCGACCGCCACGCAGCAGTCCTCGGCCAAGGTGCGGTCGTGCTGGGTGTGAGCCCGGATGCGCAAAAGGCCCACGTCCGCTTCAAGACGAAATACGGCCTGCCATTCACGCTGCTGTCCGATCCGCAGAAGACAACGCTGGCCGCGTACGGTGCGCTTGGCAAAAAGCTGATGTACGGCAAGGAAGTGGAGGGCGTGATCCGGTCAACCTACCTCATTGATAAGGCTGGGAAAATTGCCGCAGCTTGGCCCAAGGTGAGCGTCAAAGGCCATGCGGAAGCCGTGCTCGCCGAACTCGCGAAGCTGGGGTAGCCGATGGCCGCGCTGACGGGACGTTTGCAGCACTGGGATGGCCGGCAGCCGGACCTGCGCAGCTGGAGCGACGCGGAGCTGCTGGACGGGCTGGCGCAGCTGGGCATCGCCACGGATCGGCCGCGGTTCACGGCGCTCGTGGCGCACAAGTCGCAGACGGACCAGGAAGAGGATTGGCTGCACGAATCGGGCGTCAGGGACGAAAATTTCCAGGTTTTCGTTTGGTTGAGCGTGCGCGAGCTGTGGCAGCGCTGGGCAGTGCCGCAGTGGCCGCTGGATCGGCTGGCGCGGATGCTGGCCTACTTGATTGATGCTGAATTTGCAGCGGAATACGCCGATCAGCTGCACGCGCCGACGGCCTTGGAGGTGTTCGACGCGCTGGACGTCTGGCTGGCGGTGCAGGACGACGCGCGTGCAGCGGTGGACGGCTTGGTCGAGCAGCTGGGGATGCCGCCACAGGCGTGGCCGGGCAAGATGCTGGACGCGATGGCGCAGTGGGCGGAGGTCGGCAATCTGCCGCTGACATTGCGCGGCGGGGCGTTTCTGGCGCACGTGCTCGGCCATGGCCACGCGCAGATCTTCGTCGCGACCGCGCTGGTCTCTGCGCGGATGCTCGACCGCGCGGTGGCGGCGGCGCTGGAAGTGCCCATGGACGCGGATTTACGCCATGGTTTTGAGGAGTTGTGCGGTCATCTGTGCCTCGCGGCGGGCGACCCGGTGCTGGCTGACTTCTGGCTGATCCGCGCGCAGAAAAACGATGGCACGCGCGCGGCGGAGCGGACGTTTGCTGCCGAGACGGTGCAGAACTACCTGAAAACATGGCGTGAAAGCGGGCGTGCTGAGACAACCCCAGTGCCCGACGTACAAAAGGCCGCGGCGCGCCAGGCTGCGGCACAGAGCGCGTACTACGCCTGGATGGCGTTCGCCGGCGAGGGCCTGGGCCCGGGCGGTATTGTCGTCTAAGGGCAATGCCAGTCACTTGGCGTGAAACATCATGAAATCGCAATGTATTGTGGCATTCAGATTTCGGAACGCTCACGTCTACCGGATCGCTCGCGGGCAGAAACGGCAGCGTGACCCGAGCGGCGTGGGGCACGCGTTGCGGACCTGCAGTCCGAAGCGGTGCGCCAGTCTGGGCGCGCTTGGTCTGCAACTTGCTGATTAAGCTGATGAATCGGCAAACTGATCGGCCTTGGCCCTAGTGCGCCTTGTCGCCCTTGTTCTCGCGTACGGTGATGGTCGCCAGCGCGGCTTCGATGGCTTTGGCCGCCTGCGCGATGTTCTCCTCGTCGCCGCCCAGCCAGACACGGCCGAATGCTCCGTAGAAAATCATCTCCAACACCTTGATTTTCGCAGACTTTTCTGCCTCGTTGGTCGCCAGCAACGCGTAGCCTGCCGGGTGCACTTCCAGGACGTACAGCGTCTCGCCCTGCTGGATCATGTCGCCGTGGCGCATCCGGTTGATCAGCTGCGTGTGGTAGCCCTCGATGCCGGTAATGACCTGCGAGGACTGGATGCGCGGCGCCATCCGGTCCTCTTTTTGAATGCCGTAGTGCGCCAGCACCGCCTCGCCTGCGGCCGCGACTTGGCCCTGGTCCGCGCTGTGCACTTCCAGCATGCCAAATGCCCGTTCGACGATCTGCATCCCCGGAATCACGGACGTTTTCTTGAGGATCGCGTCCGTCACCACATTCACGCTCATCCCTGGCGCGACTTCGACAAGCAGCGCCGCTTGGCCTTCCAGCGGCAAGAAGCCCCGCGCCACCGTGGCGATGAAGGAGGCCACCTGCGGCTGCAGCACGTCGATTTGGGTAAAAGTGCGCAGCTCGATTGACTCAGCCATCGGCGACCTCAGGTGCGGCCGGAACAACCGCGGAGCGTGGTTGTAGCGGAGGCCACGCCAACTGGTCAAACCGATTGCCGGGAACCGCGCGTGCCGGTATTGTCTGGACGGAGTTCAATGGCGCAGTCCACGCAGCAGATCTTGATTGCCGAGCGCAACCGCGAGCTTTCCGCGTTGGCGCGCCAGCGTTTGGGCTTTTGGCGGCGCATGGGCCGCTCGAACCGGCTGTTTCCGCGCAAGCTGGTCGTGACGCGCGAGGGCAAGTGGATCATCGGCATCACGCTGCTGCTTGGCGCGGCGGCGGTGAATACTGGCAATAATTTGCTGTACTTGCTGCTGAGCTTGGCGATTTCCATCATCTCGATCAGCGGCATCCTGTCCGAGCTGTGCCTGCGCGATCTGGAGCTGACACGCTGCTATCCAGCGGACGTGCCGGCAGGCGAAGTGACGACGCTGCGGCTTGAGGTGCTCAACGCCAAGAATCGCGGGGCGTTGCACATCGAGGCAGGCGAGCTGACCGACAGCCCGACGGTGCTCCTGCGGCCGGGCTATCTGCTGCACCTCGCGCCGCACGAGCGCGGCCAAGCATTTGGCGCGATCAAGCCGCTGCGGCGTGGGCCGCTGGCGACGGTCGGCCTGCTGGTGACCACCGCGTATCCCTTCGGCTTTGCTCGGAAATCACGGCTCTATGAGGCGCCGGTGCGGCTGCTCGCGCTCGCCGGCGTGGCGGACGTGCACCTGCCCTGGCGCGGTGCAGCCCAGCGCGGCGCGCAGCACACGTCGACGCGCGCGGGCCAGGGCGATGCCTTCCGCGGGCTGCGCGATGCCCGGGCGGGCGACGCGATGCGCGACATCCACTGGAAGGTCTCGGCGCGGCGCGATCGACTGGTGGCGCGCGAGTGGGAGGCGGACGCGGCGCGGGTGGCGCTTGTGCGGTTTGTCCACGTGGCGCCGGGTCCGACCAACGACGTCGCGACGCTGGATCGCGCCTGCGCGACGGTGGCTGGGCTCTGCGCGGCGCTGCTTCAGGACGGGCTGGCCGTCGGGCTACAGACGCTGCAGGGCGACGTGCCGCCGATGGTCGACGCGACCGGTCTGGGCGACGCGCTGCAGCGGATGCGGGAGCACCTGGCACAGCTGGTCCTGGCGGACCGCCGCCCGCCCGCGGATTGGGCGATTCCGGACGCCGAATGGGCGACGCTGGCGCTGGCCTGCGAGACGCGCGCGGCGCAGATCGCCCGCGGGGAGCCGTTGACCTGGCCGCCGCTGACCGCGATGGTCAAGGCCGAGCTGTTTCTCGTGACGTTCCAGAGCCGGCCGGAAGTGATGGGCGACGGCGTTCCGGACGTGCGTGTGACGCTGGATCAAGCCGGCGACGTCCAGTCGATTGCGCGGATGACCGACTTCAAGGCGGGGGCCGCATGAACGTCGCGTTTGCCCTGACGGCGGTTTCCTATGGGCTCGTCGCCGCGGCCTTCCTGCCGGTCGCGCTATCGGGGGAAATTGGGCTGGCCTCGCCGGTTGCCTTTCTGATCGCGGGCGCCGCTTCCCTCCTGCGCGATCCGCGGACCGCCGCGCCGCGCCCGCTGACGGCCAAGCTGTGGACCGGGGCTTTGCTGGTCGCCGCGGCGGTGCTGCTGTCGTGGGCGTGGAGCGACAGCAACTGGCTGCTGCACGCCCTGCAGTTTGCGCTGCTGCTCACGGTCAGCCGGTTTTTCCAGCGGCGTTTCGCCAAGGACTTTCTGCAGCTGATGGCGCTGTCGTTTGTGCTGCTGCTGGTCGGTGCGATCGTGAGCCCGGGGCCGGCATTTGCCGCGAGCTTTCTGGCCTACACGGTCTTGACGATGTGGGGCCTGACCCTGCTGCACCTGACCCGCGAGATCGAGCTGCACACGCACACCGGCCCGGAGCACCTGACGCCCGATCCGCCGGGCAAACGCCGCTGGTTTGGCCTGCGCAAAGCGCTGCCGCCGGCGCCGCCGAGCCCGTGGCCGGACGCGCCCGCGGAGGAAAACGCGCTGGCGTGGCGCACCCGGCGGCTGTTGACCAAGCGGTTCCTGGCGGCGCTGAGCGGCATGGCCGTGGGCATGCTCGTGATTTCCGCGCTGTTTTTCTTCCTGTTTCCGCGGATCGGCGTCGGCCTGCTGTTTGCCCAGACGCGCGGGCACTCGGTGACGGGCTTTGGTCTGGACGCGCAGCTGGGGCATTTCGGCCAAATCAAGTCGTCGCCCGAAGTCGTAGCGCGCGTCAGCTTTCCAAAGGATCCCAAGCGGTTGCAGGATCCGGTGCGACTGCGCGGCGCGGCGTTCGAGAATTTCGTCGGCAACGGCTGGACGCGCCCGCAGGAAGACCCGACCGACCTGATGATGGACATGGCTGGGCGCTACGTGGTGCCGTGGTCGGGCCAGCCGGACGCACGGACGGAGCGGACGTTCCAGATGGACGTGTACCTGGAGCCGCTGGGCCAGGATATCAAAGTGCTTTTTGCCCCGCCGCGCGCGCACACGGTGCAGATTTTAGACGCGAATTTTGACATGTACCGCGGTCGGTCGCGGCGGGTGCGGGGGACGGAGGCGGGCGACCTGACGTTTCGGGTGCGCTCGGCGCTGCGCAAGTCCCAGCCGGAGATCGCGCTGCACTACCTCGTGGAGGCGATCGAGCCGCTGAACGAGGCCAAGGAGCCTGATCTGCTGCGCGCCGCGGAGTCGCCGCCGAGCGAGGACATCGCGGATCGCTGGCTGGCGGTGCCTCGGAGCCTGGATCCGCGCATCGCCGCGCTGGCCAAACGGCTGGTGGGTAAGGCGGAGACGCGCTACGACCGCGCGGCCACGCTCCAGGAGGCGCTGCGAACCGGCTGGACGTACTCGCTGGCCGGCGATCAGGATGCCGAGAAGCCGCTGGCGGACTTCCTCTTTGGCAAAAAGCACGGTCATTGCGAGTACTTTGCCACGTCGATGGCGCTGATGCTGCGTACCCAGGGCATCCCGGCTCGCGTGGTGCACGGCTTCGCCGGCGGCGTGTTCAACGCGTATGGCGGCTACCGGATGATCCGCCAGGCGGACGCGCATTCGTGGGTTGAAGTGTACTTCGAGGGCGTCGGCTGGCGGACTTTTGACCCGACCCCACCGGGTGGACAGGTGCCGCCCGAGGAAGCTGGACTGTCGGCATCGCTGCGGCAGTTGGCGGATGGCGCGGCGATGGTCTGGTACCAATGGGTCGTCGAATACGACCTGGAGCAGCAGATCGCGGTCGTCAAGAACCTGGGGCAGCTGCTGCCCAGCGCGACCGGGCTGAGCAAGTTTGGCGTGCAGCCATCCTCGCCGCGGCGCACGGCGAAGATGAAGGCCAACTTTGAAAACGCGCTGCTGGCGCTTGGCGCGCTGGCATTGCTCTGGTTCGCGGGCTACGGCCTGTGGTGGCAGTGGCAGCGCCGGTCGCGAACGCCGACGTGGGATCGCGGCGTGCAGCGGGCGGCGATGGCGTTGCAGCGGCAACTGCAGCGCGTGGAGCAGGGCCGCGCGCAGTGGGAGACCTGGACGGCGGTGGCGGCGCGGCTGCAGGGGCTCGATCGCGACGTCGCGACGGCGATTGGTGCCTTTGCCGAGGCGTACGACCGCGCGCGCTATGCGCCCGATGCAGGTGCGCCAGAGCGCGCACAGGCGCGGTCGCGCGCGCGGGAAGCGGTGGCCCGTGCGCGCAAGCTGCGGAAATCGTGAGTATCCCGGGCGCGTCGTTGCGAAAGTGCGCGACAGCCCGCACCATGTGCGGCGGAGGAAGGATGCTGGTGCGCCGATCGACAGCTGCCGCGACCCTGCTTGGCATGACGCTGGCGACATTCTCGCCGCTCGCTTCGGCCGGACCGCCGCGCAAGCCAACCGCAAAACCGGCGACGGTGGAGGATGCGGCGTCCAACGAGGCGACGATCACGGTGTCCTCGCTGACGCGCGGCGCCAAGGTCTACGTGAACGATGCGGAAGTCGGCGAGGTGCCGCTGAAGGCGCCGCTGAAGGTCAAGGCCGGCGAGACGTACGCGATTCGCGTGCAAAAACGCGGCTATGCGCCCTACGTCGACACCGTGATGGCCGGCGGTGGGCAAAATTCGGAGGTCGAGGCCGATCTCGTTCCGACAATGGGCGTGCTGCGCATCGACTGCAACGTGCTGCGGGCGCGTGTGACGCTCGCGGGCAAGCCGATCGGCCTGACGCCCTTTGACGGCGACGTTGCGCCAGGAAAACACGAATTACGAATCGGTGCGCCGGGTTACACCCAGGACGTCCGCGATCTGCAGATCGACGCGGGCCAGGAGTTGGCGCTGGACATCGCGCTGGCGCCGGTGACCGCGCCGCTGGCGCAGGAGGATCCGTCAATCCTGTCGCGCTGGTGGTTTTGGACTGCGGTGGGCGCGGTGGTCGTAGGCGGCGTCGCGGCGGGCGTGCTGGCGACCCAAGGCCCCAAGCACGTCACGGCGGTTGATGCCGACGCGCACGTTCAACTGCCCTGAATTCCTGATTAATTAGCCGTCGACGGCGTCAGTTCCTGGCGCGCTGACGTGGCGCTTGCGCCCGCCCGGCGTCTCCGCAGCCGCGGCTTCGCTTGGCTGCTTGACAAGCTCCACGTCCACGCGCACCACGCGGTTGTCATCGGCTTCGCGCACGGTGATCAGCACGCCGTCCACGCGCACGGTCTCGCCGATCTTGGGCACGCGTCCCAGCTGCTCGATCACAAAGCCACCGACGGTCGAATAGCTCGGCGCATCAGGCAGTTCCAGATCAATTTGTTCGGCAAATTCACGAACTTCCGCGGTCGCATCCACCGTCCAGGTGCCCTCGCCCGTGCTGCGGATCAGCGGCTCTTCCTGGTCGTATTCGTCGTAAATTTCGCCGACAAGCTGCTCCAGCACATCCTCCAGCGTCACGATGCCCGCGGTGCCGCCATGCTCATCCACGACGATCGCCATGTGCACGGATTCTTTCTGGAAATCGCGCAGAAGCTCCGCGGCTTTTTGGCTGTCCGGCACAAAACGCGCTTCGTGGATGTGCTCGGCCAGGTTGAACTGCCGCACGTCACCGCGCAGCATGTGGTCGACCAGATCCTTGGCGTAAAACACGCCGACAATCTTGTCCACGGTCTTTTCATACACCGGATAGCGCGAAAATTTCGTCGTCGTGATCAGGTGCGCGATCTGCTCAAAGTGCGCGTCGACCGGCAGCCCGTCGATTTTGATGCGCGGCGTCATGATCGCACGCACGGGTAAGTCGGCCAGCTCAAACACGCCTTGCAGCATGTCGCCCTGCTCCTCGTTGATCATCCCGGATTCACTGCCGATTCGCACCATGTCTTCGATCTGCTCTTCCGTCACCTGAAACGTCGTCGGCGTGGACGAACCGCCCAACGCGCGCACAAAGCCCATCGCCACCCACGTCGCCAGCCGGGTCATCCAGCGCGTCGCGAGGTGGAACCACCAGACGATGTGCAACCCGGGCAAAAACCGCTCCGGATGGTTGTTGGCGAGCGTCTTGGGCGCGATTTCGGCAAAGACCAGCACCAAAAACGTCAGGAGCGCCACGACGGCGGCTTCCGTCCAGGACGGATCCAGCGCGTTGGCGTGCGCCAGGTGAAGCGCCAGCGACGTAACCAGCGCTGACGAAAGGATATTCGCCAGCGTGTTGCCGGCCAGCAGCGTTGTGAGCACGTGCGACGGCTCGGTCAGCCACAGCTCCAGCAGGCCGCGCGGGCCCTGGTGGCTGTCGATTAGCTTGCGGATGCGCAGTTCGCCCATACCCGTGATCGCGGTTTCACTGCCGGCGAAGAGAAAGGACGTCGCCAACGAGACGGCAATGGCAAGGATCGACAGCACCCAATCCGGCGCCGCGAGGACGTTAGCCATGGACAACGCGTTGAATTGTAAGAGACTACTGGCAGGGTAAGGGTCGGTCATGTCGCGGGTCGGCTTGCCGAATCCCTATCGCCGCGTAGCTGCGCCGTAGCCACAAATTACCACGCTGCGATCCGCTTCGCAATGATTTCAGCAACCAGCGGTGATTTCACTGAATCGTGCACACGTTGTCCGCCGTTCCATACGCGTCCGACGATTCCGTGCATGCGTTGAAGCGCGGGTTGATTTTCTGGCAATCCGCCACGGAAGCGCACTTGACTGCGCACTCCGAGGCCGTGCCGCCGATCTGCTTGATGCAGGTAAAGTGCAGGTTATTTGCGTCGTTGTCATCCGCGGAGCACTGCGAGGTCGCCGCGCCGCACGCACAGTTCTTGGTGCACACGCCTTCGGTCGTCGTGATGTGGCCGGCGAGTTGCAATGCGCTGAATTCACAGGTTCCGTACTGGCAGTCCGCGCTCTTTTTGCACGCTGCACCGGCCACGCCCGCCTGCGGGTAGCTGAGGACCGGCGTGTTGGTGCACGTGTAGTCGCCGCCGGCGGCTGCCGTCGTCGTGTCGCAACCGGCGAACGCCACCAACAGCAGGGTCAAAAGAGGCCGCATCGGACTACCTCGCATCGCGCAGTTGGTAATAAAGGCGCAAGATTTTACGGACATAGTCGTCCGTCGCGGCGAATGGCGTGGCGTCGCGCCCAAGCACACGTGTGGAGCCGGCGTGATACGCAGACAGCACTTTCACCAAGTCGCCCTCGAACCGGTTCGCCAGCACGCGAAGGAACCGCGCGCCACCCATGAGGTTTTGCGCCACGTCGTGGATATCGTCGACGCCCATTTCGCGCGCCGTAGCGGGCAGCAGCTGCATCAGCCCGACCGCGCCTTTGTTGGACAGCACCAGCGGATTGCCGCCCGACTCGGTCATCATGACGGCGCGAATCAGCTGCGGCGGTAGCTTGTAGCGCTGGGCCGCTGCGGCGATTTCATCTGCAAACATGCCAACATCCAGCGGATCCTTGGGCGCCGGCGTGGGACCGCGCCGGGCGTTGTCGCGGTTGGGCGGCGGTTCAACAGGCGTGGGCAGCGGCCCGGGCGCAGCGTCGGCATAGCTTGGTCCGGCTTTCGCAAGCACGGTCGAACTGCCAGGGCCGCCACCCGGGCTGACGCGGGTGCCCCAATCGCAGCCGGGCGGTTCGACGACCTCCGGCCGACAGCGGGAACGGATCCAAGCGGCAGTGCGACCTTCCGAAAACAGCGCCTTGGCGTTCTTGATGGTCACGTCGCCGTTGCGCCCGCAGTCAAAAATCGCCTCGGTGCACGGGCGTGCGATCGCAACGGCCGGCAGAGCCAGCCCAAGCGCCAAAATTGTCCCCACGCCGAGCCGCAACACAACCTCCCGTTCCCTAACCCGCCAGTCTAGCCGATTCATCCGCCGATTCCAGTTCTGGTTGTCGGATCAGCCTCGTCCGTGCTACACGCGGCGCGCGAGGTGCCCGTGTCGCAAAACCAGCCAGCCATCCAAGTCGCGCTCGTCGGTTTTGGTCCGTGGGGCCGCAATATTGCCCGCAATCTCGAGGCCTTGGGCGTGCTCGCGGTGGTCTGCGATCCCGATCCGGTCGCCCGGGCGGCGGCGCAAAAACTCTATCCGCGCGCGCGTGTGGTCGCGACGCGCCAGGAAGTGCCGGCCGATCTGGCCGTGGCGGTCGCCGCGCCTGCCGCACAACATGCTGAATTGGCTGAGTATTTTCTCCAGCGCGGCCAGCACGTCTTTGTCGAGAAGCCGCTGGCGCTGCACGTCGCCGAGTGCCCGCCGCTCATCGCGCTCGCGAAGCAGAAACAGCGCGTGCTGATGGTCGGCCACCTGCTGCAGTACCACCCGGCGGTGCACAAGCTGGACGAGCTGATCCGCCAGGGCGCGCTGGGACGCCTCTTGTATTTCTACTCCAACCGCCTGAATTTGGGCAGAATTCGCCGCGAGGAAAACAGTCTCTGGTCGTTTGCGCCGCACGACATCTCCGTGATGTTGCGGCTCGCGGGCGGCATGCCCAGCGAAGTGCACGCGACCGGCGGCTACTTCTTGCACCCGAAGATCGCTGACTCGACCGTGACGCACCTGAGCTGGGAATCCGGTTTGAAAGCCCATATTTACGTGTCGTGGCTGCATCCGTTCAAAGAGCAGCGGCTGGTGGTCGTCGGC
Source organism: uncultured Myxococcales bacterium (assembly GCA_903929795.1). Classification (GTDB taxonomy): domain Bacteria; phylum Myxococcota_A; class UBA9042; order UBA9042; family UBA9042; genus CAIYBN01. The sequence goes on along the minus strand of CAIYWC010000057.1, from coordinate 6,782 downwards.
CAGGACGCGATGGCGCTGTTTGACGACACGCTGCCGCTGGACCAGAAGCTCGTGCTGTTTCGCCACGGCGTGGACTGGAAAGACGGCGTACCGGTGCCGCGCAAAGCGGAGCCCGAGCCGGTGCCGCTTGCCAACGACGAGCCGCTGCGCTGCGAGATGCAAGCGTTTTTGGACGCTTGCGCGGGGACGGGTGCGCCGCTGTACACCGATGGTCAAGAAGGCATGCGCGTGCTGCGCGTGTTGGACGCCGCGGAGCAGTCGCTGACCCAGGGCGGCGTGCCGGTGGCGCTTGCCGATCTGCCGCTTGAGCGCCACCCGGGCGTGACAATTCACCCGTCCGCGGTCGTCGGCGAGGGCGCCCAGATCGGCGTCGGCAGCAAGATTTGGCACTTCAGCCACGTCATGGACGGCGCAGTCATCGGCCGCGACTGCGTGATCGGCCAGAACGGCTTTGTGCAGAGCGGCGCCGTGATCGGCGACAACGTGCGCCTGCAAAACAACGTCTCCGTCTACGACGGCGTCACGCTCGGCGATGGCGTCTTCTGCGGCCCGTCCTGCGTGTTCACCAACGTCACGCGACCGCGTGCCACCGTCAGCCGCCGCGGCGAATTCAGCGCCACGCCGGTCGGCCGCGGCGTCACGATCGGCGCCAATGCCACCGTCGTCTGCGGCCACAGCATCGGCGACTACGCGTTCATCGGCGCGGGCAGCGTGGTCACGCGCGACGTCCCCGCTCACGCGCTGGTCACCGGTAACCCCGCGCGCGTGCGCGGCTGGGTCTGCGCATGCGGCGAGAAACTGGCGCTGGATGTGACACTGCGCTCCGGCACCACCGCCACCTGCGCGCGCTGCGGCCACCGCTGGAGCCATGACGGGACAGGGCTCGTCTTGCAGGAGAACACCTGATGGGCGTTCCACTTTTTGACCTCGCCCGGCTGTTGGAACCGCTGCGGCCGCAGCTGCACGCCGCGCTTGAACGGTGCCTGACGCACGGCGTCTTCGTGCTCGGGCCCGAAGTGGTTGGTTTTGAAAAGGCTTTTGGCGCGTACACCGGTGCCGCGCATGTCGTCGGCGTGTCCAGCGGCACGGACGCGCTGCTGCTGACGTTCATGGCGCTGGACCAAAAAGGCCTGCAGCCGGGCGATGAGGTGCTGTGCACGCCGTTCACGTTCATCGCGACGGCGACGTCCGTGCTGCGCGCGGGGCTGCGTCCGGTGTTCGTGGATCTGGCGCCGGGGAAATTCTACCCGGATGTCGCGCAGTTCCGCGCCGCGTGGACGCCGCGGACCCGCGCGGTGCTGAACGTGCATCTCTTTGGCGAGCCGCAGCCGTTGGACGGCTTGGATGCGCTGTGCCGCGAGCGCGGCGCGCTGCTCATCGAGGATTGCGCGCAGGCGCACGGTGCGCGGCAGCCCGACGGCCGCTCGGTCGGCCGAATCGGCCTCGCCGGCGCGTTCAGCTTCTTTCCGGCGAAGAACCTCGGCGCACTGGGCGACGGCGGCGCGGTCATCACCGACGACACGGAATTGGCCCAGCGGATCCGCGAGAAACGCCAGCACGGCGGCGCGGTCCGCTACCAGTTCAACCACCTGGGCGGCAATTTTCGCCTGGACGCGCTGCAGGCCGCGTTTTTGCAGGTGCTGCTGCCGGAGCTGGAAGGCTGGGTGGCAAAACGCCGCGCCAATGCGGAGGCTTACGACGCGGCGTGGCAGGGAATCGGCGCGGATCGGCTACTGTTGCCGCCGCTGACGCCGGGCCACGCTTGGAACCAGTACGTGGTGCGCACACCGCGGCGCGACGCGCTGAAAGCGGCGCTGGAGGCGGCGGGAATCGGTGTGGCGGTGTACTACCCGACCGCGCTGCATCAGCTGGGCGCGCTGGCGAGCGCCCATCCGCCGGCGCACCTGCCGCAGACTGAGAAAGCCTGCGGCGAGGTGCTGGCGGTGCCGGTATACCCGGGTCTGCGCGAGGCAGAGCGCGAGGAAGTGATTGCAACGGTGCGGGCATTTTTTGCCTGACTGGGGCCTTGAAAGGACCGCGAAAGCGAACGGGAGAGAGCAATGGCGAGCATGGAAGACGACGAACCGAAGAAGGCCGAAGCGCCGCAGGACGACAAGGCACCGAGCTTGGCGGACAAGCTGCTGAAAGCGCGGACGATCCAGATTACCGGGCAGATCGACGACAAGCAGTCGGCGCGTGTGGTCAGTGAGCTGTTGCTGCTGGAAGCTGACGACGGCGACAAGCCGATCACGATTTTCCTGAACTCGCCCGGCGGCAGCGTCACGGCGGGCTTTGCGATCTACGACACGATCCGCTTCATCAAGCCCGCGTGCCGCATCATCTGCAACGGCCTGACGGCGTCGATCGCGACCGTGATCCTGTTGGCGGCCAAGAAAGAGGACCGGCTGTCGCTGCCGAACACGCGGCTGCTCATCCACCAACCGCTGATTCCGATGACGGTTTATGGCCCGGCGAGCGACCTGGAAATCACGGCCAACGAGATCCTGAAGACGCGCGCCAAGGTCAACGCGCTGATCGCGGGCGAGACGGGTCAGGAGCTGGCGCGGATTGAAAAGGATACGCAGCGCGATTACTGGCTGACGGCGCAAGAGGCGGTGGCGTACGGGCTGCTGGCGCGCGTGGTGGCGACGCGCGCGGAAATTTCCTGACTAATCAGGCAGTTTCATGTCGAGAATGATCACTCCACGCTCGTTGTCGTCGTCGTCGCGCTCGACGTCCGGCTCGCGGCGCGAGTCCGGGCGCCAATTCGGCGGCGGCATCGGAAAACGACTCGGCTGATCCAAGCGTGGCTGGATGCGGGCATCCCGGTCACGCTCGCGACGTTGGATCTCTTCGATGATGAAGGCGTCAAGCATCGTAACCTCCAGGACTGCCGGTTCCTCGCCTTGGCGGCCAACCGGTCGTCTATGAGACGCGCCAAGTAGCCATTCGATTCGAACCCCCGGTCTCGGCTACCCCTTTGGCAACCTCAGCCGCGCTGATTCCAAGCTAACATTCGGCCCGGCCTCCCGCAACTTTGCGCGCGCAACGTGACACGTCTGTCACGTTCACGACGCAAACCTGACGAAGTCAAACGCGAGAGGCAAGGCGTGTAGGCCATGCACGCCCCGGTGACGCAGCTTGCGCAATCCCGGTCAGTGCGGCGGCGCGCCCAGCCGGGCAAAGAAGTCCGCCAGATCCGGCTGAAAGACGCGATCTGGCTGATCCTGCAGGTGAATTGCCCGCGCGGGCAGCGTCGCCAACCCCGGCAGCCCCAAGCGCGCGCGCACGAGGACGCGCGTCGGCTTGGCATCATGGGGCCGATGCCGAACGTGGAGGATCGCGCGGTCGCCCAGCCCCGCGCGCGCGAGGTCCGCCAGCAGGCGTTCGGCGTCGTGGAACGGAAAAACCCAGCAACTTTGAGAACTTGCCGACATCTGGTCCGCGGCAAACTGACAGAATTGCGCCAGGGTCGCTGAAGTCTCCTGGTGGGCAATCCGCCGCTCCAGGTTCGCGGGCGCATTGCCCTGATTGCTCTTGAGGTACGGTGGGTTACACAGCACAAGGTCGAACGGCCCGGTCAACTGCGGCCGCGCAGCGACATCGCCGGGCACGACCGCCAGGCGATCCGCCACGCCGTTCAGCTTGGCATTGCGGCGAGCGCGGTCAGCCATGACCGTTTGTTTTTCAAGAAGTTGAAGCATGATCCGCGGCAGTGCCCGGGCCAGCACGATGGACACGAGCCCGCTGCCCGCGCCCAGGTCGAGCGCGCGCAGGGCATCGGGCGCTTGTTGCGCGGCGAACCAGGCGAGCAAGGGCGCGTCGATGGCGGTTCGATAGCCGACCCTCGCCTGCAGCAGCTGGATCGTGCCGCCCAGGATGCAGTCCAGCGTCTCGTGCGGCCTGGGCTGGAGGTCCACGGCCAAGAGCTACCGGCTCGGCTGCGCGGCAAAAACCACCGGAGCAAAGCCAAGTTGCGGCGGTGGAAGGCGATCGAACGCGGCCGATGGACCGGCAGCCGGCGCAGGGGCTTGCGCTTGACGCCAAAAGAAGAATGCCGCAGCACCGGCCAGGACCGCGCCTGCGCTGAGCGAAACCACGCCGACGACGCGACCCGTTTGGGCCGAATCTTTCTCCGCTTGGGTGTGAACCTCGGATACGGTGAAGTTGGGCGCAAACGCCGCCCCGACGCCCAGAGCCGCCAGCGCCCCGACGCCGCAGACGATGCCCGGAACGGACTTGTACCACGCGGGCTTCTCTGCCTCGCCCGGCTCCGCGCCGTCGGTGCCTTTGCGCTCGCCCAGCAGCGTGTTCAGGACTTTGGCCACGGCGCGCGGACTCGTGCCAATCCCCGGCACTTTCATGCTGGAAGTCCGCTCGATCCGCGCCTGGGCCACATCGACCAGCCACGCGTACAGCGTGCCATCCAGCACGCCGACGGCCGCAACGCTCGCCACGCCCAGCTCCTTGCCGAGCGCCACGCTGTCGGCCAGCACGCGCCTCTGCGCACCGTCCAGATCGGCATAGCCAAGCCCGACGCGGTCGTCATCCAGCAGAAGGTGCCGTTCGTATTCCACGCTGAGGGCCAGCGTCGCCTTTTTGCCGCCCGCCACTTTCACGCGGTGCAACATCGAGCTCGCTGCGCCGGCTTGCAGGCGAATCGCGTACACGCCTGGCGCCAAATCCGCAATGATTGCAGGGGTCACGCCGCGATCGATGCCGTTGATGAGCACATGCGCGCCCGGCGGCTCCGAGCTCACTTCCACTTGCCCCTTGGGCTGCGTGGACGCTTCCTTGGCAACTTTGTGAAAAAGTTCAACGACATCGGGACGGTAGTTGTCGTCGGTCACATTGGCCTTGGCGCCAAAGGCTGTCACGACGGTGCGGAAAACCTCGGACGCCGCGTCCTTGTCGCGGGCAATCACGTGCGCGGTTGCCAGCTGCGCCAGCACATCCAGGTAATTCTTGCGCAATTTGTCCTCGGCGCCCGGCGAAGCGATCGCCGCGCGGTACTTGGCCTCCGCGGACTGCAGCGCCTTGATCGCGTTGGGCGCATCCGCGTCGTCCAAAAAGCGAATGCCCTGTTTGCGCGCCGCTTCCAGCGCCGCTCGACGCTCGTCGGTCAGCGCGCTGGGCACCTGATCGCGATCCCGGCGCAGCTTTTCCGCGCTCTTCTTCATGGGCACGACCATCACGTCGCCGTGCGCTTCCTGCTGCAGCCCGGCGAGCACGGCCTGCAGGTAATCGTTGGTCAGCGGATTCGGCTCTTCGCCGGTGCGGACTTCGACCAGCGCCATGGTCCGCTCAACCTCATCCGCGACGGCTGGCCGACTGACCAGTACCATGGTCGCCAGCAGCGCCGACAAAATCCAAGAATGGCGATTCGTTACGCGAAACGGACGGGCCAACATCGCAATCCTTGGGCGAACGACCACGGACGCCCGTCCTCGCGTTCGCGGATCGGATGCGCCGGCCAAGTTTGGTCTCGATTGTAGGCTTCGTTGGTCGCGTGTCAAGGAGGTCACGCGTGCACATCCTATTGAAATTACAGTGCAAATTCCAAATCGACCAAACGGAGTGAGACCAGCTGAGACCAATCGAGACCAGTCAGGTGAGACTGCGCTGGAGCCAAGGCCTTGAAAACACTGGAATCCATGCTTGGCACGAATCCTGCATCGCCAGTCGCCGCCGCGCCAGCCACCGCGCGCGGATGAGGAACTGCCGATGTTGCAAGGCTTGCTTGTCTTGATTCTACGCGTCCTGCCGCAGTCCGCGATCGCTGACCCGAGCGAGCCGCCGCCGCTGCCACCGGCCGTGCCGCGCCTGGTGATCTCGGAAATCCAAAGCAACCCGCTGCTGCACGACGACCGCGCCGGGGAATTCGTTGAGGTTGTCAATCTGGCGCGTGAGCCGGTGCGGCTGGCGGACCTGTCGCTGCTCTTGCCGTCGGGCGTGCGCGCCGTGCCCGTGCGCCCGGCCGCGCCGCTGCTGCATGCGGGCGAGATCGTGCTGCTGACGCCCATGGGCGCCCAGCCCGGCGAAGCGGCGGTCAAGGGAATGCGCCTGCCCAATGACGCGGGCCGACTGGAGCTGTTTTGGCGGCAAACCCGCGTGGACGTTGCCCAATGGCATAAGAAGCCGCCGTGGCCCAAGCCGCACCCGGGCCAGGCGCTGGAGCGGCTGCGGCCGACGCCAGACGGCGAGTCCGGACGGGCCTGGCGGCGTTCGCAGAGCGTGTTGCACGGCATTGAACGCGCGTCGCCGGGTCGTGTGGACTGGCTGTGTCCCGACGTGCAGGGGACCGCGCTGGAAGGCAAATGCATCGCGCCGCAAAAAGCGCGGGCCCTACAGCGCTGCCGGGTGACGCACAGGCTGCGATCGCCGCGGCCGGCAGCAATGGTCGTGGCAAGAAATCTGCTTGAAAGAATTGAATTTTTTGAAGGGTCGCTAACGGGGGACTTGAACCCTCGACCGGCAAGCGCTCCACAGAGCGCGCGGCAGCCGGGACACGACATGCGTTCGGTCGCGCACCGAGGATATCTGCCTTTCTGGCTTTGGTCGCTGAGGGGGGACTTGAACCCTCGACCTAACGATTATGAGTCGTTCGCTCTAACCACCTGAGCTACTCAGCGGACTCCGGCGCCGGGGCACCGGAAGGCCGACTCGCGAGGAGCCGACCGAGACCGATTAACGCTTCGAGAACTGGAAGCGCGCGCGCGCAGCGTAACGGCCGTATTTCTTGCGCTCCTTGGCGCGGGCATCGCGGGTCAGCAGACCAGCGG
>CAIYWC010000056.1 GCA_903929795.1 uncultured Myxococcales bacterium | reverse complement strand
GAGAGCGCAAGCCAAGTCTCCAAGCATTTCGCCAGCGAGCGCGAGAGCGCAAGCCAGGTCTCCTAGCACCTCGCCAGCGAGCGCGAGAGCGCAAACCAAGTCTCCAAGGATTTCGCCAGCGAGCGCGAGAGCGCAAGCCAAGTCTCCAAGCATTTCGCCAGCGAGCGCGAGAGCGCAAGCCCAGTCTCCCCCCCCAACCACGCCGTGCCCAACAAAGTCGCCCCCGAATTCTCCCTGAAGCGAGCAGGGGAGGCGAAGCCGACCTGCGCAGCCACCAGCAGTCAAGTCCGACCCAGCCGGCCAAGTGCAAGGCCGAGCACCGCGCGAAGCGCGAGCACAGGCCCACCCGAGCACTTCCAACCTCCCCAAATCAGCTGCCCGAAGCAAGGAAAGAGGAGTCTGAGGAGAAAACCTGCGCAGCTGGTTTTCTCCTCAGAAACGCGATTGAAAGACCTGTCTTTCCAAAAAGACAGGCTCGCGGCCCCGCCGCTCCACCCGCCCACGCCGGCGCGCCCGCCAAAAGCCCGAGGGCGCAGCCCTCACCCGACGTAGTCCCTCCCCTGCATCGCCCGCCACCGCTCCGCCGCCTGCTCGGCCGTCGCCGCCGCCAGCACCCGCGAGTCCGCCATGATGTCGTGCGCCCGCTCAAACGCGATGGGCAAAAACCCGGTGGGCTTTGTGTGCAGCATGGCATCGACCGCCAGCAGCTCGTTATCGCCGGCCGTGTGGAACATCATGAAGGTCGAGCGATAGCCATCCAGCATCCGCGCGACCGGGTTCATGGCCTGCAGCACGCGGCCCACGCGACCGGGCAGCAGCGCCTTGGGCGCCGGTTCCGCTTGCGGCGGCGGCACGATGTTGGACGCGATGACCAGATCCGCACCTTCGGTCAGGATGGCGCCGTCCGGCACGTTCTCGGAGATGCCGCCGTCGACATAGCGCCGCAGCTTGCCCGCGACCGGGTCCATCGCGGTCGTCGGGCCAAAGACGGTCGGGAAGGAGCCGCTGGCGCGCGTGCCGACCGACAGGTTGATGCCGCGGATGGCCGTTGTCTCCGCCGCCGCGATGTCGCACGCCACCGGCAAAAAGACGGTCTCGAGATCCTCCAGCCAATGCTCGCCCACGTCGATCTGCACCTGCTTGCCGATGACCCAGGAGCTGAGGATCGCGCCCTGGACGATGATGGCCAGGCGCGGACCGGCGGCGACAAGCTTGCGCAAGCCTTCTTCGCCGCCCGCGCAGTAATAGGCGCCGACCATGGAGCCAAAGCTGACGCCGGCGACGATGTCGATCGGCACGTTGCGGGCCAGCAATTCCTCGATGAGGACGACGTGCGCATAACCCCAGGCACCGCCGCCGCCGAGCGCGAGGCCGACCGTGCGATCGCTGACATGGCGCGTCCATTTGTCGAGCGCGCGGCGATTCGCCGGACTCCAGTCGGCTAGCGGCTTATCCAGGTCCATCTGGTTCAGCCGCACGCGCGCGGCGCCCACCGGCAGCACGTGCGGGAACACGGAGCCGGTCTGCGGCATCAGGATCGCCTCGGACACCGGGATGGCGTCGCGCAGCCCGGCGATACCCGTCCTGTCGCCCGGCAGGCGCAGCGGGGCCAGCTTGGTCGCATGCGCGATCCACAGCGCGCGCGCCGCATCGTCCAGCGCCGCGAGGTCCAGCAGCAGGTAGTCCACAGCTTTGATCAGCGCCTTGGCCGGCGCAGACTTCAGGAACGCGTCCGGATTGGGCCCCGACGTCACGTGAACCAGGCCGTCGGCCGCCGCAGCGGGCACCTTGCTGGTCTTTGCGGGTTCAGTCGCCGCGACGTGGATGAGCGCCACGCGGTCGCCGTGGTTGATCACGAGCGCCTGGCCCAGCGCGGCCGCGAGTTTCTCCTGCGGCCAGCCCGGCGGACCGACGACCGCGACAAGCTCGACATTGCGATCATCGTGGTGCGTTGCCGCTGCCTGCAGCGACTCCGCCTCGGGGTGCGCCGCGGTCAGGATCGCGCGGCGAAAAGCGGTTGAACCTGCCATTGCTGTGTGCAGATCCTCGGCGCGGATCTGCGCAACTACGGTCGCCTCGTTGGCCACCACGCGCGAGCGCGTCGGCTGGCCCAGCACAACCGCTGTTTCGCCAAAAGTGTCGCCCGGACGCAGCTGCCGGCGCAGCATGATTTTGCCCTGCGCGTCGCGGCCAAAGTCTGACAGCCGTCCGGAGCGCACGACGTAAAATGCTTCGGCGGTGACGCCATCGTCGTAAACCACGTCCGACTGGTTGAACTGCACCTCGGTCGACTTCGCGACGAGCGCCGCCAGCTGGCGCAGCGGAACATGCCGAAACAAGGCGGTTTGCCGAAGCGCGGCGACGATGGGCTTGGCATGCGCCAAGGGGAGCGACATGGGAACCTCCGGAATGAGTGGCGGAAAACGTAGCACAGCGATGGTGGCGTTGTCAGGCGCAAAGCGCTGGCGCGGTTCAAAAAACTGCGGCTGTCACAGCAGTTTCACGATTGCGGCGCGGCGATGATGCAGCTATTCGAGCGTGGTCGCGGACGGCGTGCCATGCAGCGGAATCGTCTCCGGCTTCAGGCGGATCTGCTCGCGCAGCTTGTCGCCGGGATCTTCCAGCAGGCCCATGTCGATGTAGAACAGCAGGTTGGACAGCGCGGTCCGCCGATCCGGCGCCTTGACGGCCTCCAGCACCAGGCTGGTCCGCACTTTGCGCGCCTCCAGCTGCGCGGTCTCATGCGCGGCCCACGCGGTGTTGACCACATGCGCGAGCGACGCGATGACGCCGCCGAGGATCGCGACCGTCAGCGGCTGCGCCAGCCAACTGCCCGCCTGGTCGACCTTGGCGCGCTCCAGCTCATGCTGCTTGACCTTCAAGTCCAGCTCCGCGCGCTTCAAGTCCAGCTCCGCCAGCGCCAGCGTGCGCTCCAGCTTCGCGGTGTCCGCGCCGTCGGCCAGCGGCGCCGGCGGAGGCAGTTCTTGTGGCGTCATGGCGCTCCAGCCTGTTCAGGGAATCGGCGCGGCGGTAAAGACCAGCTTGGTCCCAGCCAGCAGCGGCTTGTCGAACACGACGCGCCGGCCTTTGAGCTGGGTCGTGCCGCCGCCGGGGCAGTCAAAACTCGCCAGGTCGTCGCCGAATTCAAGCGAAAAGTGCGGCGCATCGAGCTTGCCGACCTGGATCGCCCCCTGATAGCCCTGCCCCGGCACGTAGTGCGCGTCGACAACCGTGCCTTCCCGCCCGCGCCAGAAGTCCCCGGCGGCGGTCATGCGCTGCGTCAGCACGTCGTAAGTGAGCGCGCGGGTCAGAAAGCGCTTCATGGTCTCCAGCTTGACGGATAGGTTGTTGGCGTTGGTGCCGACGCCGTATGACGGGTGCAACAGGTAGGTGTTCCAGCCGTTGTTGCGCATGTTTTCCAGCAAGGCCCAGGTCCATTTGCCCATGAAGATTTCCGTGTTGGCGGCCTGCAGTTCCCAGCGCGTCCAGGTGCCGTCGTCCAGCGTGTCGCCCAAACCGTCCTCCTGGACAATCGGGAAGCTGTAGACGTCGCCCACGCCACCGACTTCGCGCAAGCCGCTGTGGCGCGGCACGTAGCATGGCCAGGATCCGAGCACGTCGCCCGTGGAAAAGCTGGAGTCATACACGATGCCGACGTCCTGCAGGTGGCCATAGAGCGTCACGGGTGTCTGGAGGTAGGGCGTGCGCCAGGCGCGGACGGGCTGATCCTTGGGCAGCAGCCCGTTGAGGATCTGAATGCTCACAAGCACTTCGCCGCAGACCGTCGGCGAGCCCGGATCGTAGTTGTCCTTTGTCTCCTTGCACGTGCCTTCCGGCATCTCCTGCATGTCCATGTGCCGCACCGAATGCGCAGCTTCCGGACACGAGCCCAGATCGCACAGCCCGCCGACGATGTTCGGGTCAAAGTAGCCGACATAATAATCCGTGGTCACAAGATACGTGCCGAGGATGCCGAGGTCTTTCTCAATCTGTGCGGACTGCAGCGCCCCGGGCGCGCCCCAGGACGGATTTGCATTGTCGGCGTCCGGCGCATCCACGTCGTGGGTCACAATCAGCACCGTCGACTGCAGCCCGGGCACCGTGTGTTTCCACACCGCATGGCCGTGCGCCGCCTCCTGGGCAATGCCGCGCAGCAGCACGACGCCGATATCCCGCGCCGGCGAAAAGCAGTTCAGGTCGCAGGTCGAATTCGCGTCCAACAACGGGTCCCAGCCCAGGGTGTACACCGCGCCCTTGCCCAGCGGCCGCCGCAGCCAGGTCGCACCGCGCGAGACGCCGTTGCTCGTTGCGATGCCAAAAACCTGCACGTTTTCCTTGACATTGGGTACGTACGTCTGCACGTCCGGCGGCGTCGCGCCCACGCCGCGCGCGACGGTTGCGATGTTGCGCTCCGCCGAGGAGTCCAGGTAGAACGCTGCCGGCGCGCTCGCCGTTACCGCAATGTTATCCACGTCCTGCACCAGCGTCGCCGTCGCCACGCCGGCCAGATCCAGAAAAGCCGCGCCGTGCGATCCAGCGACCGGCCCCGCGCCGTTGTCCGAGTACGGCATGATCGGCTTGGTCCACACAAGCGTGCCGCCCTTGGCCACCCAGTCGCGCAAAATCGGCAGCTGGTCGACCGGCGGGTTCAGCGGATCGTCCGGTCCCGACCACAGGAACGACTCGTCGACGTAGCCTGGGATCACGATCATCGAGTACTGCGACAAGTCGCCCGCCAGCGCCTTGTTCCAGTCCAGCAGCGCATCCGCGCTGTCCGGGTCGGCGACGTCAAACGTGATGCCGCTCTGGTTCAAGCCATCCGTGATGGACCAGATCGGCACCTTATTGAGATCCTTGCCATTTTCCGAGTCCAGCCAGACCTGCGGCGGCATGATGACGCGCACTTTCGCGGTTGTCGTCGTCACGTCCTTCAGGTTGTCCACGACGCCGTCGCAGTCATCATCCAGGCCATTGCGGGACTCCGGCATCGCCGGCGGGACCTGACACTGCTTGACGGTGCCGTTGCAACCCGCGAAACCAACGCCGCAATTGCCCAGCGCGGACGTGGTGCAGGCGTTGCTGGCAATCGGCATCAGGATGTCGGTCAGGCCGTCGCAGTCGTTGTCGATTCCGTCGCAGCGCGATTCGATCGCTTCATAGTCCGGATCGCCGGGTCCAATCTGGCACGTCTGGACCGGAATTGTTTCGTCCGTACAGGCAGTTGCGCCCGCCAGCAGCACGCACAGCGCGACGACCGACAGCCACCGGGGCACGCACAATCCGCAACGCCACTCTGCCCGCACCACCGACCTCCCAACACGTTTGCGCAGGCGCGCACGCCGTTTGCTGCCGGCAAAGTCTGTGCCGCGCCTGAAATCACGTCAAGCGCGCAGATCGGGCGCGGCAATTGCCAAGCCTTCGCCGAACAGCCGCACAACCGCCGGACCAACCGCCGACGGGTCGCCCAGATCGACGCCGCTCAGCCACGCGTACGCCAGCCGATCAATGGCGCCGACAATCGCCAGCGCGGTCACTTCCGGCGCCGTCGCGCGAATCAGCCCGCGCTCCGCCAGCGAACGCACCAGCTCCACGACGAACTGATCCAGCTGGCCTTGCCGGCTCCGCAGCCATTCGCCGATCGGCCCCGGGCTGCGCTGCTCGCGGTAGAACAGCAGCGCCTCGTGCGGGTGCGCAGTGACCGCCAGCGCCAGCGCCGAGGCCAAGACGCCATACGCCGCCTGCGTTTCTTCCCAGCTGATCGCCGCGTCCAGCGCCATCCGCGCGTCCAGCAGCCCGTCCACGACCGGGTCCAGCACCGCGCTCACCAGCGCGTGGAACAGCGTCTCCTTGTCGTCAAAATACAGGTAGAACGTACCGCGCGCGACACCTGCTTCGGTGACGATTTGCTCAATGCTTGTCGCGACATAGCCTTGGGACAGGAACAGCTCCAGCGCCGCCCGCTCCAGGTCCGTCCGCTTGCGCGCCTTGTTGTCTTCGCGTTTGCCCACGGTGCCCTCGGCGGGCGTGATAGCAGCGCGCGTCCGGATGAGCAAGGCAAAGCCGCAGGCCGCGGACACCCAATCGCGAACTTGGTCTGCATGTTTAAAAAAATGACGACCCCGCCAGTTTTGCTTGCGAAGAACTGACGGTTATGTCAGTTTTTGCCCGACGCGACCCGCGCGACGGGTCAAAAAGGCCCACCCGATGCCGCAAAACGCTCACCACCGCTACCGACTGCTGGCGCAATTCTGGAGCCTGGCGTTCGTCGTCACCGGGCTGCTCTTCGCGCTGGCGCCCGAGCGCCTGGGGCGCGACATGCAGACGACGGCGCGGCTCCTGGGCCTGGATGGGACCATCGACGTTGCGCCGTGGACGATGTGGCACGTCATTGCGCTGTCGCTGATGGTGACCGTGACGCTGCTGGCGTGGCAGACCGCGCGGGAGCCCGAGGCGCGCGCGCCGTACCTCACGCTGCAGGCGGCCAAGCTGGCGAGCACCGCGATTTTTGTCGCGCTGGCGCTGCACCACGGTGGCATCTGGCTGCTGGCGGCGGCGACGGACGGCAGCATCGCGCTCAGCCTGTGGCTCGCCCGGCGCAGCTTTGCGCCGCAGCTGCGGATTCCAGGCTTTGGGCGGGCGCGGCTGCCGTCCCCGGGCTACGAGGTCTGGTACGGCAAAATCGACATCGGCGAGGCGCGCGCGCTGTGGTTTCGCCACACGCTGCTGGACGGTCAGGTGCAGCAGTGCGCGACGTGGGCGCTGCTTTTTGACGGCGACCGGATCCACGCCGGCAAGGAGATCTGGCCGCTGGCGGCGGCTCAGGCGCACGGGATCGGGCTGCTGCCGGCGCATCCGGACGCCCAGCGGTTTGCCAGCCAGGAGACGGTCTTCCACGTCGCCGACAGCCACCTGGACGCGGGCAACGCGCTGGGCCACGCGGGGGACGTGCGGTGGGACCTCAGCTGGCAGGACCGCGGGCTGCGCTTTGAGCACACGCCGTTGCTGCTGCGGCAGTTGGGCGTCGTGGGTACGACCTTTCGCTCGCCGCTGGCGGATTTGCGGTTTAGCGGAACGGTGCAAGTCGGGGCGGAGGTCCTGACGCTGCGGGACGCGACGGGCGCGATCGGCCACCTGCATGGGCGGCGCCACGCGGACAGCTGGGCCTGGGCGCATTGCAATCACTTCGACGGCGGCGAAGAGGCTGTTTTTGAAGCGATTTCCGCGCGAGTGCGCGTCTTGGGCCGGCTCACGCCGCCGCTATCCTCGTTCCAGCTGCGGCTGGCGGGCCGGACGTACGCGTTTTCGTCGCTGCGCCACTGGCGGTCGACGCGGACGACCTGGGGCACGGGGCACTGGCAGTTTGCCGCGGAGCACGACGGCGTGCGCATCGAGGGCGAGCTGACGGCCCCGGACCCGGCGCAGGTCGCGCTGGTGGCGTACACGGACACGGACGCGAGCGCGCTGTGGTGCGCGAATTCCAAGCGGGCGGCGCTGACGCTGCATGTCCACGACACGCGGACGGGCGCACGGCAGACGCTGCGGTCAAGCCAGCACGCGGCATTTGAGGAGGTCGACCGTCGGCCGCCGCAGCGCGCGGTGACGTTGTGAACCACTTGAATTTCCCGGGATTCTCAAGCGGATCGGCCAGGAGGCAGCCATGGACCTTGCTCAACGCTGGCTGACGGCCCACGGCGCAGACGCCGCGCAGGCGCCCGCGCTCGCCCACGCCGCGCGCGCGCGGGCGCAGCGGTTTGACCAGCCGGTGAACTGGCTGTGGCCGTTGACGCTGGCGCTGATGGACGCGGTCGCTCCACTGCTGGCGCTCGGGCTGCCGCGGCGGGCGCGATCGCTGACGGCGGAGCGCTTTGATCGGCTGGAACAGGTGCTGCAGCACCACGCCTGGCATTGGCCGCGGATGGTGTGGCAGTTCGTGCGGCTGCCGCTGTGGGAGGCGCTGTACGGCGGTCCGAGCCCCGCGCCGCCGTTGCCGCCGCCGGGTCTGGATGCGGAACCGCCGCGGGAGTTCGACGTGATTGTCATCGGTTCGGGCGCAGGCGGCGCGCCAGTGGCGACGGTGCTCGCCGAGCGCGGCCTGCGCGTGGCGGTGCTGGAGGCCGGCGGTCCGGTGACGGCGGTGGCCCCGCCGCAGGCGATTGAGCGGTACTTTTTGCAGCAGGGGATGCTGCTTTCGCTGGATGGCGGCGCGATGCCGGTGTTCGCGGGTCACGGTCTGGGCGGAACAACACCAATTAATTCAGGAACTTGTCTGCCACCGCCGCCGCAGTATCTGGCGCACTGGGACGCGCTCGCCGGCAGCCAGCTCGCAGCGCAATTGCCGCCGTACGTCGCGCTGGCCTCGGAACGCATCGGCGTGACTGTGCCGCCGCGGTCGCTGCTCGGCGCGTCGGCGGCGCTTTTTGACCGCGGGCTGCGCGCGCTCGGGCGGACGGACGCGTATGTGCTGCCGCGCAATGCCCCACGCTGCGTCGGCGACGGCGTCTGCTGTTTCGGCTGCCCGACCGGCGCCAAGCAAAGCACGGACCGCAGCTTTTTGCCCAGCGCCAGCGCGCACGGCGCGGTCATCCTTGCCCACACGCGGGCGACGGCAATTATCGAGACGTCGCAAGGGGTTACCGTCACCGCATCGAGCCCGGACGGCGATCGCCAGCTGCGCGCCCGGCACGTTGTCCTCGCGGCGGGCGCCCTGCAGACGCCCGGGCTGATCCGCCGCAACCGCCTCGGCGCGTACTGGCGCGAAGCCGGCGACCACCTGAAAATTCACCCGGCCAGCAAGGTTTTTGCCTACTTTGACCAGACTGTCGGCGGTGAGGTCGGCGTGCCGCAGGCGCTCGGTTACCAGCCGCCGGAGCTGCCGCACATCGTGCTGGAGGGCATTTTTACGCCGCGCAGCACCGTCGCGCCGCTGCTGGCGAACGCGGGCCTGCGCGCGGATTGGTGGCTGGACCGATTCGCGCACCTGGCGACGTTCGGCCTGATGGTGCGCGACCGCGGCGAAGGGTCGGTGCGCGAGATCGCGGGGCGGATTGTGCTGCGCTACCGCCTGCACCCGGACGACATGCGCGACATGGCGCAGGGCCTACTGCTGATTGCCGAAGCGTTTTTTGCCGCCGGCGCCAAGGCCGTGCTGCTGCCGCTGTCGGAAGGGCCGCACGAAGTGCCAAGTCTGGACGCGCTGCGGCAGCTCCGGCTGGCGGATTTCACGCCTGCTCGGCTGGTGGCGAGCGGCTTTCACCCGCAGGGCACCGCCGGCATCGGCCGGGTCGTGGACGCGGATCTGCGGCTGACGGCGCGAATTTCGGTGTGCGACGCGTCCGTCCTGCCGGATTCCCCGGGCGTGAACCCACAGCTGGCGATCATGGGCCTGTCGCTCCGGCTGGCGGACCGGCTGACCGCGGAGCTGGCGCCGGCCCCGGGCTGACCACACCCGGATTCCAAGCCGGCGCGGCGGGCTAAGGCTGTCGCGCCAACACCTCGCAATCCTTCGCATAACCTAGCAGCTTCTCCCGCACGTGCTGCCGCTGCACCCCGTCCAGCGTCCGGGCGGCCGCGTGCACGAACGCGTCAAACGCCGGCCCGCCGTCCGCATCCAGCCGCCGGCGCCGATCGACAAACCAAGCGCGAAACGCCGCGACAATCCTGTCTGTGGCCTCATGCGCCCGCAGCCGCGCCAGCAGGTCGTCGCGCATCTGCTTGCGCTCGTCCAGCCAACGCTCGTCCTGCCACGGCATCTTGCGCACCCACGGCTGCAGCGCCGCCCGCTGCGGCTTGGTCAGCCCGCCCGCCCATTCATCCAGCAGGTCCAGCACCTGCGCGTCGCGTTTTTTCAGCCGCTCCTCGCGGGTCTTCTTGCGCAGTTCATCGCGGCCATCCGCGTCCTCGTCAGCAAAATTCGCTTGCATGGAAGCAAGTTGCCCGTCGTCCAAGCCGCCCAGCACGTCGGCCATGGGCGCCAGCGCCGGCTGCATCGTCGCCTCCCACGCGTCCAGCCACGCCGCGCGCTGGGCCTGCAGCGCACCGGCCGGGATCTCCGCACTGACCGTCGCCGCCAGCTGCCGCAGCAGCTTGGCGTACTCCGGCAGCATCGCGCGCCGGTGCCAGTCCATGTAGCGGGCAAATTCCTGGTCGATTTGCGCCCGTTGCGCGCTGTTGAAGTCTGCGACTTTCTTGAGCTTGGGCACGACCGCCCAACGCGCATGGTTGTAGCCGAATTGCAGCGCGTTGCAGCCGGACGCGAGCGCGACGACGGCGACGAGTACGGCGATCCAGCGGCCCTTCCTGCGTCCTTCCGGCGGCCAGGAGCCCACCCCGTTCGGGAGGGCGCCACACCTATTCGCTTCCCGGTCGCTTCTGCCGCGCTCCAGCCACAAAAATTCACGCTTCCACACGGCCCACCGCACGCGGCCGAGGTACGCCGCGCGTGGCGTTTTGCGCTCAGGTGCGGACGATAGGGTGATTTCAGGGGCGCACGGCATGATCAATCCAGCTTGAATTCCTCGCGCCAATTCTCGCGTTCCTCCCAGCGCGGCTGGGCTTTTTTCTCGAGAACAAAATTGCCGATGCTCAAGTAGTCAATTTCCGAACGCATGAAACACCGGTAGGCGTCGTCTGGCGTGCAAATAATCGGCTCACCGCGCACATTGAAGCTGGTGTTGATCAGGATGCCGTAGCCCGTTTGCGCTTCAAAAGCCGTCAGCAACGCGTGGTAGCGTGGGTTGGTCCGCGCGCTCACCGACTGCACGCGGGCGGAATAATCCACATGGGTAATCGCCGGCACATCGGAGCGCGGCCGGTTGACGCGCGTCTGCAGATCCAGCGTATTTTCATCGCCTTGCAGCGGCAGTCGGCGACGTTCCACCACATCCGCGACCAGCAGCATATACGGCGACGGCCGGTCGAGATCAAAGAAATCGCCGACGCGTTCCTCCAGCACTGAGGGCGCGAACGGCCGAAAACTCTCGCGAAACTTGATCTTCAGGTTCATGACCGACTGCATTTTCGTCGACCGTGCGTCGCCGACAATCGAGCGGTTCCCCAGCGCGCGCGGACCGAATTCCATGCGGCCCTGGCAAAGCCCGATCACGTTCTCCGCGGCGATCAGCCGTGCGATCTCCGCCGGCCAATCGGCGGCGGCCAGCTCGTGAAACGGATAATCCTTGGCTTGCAGCCACTTGCGCACGTCGTCGTCGGCAAACCGCGGCCCCAGGTACGCGCCGGCCATCTGGTCAGTCTTGCCGTCCGCCTCGCGCGGATGACCCAGCGCGTTGTGCCACACCGCCAGCGCTGCGCCCAGCGCACCGCCCGCGTCGCCCGCCGCCGGCTGAATCCAGATGTCGTCAAAGATTCCGGCGCGCAAGAGGCGGCCGTTCGCCACGCAGTTCAGCGCCACGCCGCCGGCCAAGCACAGGTGGCGCATCCCCGTCGTCGTGCGCGCGTGCCGCGCCATCGCCAGCACGATCTGCTCGGTTACGTCCTGGATCGACGCGGCCAAGTCGCATTCCCGCTGGGTCACTTTCGCCTCGGGCGCGCGCGCGGGACCACCAAAAAGCGCGGCGAAATGGCCATTGGTCATCGTCAGCCCGCCGACAAAGCCAAAATAGTCGAGATGCAAGCGAAAAGACCCGTCCGGCCGCAGATCCACAAGCTTTTCCAGAATGATCCCACTGTAAATCGGCCGACCGTAGGGCGCCAAGCCCATCAGCTTGTATTCGCCTGAATTCACGCGGAAACCACAGAAATAGGTGAACGCCGAATACAGCAGCCCCAGCGAGTGCGGAAAATCCAGGCTCTGGACCAGCCGCAGCGTGTGGCCATCGCCGACGCCCAGCGTCGCAGTCGCCCATTCGCCCACACCGTCGAGCGTCAGCACCGCCGCGCGCTGAAACGGCGACGGGTAAAACGCGCTCGCCGCGTGCGATTCGTGGTGTTCAGGATAGTAGAGCCCGTCGGGTGCCTCCGCGCCGCAACGCTCCAGCGCCGTCAGGATCGCCGGCTCAATCCATAGCTTTTCGCGCAGCCAGACTGGCACCGCTTGCATGAATTGCCCCAGTCCGTGCGGCGCCACCGCCAGCGCGGTCTCCAAAATCCGGTGGAATTTCAGGATTGGCTTGTCGTAAAACGCCACGGCATCCAGTTTGGTCACGCCGGCTTCTGCCAAGCAATACTTTACTGCATGGTGCGGAAAATCGGCGTCGTGCTTTTTGCGGGTAAACCGCTCCTCCTGGGCTGCGGCGACAATCTTGCCATCGACCACGAGGCACGCGGCAGAATCGTGGTAATAGCATGAAATTCCAAGGATATTCATGGTCAGAAGGGCCGTTTGCGGCGCTCGAACGCCTCGCCTGTTGCCGGTCGGTCGCGCCAAAAACTCGCCGTCTGCGCCGACCAGGTGCGGTGGAGCGGATCGCGGCTGCCGTGGCGCATCAGCAGGCCAAAAGGCGTGATGATGAGCAGGTAAATCGGCACCAGACACAGGTAGGTGATGGCGATCCCGATGCCGTGGGCGAACGCATCCAGCGTGTCATGCATCCGCTGGTAAAAGCCGGTCGGCGACGCGAGCGCGGCCGCCAGCGTGACGCCGCCGATGGACAGCGCGACCGCGGCGATCCCGTGGCGGCCCAGCAACCAGAAGCAGGTGGCGAACCCGAGCGCCATCCCGCCGCGCAACGAGCCGTGACGCCGCAGCCGGCTGGCCTCGCCGCGGTGGGTCGCGCCGCTCGCGGCTTCGCCCCAGGGCCAAATCGCCATCGCTGCTTCCGGTCGACCGTCGGTATCCGCCACGCGCGTGCTCCTGAGCGCCGGCGTGCGCCCGCGCGAGTCACGGATTCTGCGGCCTGCAGGCGCTCGCCGCAACCGGCAATTCTGCGGCCACAGTGCAACCGGCGGTCGTCAGGTCGGCAGCACATACCCGGCGAACCGCTCGCGCAGCTGCCGCTTCAGCACCTTGCCGGTCGCACCCAGCGGCAGCGCTTCGATGAACTCGACCGCGTCCGGGAGCCACCATTTCGCCAGCTTGGCCGTCAGGTACGCCTGAACCTCCGCCGCCGTTACGTCGGAATCCGGGTGCCTGACCACGATCAACAGCGGCCGCTCCTGCCATTTCGGATGCGCGACGCCGATCGCCGCCGCTTGCGCCACGCCAGGGCAGCCCATCGCGGCGTTCTCCAGATCAATCGAGCTGATCCACTCGCCGCCGGACTTGATGACGTCCTTGCTGCGGTCGGTGATTTGCATGTAGCTGTCGGCGTCGATGGTCGCGATGTCGCCGGTGTAGAACCACTCGCCGTCGTGGGCTTCGTCGCGGTCGCGGCGGAAATAGCTGCTCGCCACCCACGGTCCGCGGATTTGCAGGTGCCCGGACGTCTCGCCGTCGTGCGGCACCGCGTTGTGGTCATCGTCCACCAGCCGCAAGTCCACGCCGTACAGCGGCCGGCCCTGCTTGCGTTTCACGGCCATCCGCCCCGCGTCGTCCAGCGCGGCGTGCTTGGGCAGCATCGTGTTCACGGTGCCGATCGGGCTGGTTTCGGTCATGCCCCACGCATGGATCACGCGCGCGCCGTGGATTTTTTCAAACGCCTCGATCATGCTCGGCGGACACGCGGCGCCGCCGATGGTCACTTTGCGCACGCCTTTCATCGTGTAACCCACTGATTTCATGTGCGTCAGCAGGCCCATCCACACCGTCGGCACGCCCAGCAGGCTCGTCACCTGCTCGCCGTCGATGAGCTCCAGCAGGCTCTTGCCGTCCATGCCCGGCCCCGGCAGCACCAGCTTGGAGCCGACCATCGCCGCCGCGTACGGCACGCCCCAGGCGTTGACGTGGAACATCGGCACCACCGGCAGCGTCACGTCCGAGGCGCAAATCCCCAAGGAATCCACCATCGCCGCGGCGTAGCTGTGCAGCACCGTCGAGCGATGCGAATACAGCACGCCCTTGGGATTGCCGGACGTGCCGGACGTGTAGCACAGCGAACTCGCTGTATTTTCATCAAAATCCGGCCATTCAAACTCGGCGCTGTGCGGCGCGATGAACGACTCGTAGTCGGTCAGCCCCGGCAGGTGCGTGTCCGCCGGGAGGTTCGCAGTGTCGGTCATCGCAATAAAATTGCGGACTTCCAGCTGCTGCGACGCCACGTACTGCGCCAGCTTGGTGAAGGTGTTGTCAAAGAACAGCACGGAATCTTCCGCGTGATCCACGATGTAGCGCAGCTGGTCCAGCGGCAGCCGCGGGTTGACCGTGTGCAGCACCGCACCCAGGCCCGAGACCGCGAAATACAGCTCCAGGTGCCGGTGCGTGTTCCACGCCAGCGTCGCCACGCGATCGCCAGGCTTGACGCCCAGCGCGACAAGCGCGTTCGCCAACTTCCGGGAACGCTTGGCGATCTGCCCCCAGCTGGAGCGGTCGATCGGCCCTTCCACCGTCCGCGAAATGACCTCGATGTTGTGGTGGAAACGGTCGGCAAAGCGCAGTTGGTAGGAAATCAACAGCGGCTGATGGGACATTTGACCAAGCATGGAACCCTCCTTGTGCCCGTGGTTCGGGCCCGCGAAGCGCCGATTTTGCGCGGCAATCCGCGAGGAAACAAGGCCTGCAGCCAGGGTGGACACACCAGATCGGCGCAAGTAGACTACCACGTCCGCTGGATCTGGCAGCGGTGACGTCTTTGAGGTTGCGGATGGCGCGAGAAGTTGGCTCTGCCGGTCCCGTTGTCGGGTTTGTCGGCCTCGGCAAGCTCGGCCTGCCGTGCGCGCTGGCGATGGGGTCCAAAGGCGTGCAGGTCGTGGGCTACGACATCGATCCATCGGTGGCCAACTATTTGAGAGACAAGCGGATTCCCTATCTGGAGCGGCACGTCGACGCGCTGCTCGCGCACACAAGCCTGCGCGTGCTGCCGAGCGTGCAGGAGGTCGTGGCGCAGGCGGACCTTGTGTTCGTCACGGTGCAGACCCCGCATCGTCCGGAGTTCGAAGGGCGGACGCCGATTCCGGCGGAGCGCGAGGATTTTGAGTATGCCTACCTGATCTCGGCCTGTCGCGCGGTCGTCGCCGCCGCGGAGCAGCTGGCCAAGCAGGTAACGATGGTCGTTGTCTCCACGGTGTTGCCGGGCACCATCGGCCACCACGTCAGGCCCCTGCTGGGCCGGTTCGTGCGCCTGGTTTACAACCCGTTCTTCATCGCGATGGGCACCACCGTCGACGATTTCCTGAACCCGGAGTTCGTGCTGTTGGGCGCCGACGTGCACGAGGAGGACGACATCGTCGGCCAGCTGTACCGGCGCATCCACGACAAGCCGCTGGTGCGGACCTCCATTGAATCTGCTGAATTGATTAAGGTTTCCTATAATACCTACATCAGTCTCAAAATCGTCTGGGCCAATACGATGATGGAGATGTGCGAGAAGACCGGCGCGGACGTCGACGTCGTGACGGACACGCTCGCCCGGGCCACGGACCGCATCATTTCACCGCGTTACATGCGCGGCGGCATGGGCGACAGCGGCGGCTGCCATCCGCGGGACAACATCGCGATGAGTTGGCTGGGCCGGCAATTGGACTTGTCGTTCAACCTCTTTGACACGGTGATGTCGGCGCGGGAACAGCAGACGCACTTTCTCGCGCGGCTCGTGCAGAAATGGCAGCGGCTGACCGGGCTGACCGTGTGCCTGATGGGGACGACGTACAAGCCGGAGACGAACCTGGAACTCGGCTCGGCGGCGCTGTTGCTGGGCCACGTTCTGCAGGCCGATTACGGTTTGACAATGCAGACTTGCGACCCGTACGCGCGCACCGAGCTGACAATTTCAGAGGCGGTCAGCCAGACCCGCGTCTTCTTCATCGGCACGCGTCACGACATCTGGCAGCGCACCGCTTGGCCGACTGGCGCGGTCGTCATCGACCCGTGGGGCTACATTCCGGACACGCCGGGCGTCGTCGTCATTCGCATCGGCCGCAAGGGTCCACTCGCGAACCAGACCGGAGCGTAGTGATGGCGTTTCTGCCGTCCTGGTCGGCGTTCTTTGGTGTGCTTTTGCTCGTGACCCTCGCGGGCGCAAGCGTGCTTGGGCGATCGCGCGCGAAGGTCGTAACGCGACCGCTGGCGCTGACGCTGCTGGCGATGGGCGTTGCCGCGACCGTCTGGTCGACTTCCGTGGGCTTGGCGAGCAACCCGATCGTCTACCACGCGTGGCTTGTCGAACTGCCGGTGGCCGCGCAGGGCATCCTTGGCCTCCCGCTGGTGCTTGGCGCGAGCTGGCTGACCGCCCTGCTCTTTGCCGAAACCTTTCCTGCACTTCGCACCCGGCTGGCGCTCGTTGTCTTCACGCTGCTGTTGGCTGTGGGCCACGCCGCGCTGCCGATCCACCTCTCCGCACCCGACTTCGATGACTTCTTCACGGTCGACAAGTTTCTCGGCTCGACCTCCCCGCAGTGGATGAACACAAAGCCGGATCTCTGCGTCTACGACTTCCTCTACCGCATCGGCGACGCGTTCGTGCAAGGCGTCGCCACGGACACGCTCGAGCGCTTTCGCATCAACGCTTGGTTCTTCGGCCTGTACCTCGCCAACCTACTGATCGTGCTGAAGAATGCCCTGCAGACCCTGCCAGTCCAGCAGCTCGGTCGGCGCCCGGCGTGGCTCGCCACGGCGCTGGCGTTGTCGTGGCTGGGTCCGGTCGTCTTGTCCCACACGCTCGCGTATGAGCTTGCCGGCGCGACGTTTTTCCTGATAGCTTTCAATGCTCTGGAGTCAATTCGCCGGCAAGGCGCCGCCGCGAATGCAGCGCACGTACTGGCTATCCTGGGCGCAGGCTTGGTGCTACAGGCGCTCAGTTTCAACGCGGCGTCGGTTTGCTGGGGCGTCGTCTACGTGCACGGGCTGCTGGTCCTCCGCGATTTGGCCGCGCCGCGGCTGGAGAAGCTGGCCGCCGCGATCGCGCTGCTCGCCGGTGCGTGGCTCGTGCCGCTCGCCGGAGCGTGGCTTGTGTTGGATCGCGACGGGCACGTCGATCCGCACGATCTGGGCGACAAAGTGGAGTTGATGCGCGACTACGCCCGGATCGTGCTGCCCGTCGCGCTGGTGGGATTGCTGACGTGGCAGTCGCAAGGTGGCAAGGCCGATTTCGCCGCGCTGTGGCGGAGCTTGAGGACCCACGGCACGCGGGCGACGGCCATTGCCCTTTATTTCTTGGGCACTCTTGCCATCTATGTGCATGGCAATCAAGGGAAATTTGGCATTTTCTTCCCGAACCGGCGCCGCGGATGGCACTGGGACTATGCGACCAACCACGCGCGCTACGGCGTGTTCTTCTTCCCATTTCTCTGCGTCGCCTGGGCCTACGCACTGTTGCGCTATCCACGCCTGAGCCCGCGCGTCCGCCTGCTCGCGCTCGTGGCGACGTGGGCCGCGTGGAATACGCCGTACATCGCTGAATTTTACGCAGATTCAGGCGAAGTGACTGGCCAGCACGCGCCCTACCGGGCCAACGACCGAACGATGCGGCAGCTGGACGACTTGCTCAAAACACGCGCGGCGGATGAACGTTTTGGCTACCTGCCCATCCCGCGCGATCACGCCGACCACTATCTGCTGCGCGCCGTACGTCCGACGGCGCCGTTCGCGGACATTTGCCAGGAGCACAACGATTTGACGGTGGTTCTGTCGTGGCACACGCTGGACGTGCTGCGGGATCTCGGCGTGAAAGGCCCGATTTGGCGCCCCGGCGTGGCGCAGCCGGATCTGCGCCGCGAGGTTTGGCTGGTCCAGCGCGACCAGTTTGCGCCACAATGGCTGCACGCGTGGTGCGGTCACTTCGATCGCCGCGAGTGGATCTGCTTTTGACGACGACGTTGGGTTCGAGATGCCAGCAAAAAGCCCGCAACAATCCGAACATTCGCGGCCAGGCGTGGCCATCTGCGTGCCAGTCCTCAACGAGCGCGAATCGGTTCCCGTGCTCTGGGATCGCATCGCCGCCGCGCTCGATGGCCATGAATGGACTGCGGTTTTTGTCGACGACGGCAGCACCGACGGCACCGTCGCGTGGCTCGAAGCCAAAGCCGCCAGCGACCCGCGCTGTGCGCTCTTGCGCCACCAAAAGCGCGGCAGCGGTTGCCAACGCGGCGCCGCGACCCGTGCAGGCCTCGGCTGGCTTGTCGCCAACACCGGCCACGGCGTCTTCGTCGACCTCGACGCCGACGGCTCCCACCGCCCCGAAGAGCTCCCCGGCGGGATCGCGCGCATCGGCCCAGACGGCTGCGACGTCGCCATCGCCTCGAAGTATGTCGCCGGCGCGCGCGTGCTGGGCCGCTCGCAGTTTCGCCGCCTCGGCAGCCTCACGTACAACGCGATGCTTCGCGCGCTCCTGGTCAGCCGCATCCGCGACTACAGCAACAGCTACCGGTTCTACAGCCGGACCGCCGCGGAACACCTGCTGAGCTTTCCGCCCACCTACACGACGCCGGTCTATCTCATTGAAATGATGGCGATCTGGCTCGCCAACGGCATGAAGATCGAGGAATTTCCGACCCTTTACGCCGACCGCGTTGGCGGCGCCTCCAAAGTCAGCCTCGTCGACCCGATGCGCGGGTTTGCCGGAGCCTTTGACGTCTGCCGACGTTTCCACCGAGGCCAATACCGTCCGGTGTGAACGCGCGGCGGGCCGATTGAACAGCCGCCCAAGCGGGTCAGGACGGCGGCTCGAGCAGCTTGGCCACGGCAGCTGGCTGCAGGCGGTAGCGGGATCGACAGAAATCACAGGTAATTTCAATAAGATTTGGATCCGCCGCCATCTCCTCCAGATCCGCGCGCGGCAGCGTCGAGAGCATGTGCAGAATGCGCTGCTCGGAGCACCGGCAGTCGTACTCGACCATCTCGCGGGCGCATTGGTCCCACAAAAAGCCGCGCATCAGCGCCTCAGCCCACGCGCGGGCGTCCGGGTCCGCGTCCGACATGCCGTCGGTCAGCGGCGCCATCGCCTCCAGGTTGGCGGTCATGCGCTGCAAATCCTCGCGCGTGCCCTCGGGCATCAGCTGCACCAGATAGCCCAGCGCGCTCTGGATCGTGCCCTGCCCGACCGTGACCTCCACGCGCAGCAGCGACAAAACCTGCTCGGATTCCAGCAGGTAATGCATCATGAAGTCCTCGATGCGGTCGCCCTGCAACCGCACCGTGCTGCGCCACGACTTGCCGGTCGCCGCGTGCGTCCGCGACACCTCCATCAGCCCGGGGCCAAACAGCGCGCCGTGCTCCACAATCGTCGCCTCGGGCGTCTTGACGAACACGCGCACGCCGCCGCCTTCCCACGCGTCCACGACCATCTTGCCGGTCGGGCCCTCGTGGCGGATGTAGACCTGCATCCGCGCGTCCGGGTTCAGCGTCGAGCGCACCAGCAGCGACGACACAATCAGCTCGCCGATCAGCTGCGCCACATCCTCGGACGCGTTCAGCCGACCCGCCGCTTCCCGCGCCGCGTCCGTCGCCCGCACCACCAGCACGCGCGCCTCGCCGTTGCGCGCCAGCCCACGCCACAGCGTGTCGTGCGCGTACGGCGGCGGCTCGTCCAGGAACTGCGTCGGCCCCAGCTGGCGCTCCAGCTGCCGGCGGCGGTACTTGCTCGCGGCCGTCTCCGGCGGCGCATCCGCGCGTTCGTCGGGCTCTTGCGGAAGTCGATCCTTTGTCATCTCAAGCCCTTCTGAAGGTGTGGCTGCCGCGCCGCCTGCTTCATCGCTCCAAGGATTCGCGCGCAGGCGACTTGGCCCTCAAAAATCGCCGTCGGTGGTCGCCCGCAGCACTTCAGAAAACGACGTCAGTCCCAGCGCCATCTTGCGAATCGCCGACTCGCGCAGCGTCACCATGCCGTCCTGCACCGCCTGGCGCGCGATCTCGGCGGCGGGCGCCTTGGTCAAGACCAGCCGGCGGATCTTGTCCGTCACCGGCATGACTTCGTACACGCCCATGCGGCCTTTGAGCCCCGTGTCGCGGCAGATGTTGCAGCCCGCGCCCACGAACACCCGAAAACGCTCGCCCGGCCGCTGCTCAATGCCCAGCAGCTGGGCCTCTGCGGGCGCCAGCTCGGTCTCCTTGCGGCAGGACAAGCAAATCGTACGCAGCAGCCGCTGGCTGATCACGCCCACCAGCGTCGAGGAAATCAGGTACGGCGGCACCTCCAAATCCAGCAGCCGCGCGATCGTCGATGGCGCGTCGTTCGTGTGCACGGTCGACAGCACAAGGTGGCCCGTCATCGCGGCCTGGATGGCATTTTGCGCCGTCTCCGTGTCGCGAATTTCGCCGACCATGATGACGTCCGGATCCTGCCGCAGCAGCGTCCGCAGCGCCGCGCCGAACGTCAGCCCGACCCGCGGATTCACCGCCGTCTGGTTGAACGCCTCCACGACCATCTCGATCGGGTCCTCGATCGTCGTGATGTTCAGCGTCGGCGTCGCCAGCGCCCGCAGCGCCGAATACAGCGTCGTCGTTTTGCCCGAACCCGTCGGCCCGCACACCAGGATCAGTCCGTGCGGCCGCTTGATGAATGTCTCCACGATCTCCAGCTGCTTGGGAAACAGCCCGAGTTGGCCCATGTCCTGGAACACCGTCTGCGGGTCAAAAATCCGCATGACAATCTTCTCGCCAAATGCGGTCGGCATGACGGAAATGCGCATTTCCACTTCAATTCCCGGCTTTTCCGCCGCGCCGACCTTGACCTCGCCGCTGTCGCGGGAAATCTTGATGCGGCCGTCCTGCGGTCGGCGCTTCTCGGCGATGTCCAGCCGCGCCATGGCCTTGATGCGCGACGTGACGGCCGCGTGCACGACCTTGGGCAGCTGGTTGACCGTATGCAGCACGCCGTCGATCCGCAGCCGGACGTGCGACACCTCGCGCTTGGGCTCGATGTGGATGTCCGACGCTTTCTGGTCCAGCGCGTATTTCAACAGGAAATCGACGGCGCGCACCACATGGCGATCATCGTCCGCGACCTGCTGGCCCGCCGCCGTCAGCTTGACCAGCTGCTCCAGGTTGCCGAGATCGGTCTCCGACACGCCGAGATCGACCTGCGCGCCGCGGATGTTGGCGCGGACCTGGAAGATGTCGGCAATCTGCCGCTGAATTTCCGACCGCAGCGCCAGCACGAGCTCAACCGGCTGATCCGGCCGCGACGCCATCGTCGCCCGGACTTCAGCGCAGATCGGATCGTCCACCGCGAGGACCAGCGTCGCGCCATCGCGGCCCATCGGCAGCAGGCAATTGCGCCGCGCGTAGGCCTGGCTCACCAGCGTCGAGACCAGCTTGGCGTCCAGCTTGAGCGGATCGATGCGGGTGAACCGCATGTTGTACGCCGCGGCAATCGTGCGCTGCACGCGCTCCTCGCCGAGCACCTGGCCATCCGTCGTCGGCATCTGGAACGCCGCGATCAGCTCCGCGGGCGAGATCACCGCGCCGTCCTCGCCGGTTTGCTGCTTGCGTTCGCGCTCCAGCAGCCGCCGTTTGCGCTCCGCGTGCAGCTTCATCTCGTGCACCTGCTCGCGCGTCAGCAGGCGCGCTTGCACGATCAGCTCGAGCGCGGCGTCAAAAGTCAGGGGCGTCGATTGTGGGCGGGCAGGCTCAGTCACGCGGCTATCGTCAACCTGCGGGCGCGAGTTGGCAAGCTGGAACGCGTCATCCGAACGCGTCCTCGTCGCGGTCGCCCGCCGCGGCGTCAAAGCTGGTGAAGTCAAAGAGCTTGCGGTCCAGCAGGAACCGCGGCTTCACGTCGGTCACGGCGGTCAGCGCGGACGGCAGCGCGCCGGGATAAACGCGGTCCAGATCCTTCATCAGGTTCTGCATCTGCGTGCGTTTCAGGTCCGGCTGCCGCGAGCACAAACTGCACGGAATCACTGGATACTGCTGCATTTCCGACCATTTGATCAGGAAATTCTCCGGAATATACGCCATCGGCCGGATCACCACGTTTTTGCCATCGTCCGCGCGCAGCAGCGGCGGCATCGCCTTGAGCTGCCCGCAGAAAAACAGGTTCAGCAGCAGCGTCGCCAGGATGTCGTCCCGGTGGTGGCCCAGCGCGATCTTGTTGCAGCCCAGCCGCTGCGCCGTGTCGTACAAAATGCCGCGCCGCAGCCGCGAACAGAGCGAGCAGGTCGTTTTACCCGGCTCCAGCTTATCCAGCACGATCTGGTAGGTGTGCTGGTGCACGATCTCATACGGCGCGCCGGTCGACTTGAGGTAATCCTCCAGCTTGTGCGTAGGAAATTCCGGATGGCCCTGGTCCAGATGCACCGCGACGATCTCGAACTTTTTGGGCGAATGCTTCTGCGCGCGCTGCATCAGGTGCAGCAGCGCGTAGGAATCCTTGCCACCGGACATGCAGACCATGACCTTGTCGCCCGCCTCCAGCATGCCAAAGTCCTTGGAAGCCTTGGTAAACAGGTGCGACAGCTTGCGCTCCATGTTCGCTGGATCGTCGGGCACCAGCGGCCGCGCGGGCACACGGATGTGCACGTCGGTGTCGGGCAGGAACGTGTCCTCATCGAGCTCGCGTACCGCACGCGGCGCCGTCACCTGCGGGCGGCGGGGCGGTTGCGCGGCAATGGCGTCAGGGAGCAGCGGCAGCGGAGCAGTCATGGGAGCGGTCATACAGGTCCGTCGAAAAAGGGGCCGATCGCGGCCCGGCGGGCACCGCCCTCGATGGCGCAGCAGCCGCTGGACAGTCTAGCACATCCGCGCGTCAGGCTTTCTTCTTCTTGTCGGCATGATCGGCAGTCGCGGCCGGGGCGGCTTCCTCGGCCGGTTCGGGCGCGGCAACGGGCGCCGGTTCAGCAGCGGCGGGCTTGGCCGGCGCAGCGGGCGCGCTCGGAGCCGTGGCAGCCAACGCTTCCAGGACGGCATGGGCGCGCGTCAACGACGCCTCGACTGCAGCCCGCAGCTTGGCGGAAGCGCCCGCGTCATACGCGTCCGCCTTGGCTACGCCGGCAACCGCCAGCAATTCTCCGGCGACGGAACGCGCGCTTTGGTAATCAAATCGACGCTCCAAGGCGGCAACGAGCTGTTCGTGGGAGAGTGCAGCGGTGTGTGGGGCGGCCATGGCGGACTCCGGCGTGTCGTCAGCGACGGCCGCGGATCGTAGCGCCAAAACCGCGGCGGACACAAGGTGCGGCGGCGTGGTCACGCTGCGCGCCGTCACAAAATCGTACCTTTGCATTTACTGAGCGATCCGCTACCTTACAAGGTGGAGGGTTTCGCTTGCGCGCTGATTTGCGGCGTGCGGTCGGCTCGCCGGATGTTCGCTGACCGAACCGCGAGGTTGCCATGCGTGACACGTCTCTCCTGCGTCGAATTCGCGCCCAGAAGTCCTGGCTGGCCCTGCTGGTCATCATCAGCTTCGTCGGCCAAGCGTGCAGCGACACCGTTCAGGGCGGCATCATCATCCCGGCAGACGCGCACGGCGACGCGAAATACCAGTTCCCCGACGGCAAAGGTCCGGACGGCACGGACAACCAGCCTGAGGTCGCGCAGGATCCCGACGCCGTCGCCGGTGGCGATGTCGGCTGCAAGCGCGTCATCATCCCGCAGATCGACACGACCAAGCCTATCGCGCTGCCGGCCAACAACACGCCGTTCCCGATCTACGTGATTGTCGTCGACTACGCCGCGGGCGGCCCGGCGGCGGAAGTGCCTGTCACTTGGGAGATCGTCGACAACAACGGCTTGAGCGGCAAAGGCCCGGGCACGTTGGGTTCGCAGATCTCCGTGACCGACGACAAGAACGGGGCGACGTACAACACGTTCAACCCGAACAACGGCCCGGCGACCAACTACAAGCTCAAGCTGTCCACCGATTGCGCTGAGGACGTGTTCCTCGACGTGACCGTCGCCGCGCTGCCGACCGGCAACATCGACGTCAAGCTCATGTACGACAACGAGATTCCGCTCGGCAACGTGGTCGTGAAGATCGTGCCTGCGCCATTCGCGTGCGCGTCGTTCAAGGCGATCCTGCCGCCGGCCAACGTCATTGGCTCCAAGACGACCTACATCGGCGACGTCGACACGCAGTTCAAGGCGCTGCCGGCAGAGAAAAAATACGGCGTGTTCGTGATCGGCAAGGACCTTCAGGGCCACCTCGGCGCCGCGGGTTGCGCGGACGCGGTGCTGGTGAACGACCAAAGTACCACCACCGTGACCGTGACGATGACCGTGCTGCCGCTGCAGGCGGCCGGCGCGTACGACATGATCAACCATTTTGACTTCACCGGCGCGATTCCCGGGCAGCTGGGGCAGATTCTCGATTCCGCCGTGCAAATCTTCTATGATCCTGGGACGTTCATCATCGACCAGATCAAGAACCTGGTAGAGCAGTGGATCCCGTCGATCATTGCGGACGCCGTGTTCAGCCTGTTCCAGACCCAGCTGTCCTCGCTCATCACGAATTGGCTGCTCAACAACTCCCCGCCGTGGCTGCAGGACTTCTTCCAAATGGGCCAGGACGTGTTGCAAATCGTCAAGAATTTGGAGATGTTAGGCGTACTGAAGATCTACAAGGTCGGCAGCGACTTCTTCTTCAACGGCGAGATCGACTTCACCGGCATCACCCTCTGGTGGCACCTGGGCTGCCTCAAAACCGACCCGAATTTCGCGACTTGCGGCCAGAAGATCACGTTCAACCTCACGCAGGTGTCCACGGACCCCAACTTCCCGTTCAACCTGATCAGCGGTAAGCTCTCGGGCGGGATCACGCAGCAGACGCAAATGTCGATCGATTCCTCCACGATTACGCTGAATTACGGCGAGCTCATCCTCTACGTTCTGACCAACGTGGTGCTCAAGACGATCACCGGCGGCAAAGCCACCACGTTCGTCGGCGCGATGCAGCAGCTGATCGACTGCCCGGGCTTGGGCAACAGCCTCGGCAACATCATCCCGGGCCTTGGCGCCGGCCAGATCACCAGCTTTTGTGACTCGACGATCTCGCTCATCGTCCTGCCGTTGGAGAGCATGCTCGGCGGCCTCTCGCTCGACTCCGGGCTGTCGCTCACGGGCACCTGCACGATGGTCGACGACCCGGACAAGGACGGCAACTTTGACCTGAAGGTCGACCGGCTGATCAACGGCGTGTGGGTCGGCAACATCGTCGTCCAGGGCTCCAGCGGCAAGAACTTCAAGGGCGACTTCAACGCCACGCGCCAGCCCGGCAACTGAGCGAAATGCGTTTTAATTCCAAGCTTTTCAAGACGATTGGCCTGACGCTTGGCTTGGTCGCGCTCGGCGGTTGTGCCCTGCCCGAGCTGGAGCGGCTGGACGACGAGCCGGTCTCGACGGAGCGCTTCACGCTGCCGCCGTCGCGGCGCACGCACCCGGCCATCGACGGCTGTCAGCGGTTCCTGGTGGCGCTGCGCGAGGGCCGGTACGAGACGGCCTACCGCCACCTGTCGTCGGACACGCGCAAGGCGCTGGCGCTCAAGGCGCAGGCGGTCGGCTGGCAAGGCGAGGACGTACTGCGCTTGCGCAAGATTCCCATTTCCCAGGACGTGACGCTGGCGGCGCCGTTCGACCCGGTCAAGACGTTCGCGCTGCCGTCGATCCAGACGCTGCAGCTGCTGGCGACGCCGTCGGCGGGTGGCGGAACGGTGGAGCAGCGCCTGCGGCTCAAGGGCCCGGACGGGACCTCGCGCGAGCTGACGATGCGTTTTGAGGGCCTGGCGTGGCGCATCCACAATCCCGAGTTGACTTCCGCGCAAAACTGAGCAATCCCAATGACTTTTGAGCCAAACGAGCCCGGCGAAATGGGCTTGCTTGTGGACGATTCGTCCATCCAGTATCCGCCGCGCCACGTCTTCATCGAGACGATGGGCTGCCAGATGAACGTCTACGACAGCGAGCGGATGGCGGAAGTGCTGGCAAGCCACGGCTACCGGCCGACGGATCGCGTCGAGATCGCCGATCTGGTGCTCATCAACACGTGCAGCATCCGCGATCGCGTCGAGCACAAGGTGGTGTCCATGCTGGGCACGCTGCGCAAGCTCAAGGCGCACAACCCCGAGTTGGTGCTGGCGGTGACCGGCTGCGTCGCGCAGCAAGAAGGCCAGAAGCTGCTGGACAAAGTGCCGTTCCTGGATCTGGTGCTGGGCCCGGATCAGATTCCCAACCTACCGGATTTGGTCAACAATTGCCGCAACGAGCAGCTGCGGATCACGGCGACGGAATTCGTCAAGGCCAAGCAGTACGCGTTTCCGCCGGCACAGCCGCCTGAAGACGGCCGTGTCACGAGCTTCATCACCATCATGAAAGGCTGCAACAAGGTCTGCAGCTTCTGCATCGTGCCGTTCACGCGCGGCCGCGAGGTCAGCAAGCCGAGCGGCGAAGTGCTGGACGAGATCCGGATGCTTGTCGCAAGCGGCGTGCGCGAAGTGACCCTGCTGGGGCAAAACGTCAATAGTTATGGCAAGGACCGCGTGGATCGCGACGGCAACAAGCGCGAGCTCGATTTTCCGGAGCTGCTGGCCGCGGTCAACGCGATCGACGGCCTGCACCGCATCCGCTTCACAACCAGCCACCCGATGGACTGCACGGACGCGCTGATTGACGCGTTCGCCGCGCTGCCCAAGCTGGCGCCGTTTTTTCACCTGCCCATCCAGTCGGGCAGCGTCAGCGTGCTCCAGGGCATGCGGCGCGCGCACGGCGTCACGGATTACCTGGATAAGATCGCGCGGTTACAGCGGATCAGGCCCGGCATTGCGCTGTCGACGGACATCATCGTCGGCTTTCCGGGCGAGACGGAGGCCGACTTCCAGCAGACGCTGGATTTGCTGGCAACTGTGCGTTATTCATCGATTTTCTCGTTCATGTACTCGGCGCGGCCGGGCACCAGGGCGGCGGAGCTGGTCGACGACGTGCCGATCGCGGAGAAGAGGTCCCGACTGGCGCGCGTTCAGGCGCTGCAGGACACGATAACCCGCGAATGGATGGCGGAATTCCTGGGCCGGGACGTCGAGGTCTTGTTCGAAGGGGCATCGCGGCTGGGCCATGCCGGGCCGAATTCGCAGCTGGCACAGAGGGCTTTTGGCCCTCCGCAAGTGATGGGCCGCACGCCGGAGAACGTCAAGGTCAACGTGGCGGTCACGGACGTGCGCGCGCAGCTGGAGTGGGCGGGCCGGCTCGGGCGCGTGCGCGTGGAGCGCGTGGGGCCGCACTCGCTGGAAGGCGCGATGCTCGGCTGGGTGTGACGGACCCGGTCAGTGCGGCGTGTGGCATAGCTCGGTGGTCTGAAGCTCGCAGGCGCGCTTGAAGCCGCGCGTGCAGGCCTTTTGCAACAAGCCTGCACCATTCACGGCATCCTCGGAGCCGCCAGGCGTGCGGCACGTCAGCTCGGCCAGCTCCGTGCATGCCGCCATGTCGCCGATTTCACAGCCCTGGCTGAGGAATTGCGCGGCCTTGGCGGTGTCGACGCCGACGCCGTCGCCGGTGCTGTAGCTCGTGCCGACCGTGCGGCAGGCGCCGGCGTTGCCGCGGTCGCAGGCGCGCTTGAGCAAGCCAACCGCGCGCGCAGCGTCCGCTGGCACGCCCTGGCCGGTCCGGTAGAGCTTGCCCAGCCACGCGCACCCGCCGGGGTCGTCCGAGTCGCAGGCGCGCTGGAACCACTTGGCGGCGAGGGTCAGGTTCGCAGGCACGCCGTCGCCGCGCATGTTGACGACGCCCAAGTTGTAGCAGCCGATCGAGTCGTCGCCATCGCAGGCCAGCTGGAATAACTCCGCGGCGCGCTGCAGGTTTTTGGGCACAGACTGGCCGGTGTAGTGGAAGACGCCGAGGTTGTAGCAGCCCCGCGCGTCGCCGCCGTCGCACGCGGTTTCGTACAGGCGCGCCGCCCGCCCGAGGTCCTTGGCCACGCCGAGGCCGCGCTCCTGACAGACGCCGAGGACGTAGCAGGCGGGCGCGTGGCCGGATTCGCAGGCCATGCCGTAGAGCTGCGCGGCCTTGGCGAGGTCTTTTTCCACGCCGCGGCCGTTGGTGTACGCGATGCCGAGGTTGGCGCAGCCCGCCGGATCGCCGCCGTCGCAGGCCTTCTGGTACCACAGCGCGGCGTTGGGAAACGACACGGGGACGCCGCGGCCGTGGTAGTAGACGTTGCCGGTCTCGCGGCAGGACTTGCCGTTTTCGCCGACGCACAGCGCACGGAGCGGCGCGCACGCCTTGCCGTCCCAGACCAGCCCGTCCGGGCAGCTGGCTTGCGGGACGCAGTTCGCGCCGTCGGGCTGCATTCCGGGCGGGCAAACCGTGCTTTTCGCCACCGCCGCCGCGATCGGCGGCCCCGGCGCTGCGGGCGACGCGTTCTCCAGGCGCCGGTCCAGCAGCTTGAGCCGCGCCACCGCGTGGCCGCGATCCGGCGCATCCGCCGGCGCCGCCGCCAGATACCGCTGGAGGTGGTCGCGCGCCGCCGCGAGCTCGCCGGACAAGTGCTCGGTGACAGCGGCGCGAAACAGCAGGTCGTAGCGGCCTGGCGCCAGCGTGTAGGCCTCCAGGTAGATCTCCGCCGCGAGCTCCGGACTGTCGCGCGCCACGGTGTTCGCGTCGTGCTGCAGCGCAGCGA
The DNA here is from genome assembly GCA_903929795.1 of uncultured Myxococcales bacterium. Lineage (GTDB taxonomy): Bacteria > Myxococcota_A > UBA9042 > UBA9042 > UBA9042 > CAIYBN01. The sequence continues at coordinate 16,872 of CAIYWC010000056.1, read as the reverse complement.
CCTTGTCCGCCGCGATCTCGTCGATGTAGCGCTGGGCATGGGCGGCGCGCCGCTGGTCGGCACCCTTGGCCGCCAGAAACGCGTGGTAGCCGGCCAGCGCCTGATCCGTGTGTCCGGCCATGTGCGCGCAACGCGCTGCGCCGTAAAGGAATTTTGGATCGGGTGTGAGCCGCCAGGCGTTCGTGTACAGCTCGGCGGCGCGCTTGAAGTCGCCTTCCTCAAAAGCCCGCGTCGCTTCCTCGCCAACGGACTGGACGGCGCGGCGCGTGTGGGCGTCGCGGGCCCACGCCGGCGGCGCGAGGACGGCGCAGGCAGCGATGAGTGCGACGAGCCGGCCGCACCGTTCAGCGCAGCCGCGCACGCAACCGCTCCGTCAGCACCACAAGCGCCGGAATCTGCACGCCTTCCGACTGAATCTGGTGTGCCAGATCCCAGAGCGCGCCGAGCTTGAGCTCGTCCACCAGCACCGCACGCACCCGATCGTGCGTCGGCTTCTTGCCCGCCAGCGACTGGGCCACCCGCCCCGCCAGCCGGAACAGCGTGTGGCCGATGCCCGGCCCGAGGCTCGCCAGCGCCGCCGCTTCCCAGCGCGTCTGCGGATTGGCGTCCGCCACCTGCGCAAGCACTTCCGCCAGCCCGGTGATCTCGGCCGTGGCAAAGTGGATCGCCACCGCGTCCGTCGCGTCCAGCTTGGTCTCGCGCGCCAGCGTCCAGATGGCAAAACCGTTGGCCTGCGCCGGCAGCCCCGCCACCGCTTCCGCCAGCTCGGCCGGCACGCCCGCCGCGGTCCACGCCGCAATGTGCGCCGTCGCCTCCGCCTTGCGCCGCCCGGTCTGCGCCTTGGCCATCGCCCCGCGCACGCCGTTCAGCCAGGATCGCAGCTCGGCGGCCTTGTCGAGGAACTCGTTCAGGCCCTCGCCCGGAAAGCTCGCGAGCAGCCATTGCGTCGCCGCAACCGCCGCGTCGTCCAGCACGGCAAAAGCCTCGTACTGCACGCGCGCCGGCACCTGGCCGTCCAGCGCGATAATCGCCTTGCGCAGCCGCGCAATGTCCAGCAGATCAATCGACACGGTGTGCGCCTGAGCAATCTCGGCAATCGGTCGCGGGTACTCCATCGCCAAGCGTGGCAGCAGGATCGCGGTGCCAAAATCCACAAGCTCATTGGTCCACAAGGTCGAGATAATCTCGTGGCGCAGCATGTGTTCGTCCACCGCCTTCTGGTATTTCTCCCGGATTTCCTTGGGGAAATAGTATTCCAGATAGTGCTTGGCCACGCGGTTGGACGACGTCTTGTCCGCCGCCAGCGCGTTGAACAGCCACATCTTGGCAAACGCCGTCACGCGCGCCAGCTCCGGCCGCGTCAGCCCCAGACCCGCCTTGCGCCGCTCCTGGACCGTCGCCTTCGACGGCAGCAGCTGCACGTTCTGGTCGATCTTCAGCTCGGCGGCCAGGAACTTGACCACGTCGCCCCAGATCCGCATCTGGCCAGGCGAGCGCAGCTCAGCTACGGAAATCCCCAGCGATTGCTGATAGTTATTCCACAGCACAAGTTCGCAGACGTACTGGTCAATCGACGACAGCACCGCGTCGCGCGTCGGGAAATCGACCTGCTTGGCCTGCAGCAGCGGCGCGAACAGGATCTTCAGGTTCACCTCGTGGTCGCTCATGTCCACGCCCGCGCTGTTGTCCACCGCGTCCGTGTTGATGCGCCCGCCGTGCAACGCGTACTCGACGCGCGCCGCGTGCGTGAAGCCGAGGTTGCCGCCTTCGCCGATGACCTTGGCGCGCAACTCTTTGGCATCAATGCGAATCGCGTCGTTGGTCTTGTCGCCGACGTCCTGGTTCGTCTCGGCGCTGGACTTCACGAACGTGCCGATGCCGCCGTTCCAGAACAGCTCGCAATCCAACAGCAAAATGGCCCGCAGGAGCTCGTCACTGGCGAATTCCGTCTTGTCGGTCTCGAACAGCTTTTGCATCTCCGGGGTCAGCGCGATGGACTTCGCGCCGCGCGGAAACACGCCGCCGCCCTTGGAGATTTTCGCCGCCTCGTACATCGCCCAGCTGGAGCGTGGCGTGTCGTACAGGCGCTGGCGCTCGGCAAACGAGACCTCCGGATCCGGATCCGGGTCGATGAAGATGTGCCGGTGGTCAAACGCCGCGACCAGCTTGACCGTGTGCGTCAGCAGCAAGCCGTTGCCGAACACGTCCCCGCTCATGTCGCCGATGCCGAACGCGCGAAAGCTGTCCTTTTGCGTGTCGATGCCCATCTCGCGGAAGTGCCGCTGCACGCAGACCCAGCCGCCCTTGGCGGTGATGCCGTACTTTTTGTGGTCATAGCCGACGCTGCCGCCCGAGGCGAACGCGTCGCCCAACCAGAAGCCGCGGCCGAGCGCGAGGCCGTTGGCGGTGTCGGACAGGTGCGCGGTGCCCTTGTCCGCGGCGACGACGAGGTACGGATCGGCGCCGTCGTACACCACGACATCCTCGGGCGGCACGGCTTTGCCGGCGACGAGGTTGTCGGTCACGTCCAGCAGGCCGTTGATGAAGACTTTGTACAGTTCATCCGCCTGCTTGCGCCGCGCCTGCTCGTCGCGTTCCGGCTTCTTCAGCACGAATCCGCCCTTGGAGCCGACGGGCACAATCAGCGTGTTCTTGACCATCTGCGTCTGCATCAACCCCAGGATTTCCGTACGGAAATCGTCGATGCGGTCCGACCAGCGGATGCCGCCGCGCGCGATCGGCCCGCCGCGCAGATGGATGCCTTCCACGCGCGGGTCGTAGACGAAGATCTCAAACATCGGCCGCGGCTCCGGCATGATCTCCACGTCCGCGCAGCGGAACTTGAAGCTCAGGCCACGCGCCTCGTCCGGGCGCTGAAAATAGTTGGTTCGCAGCGTCGCCTGGATGAAATTGTGCAGCATTCGCAGGACCTTGTCCTCGACGGCGTCCTGAATGTTCTGCAGCCGCGCGCTGAACCGCTCCTCGACGTCCGTCACGCGCGCCGCACGCTTTTTATCTTTGGCACCCACGACTTGCGGCGCACCGTCGAAAAACGGCGAAAACCGCGCGTCAAACAGATCGATCAGCGTGCGCGCGGACTCCGGCTGGTTCAGCAGCACCTGCTGCACCAGCGTGTTGGGAAACGCCGTTCCGAGCTGCCGGGCAAAACCCAAGTAAGAATGCACAATTTGCAGCTGCCGCCAACTCAGCCGCGCCGGCAAAAGCAGCTTGTTCAGCGTGGTCGACGACAGCCGACCGTCCATGACCGCGTACACCGCGTCGATGAACGCGCGGCTGTGGCTCAGCAAATGCGGGCCATTCTCCGTCGCCGCCGCGATGCCGTAGGTCTGGAAATACGCGAGGCCACCATCGGCGTCGCGCACGGCAAAACTGGACTCGCCCAGCACGCGCAGGCCAAAATTGTCGACGACCGGCAGCAGGTCCGTCAGCGCGATGTCATCGGCGGAAAATACAAGCAGCCGCACGCGGTTGTGCGTCTCGTCGTTGGCGTCGCACCGCAGCCGCACCTGGAGCTTCGAGCCGCTGCGCACGGCGTCGAGCGAGGACAAATCATCCAGCAAATCAAGCGGTTGAATGTGGTGGTGATAGGTCGTCGGCAGCGACTCGCCATAGAGCAGGCACAGCCGGTCGACCTCCGGCTCCGCGACGTCCGCGCTGCGCAGCATCTCGCGCATCGTCTCCAGCCACGGGCTCACGACCGCGGAAACGTGGTCGGTCAGCGCATCGACGTCCGGCAGCAGCAGCGGCGTGTCGGCGAAAACCAGGTAGTCCAAAATCGCCGTGTCGGTCTTGCCGACCAGCAGGCGAAATTGCACTTCCTGCGCGCGAAACGCCAGCTTCAGATGGTCCTGGATGCGCGCCCGCACCTCCTCGCCGTAGCGCTCCTGGCTCAGCAGCACGAAGACCTGCGCGCCCGTCCCCAGCGCGTCCACGCGGTACACAACGCGCGGCGTGCTGCCAAAATCGACATCGATCGCGTCATTGCACAGCGAGACGATCTCCGTGTCAGCGGCGGCAAACGCGAAAGTCAGCGGCAGGCGATCGAAGAAATTCAGGAACAATTTCATGCGGTGCGACGCCGGCACCAAATCCTCGGTCGCCACCATGCGCGCCAGCCGACGCCGGAGGTACGGCACGCTCGACGCCCGTCCGGTCACGGCGCGGTAGGTGAAGAGGCCCTGCAGGACCACGCCACCCGCAGCCGTGCCGTCGTCGTTCAACAGGCGCAGGCGCACCTCCGCCAGCGGCGCTTCGCGGTGGATCGGCGACGGCTTGCGCGACTGGTGGATGCTGACCAGCGGCGCGCTGTCGGCAAACGCCTCGTGCGGGTCGCTCTCCACGCCGACGTGCTCGGACGTGTCGTAGCGGCCCAGGCCCAAGCGCCCGGTCGGCCGGCCCTGGACGTCAAAGCCCCAAGCGCCCATGAACACGAAGTTTTCGTCCAGCAGCCAGTCGGCAAACGCGATCGCTTCCGAGAAATCCGAGTCTTGGGCGCCCGCATCTTCCGCGCAAAACCGCAGGCCCGTCACGATGTCCCGCACCAGCCGGCGCATCGGCCGAAAATCCGCCGCGACGCGCTGCGCCTGCTGCAGATGCCACTGCACTTGCGTCCGGATCTCCTCGGCGCGCTCGCCGACGCTCGCCACGCTCAGCAGCTGCGCGCTCACGGACTCTGGCCGCGACCGGGAATTGTCCTGACTGATGTCCAGCAGCTTGCCTTTTTCATCGCGCTCGATGGGCAAAATCATGTTCAGGGAGCCCAGCGTGTGCACGTCCATGCGCCGCAGCACCAGCTTGATGGTGTCGATGATGAACGGCTGATCCGCCATGCAAGTTTCCAGCACAAACGTCTGGAAATCATAGCCATGCGTCGCTTTCTTGGGCCGCGCGCAGGCGACTTTGATCTGCTCAAACGTCCGCACGGCCATGCCGTCCAGGTTATTCTTGACGTGGCCGGGAAACGCGTCGGTCGGATGGCGCTGGATGAAATCGCCATCGGCGCGGCGCACGATCGCGTCTGCGACGAAAAGCGCTTGCGCTTGCTCGGCTTCCGAAGCAAAAACGCTGGAATCGCGCACGGCCCGCACCAGCCGCCTACGCCGACCATCGCGGTCTGAGGCGCGCGATTGCGGCACGGCAGCATACGTCCCGGAGTCGACGCGCGCGGCGCGATCGGCACCGGTGGCGCGCGAAACGGAAGAGGAAGCCGGGGGATTTGTCGCAGTCATGGCGCACCAATCTGGAAAAGTAGCGGATTTGCTGGCGATACTCGCGGAGGCAATTGGCGCCTCCGTTCTGCCGGGCGGGTATACAGCCGCTGCCCGCGCCACGGCAAGACGCGGTGCGTCATGGGATTGTCGCGATCGCGCGAGGCAACCTTTCCATTGACGCGCCGCGCGGGCGGTCCCATCCTGAAGGGCAGGACGGCTTGCCGGCCGAGCGGGGAGAATCTGCCATGCGCACGCAGCACTTTTCACAGACGGACCGCACCGGGCGCCCGATGGGCTTTACGCTCATCGAATTGCTCGTCGTCGTCGTGATCATCGGCATCCTGGCGACCGTCGCGATCGGCTCGTACAAGCGGTTCACGCGGCGCGCGCGCGTGCAGGAGGCGATCGCCATGCTGGGCGACATCCGCATCAAGCAGGAGACGTACTACCAGACGTATCACCGCTACGTGTCGACGAGCACGAATGCCACGGATTTTTGGCCGCATATCGCCGATTGGACGCTCATGGATACTGCGTGGGGCATCGATTGCACGCAGGCGTCGGACGTGACTGCGCACCCGGGCTGGTGCGCACTGGGCGCGGGCTATCGCTCCAACGAGGAAGTGAATTTTGAGTTCCAGGTGATCGCGCGTGATCCCGCCGCGCCGGTTGTGCCGCCGGTCAACTACATCCAAAATCCCAATCAGGACTGGTGGTACGCCCGCGCGCGCGCGGATTTCAACGTGAACGGCATTTACTCGGACATTTATCTGTCGTCCGAGCTCAAAGAACCGGTCCTCGTCGACGAGCTGGAGTAGGCGCTGCGGCGCTCCGACCGAAGTTCGCAATCCAGGCTCCTCGATCCGCGGCCTGCCACCGGACGAGCGCGCGCGGTCCCCGTGCTGGATGCAACAGGCCTGACCAAGAACAGGGGAAGTCGGGTTTCGGTCAGCGGGTTTACTGCGCCGTCGGCTCATCGACCGGCGCCGGGAGAATCAGCCGGTCGGCGATCAACTCTGCGATATCCTTGGTCTTGACCGAATCCTTTTTATCCGCCGCGCCGACGCCGTCGCTCAGCATCGTCATGCAGAACGGGCAGCTGGACGCGATGACCTGCGGCTTGGCCTCGAGCAGCTGCTCGACGCGTACGTTGTTGATGCGACTGCCGATCTTCTCTTCCATGAACATACGCGCGCCGCCCGCGCCGCAGCACATGCCCAGCTTTTCGCTTCGCTCGATCTCCACAAGCTCGATGCCCTTGATCGCCTTCAACGCCTCGCGCGGCTGCTCGTAGACGTCATTGTGGCGGCCCATGTAGCAGGAATCATGGAAGACCACGCGCTGCGCATCGCCCGCGGACAGGTTCAGCCGGCCATCGGCGACAAGCTGCGGGATCAGCTCGCTGTGGTGGACCATCTCAAAATTCGCACCCAACTGCTTGTATTCATTCTTGATTGTGTTGTAGCAGTGCGGGCAATTGCTGACGATCTTCGTCACGCCCGCCTCTTTCCACGTGTCGATATTCTCCTGCGCCATCGTCTGGAACAGATACTCGTTGCCCATGCGCCGCGCCGGGTCGCCGCAGCATTTCTCCTTTTTGCCCATGACCGCGAAACGAATCCCGGCTGCTTTCAGGATTTTGGCCGTCGCGAGCGTGATTTCCTTGGCGCGGTCGTCAAAGCTGCCCGCGCAGCCGACGTAGAACAGGTACTCCGGGTTTTCGGTCTCCGCCAACGTGGGAATATTCTGGTCTTTTGCCCAGTCAAAGCGCTTGCCGCTGGCCATGCCCCACGGGTTCGACTTGGACTCGATGTTCTTCAGCGTCGTGCCGACTTCCTTGGGGAATTCGTTGCGCGTCATGACCAGGTGGCGGCGGATGTCGACGATCTTGTCGACGTGCTCGATCATGACCGGGCACTGCTCGCTGCAGGAACGGCAGGTCGTGCAGGCCCAGATCGCGTCCGTGTTGACCGCGGCGATGAGCGCCGGCAGGGCGCTCGCTTCCTCTTGCGCCGAGACATCGCCCGAGATCGCCAGCGCCGCCGTCGGCACTTTGCCGCCGGCCAGGATGCGCGCCTGGTCCGCGTAGACGTGGTCGCGGATGTCGAGAATAATCATCTTTGGATTCAAAGGCTTGCCAGTCGTCCACGCCGGGCAGTTCACTTCGCAGCGTCCGCACTCGGTGCAGGTGTACAGGTCCAGGATCTGCTTCCAGCTCAGGTCCTCGGTCTTGGACAGGCCCAGCGGCTTCTCCTCTTCCAGGCTCTTTTCGATGTCCGGCACGAACGACAGCGCGCCCTTGGGCTCCAGCTTGGACAGGAACACGTTGGGCAGCGACGTGATGACGTGGAAGTGCTTGGACAGCGGCAGCAGGTTCATGAACGTGAGCACAATCACGAGGTGAATCCAGTAGTTCGCCTCGCCCAGCACCGCCATCAGCCGGGGGCTCAGGCCCGACGTCGCGAACTGCGCCGCCAGCCAGCTGCCGATCGGCGCGTGCGCGACGTGCGCGGTCGCGTGCGCGATCTGGTCGGGGTTGCCGCTGGCCATCATGCTGCCAAAGTGCAGGCCTTCAAACAGGAATTCCGTAACCATCAGCCCGCCGATGAAGCCGAGGATCAGCAGCGCCTCGCCGGAATACGCGATGCGCTTGGGCTTGACGATCAGGCGGCGGTAGAAAAAGCCGAGGATGCTGAGCAGCACGACCAGCGCGGTCACGTCCTTGATCGGCGCGTAGACGGCCTCGATGAACGGCAGCGGCCAATCCGGTTTGAAGCCCTGGACAAACAGCTGCGTCGTCCGCGCGCCCAGCACGACAAAGCCCCAAAACGTCAGCGCGTGCAGCAGGCCCGACGCCGGCTCCTTGAACATTTTCTCTTGGCCCAGGCCCACTTCCAGCAGCGTGCGGATGCGGTTCTCGACCAGATCCCAGCGCGTCTCCGGCTTGCCGGCTTTGAGCACCAGGAAGCGGCCGTAGATCGTCCGGGCGAAAAGCCCCAGTCCGACGACGAGGAGCAAAAGGACGACGGGCAAGCGGTATTCGTAGCTCATGGTACTCCCATCCTGGATCAAATTCAAACTTTACGTGGGCTTACGCGTCGCCTGCACGGCAAACGTCGGGTACCCGTGGAAATGGCAGCGACGCTCACGCAGCGTCGGCGGCAGCTCGGCGCCCGGGTCAGCCAGGCGCGCGACGTCAAAATGCGGATCGTCCGCCATGACGCCCTGGGCCCAGTCAGCGTAGCCCGGAACGTCAGTCTTCAACAGCAGGCGGCCGCCCGGACGCAGCGCGCGCGCGGCTTCCGCGACAAAATCCGCAGTCAACAGGCGCTTTTTGATGTGCCGCGGCTTCCACCACGGATCCGGAAAAAACACCAACAGTTGGTCGAGCGTGCCCGGCGCGAGGACCTCGCGCAACATCTCGCGCGCGTCGACAAGGCAAAACGTCGCGTTTTCAATGGCATTTTTCACAGCGAGGGCGTCGGCTTCCTGGCAGTACTTCTTGCGCACCTCAAAGCCGACATAGCGCACGCCCGGGTTGGCTTGGCAAAACGCCACAGCAAATTCACCGAGTTGAAACCCGATTTCCACGACCAGCGGCCGCGCATCCGCCGGATCGACCGCCGCGCGCAGCGTGTCGAGATCGGCGGCGCGAAAGATGGGGTCGAGGATGAAGGTGCCGCCGATCTCCGACGGCGTGCCATGCAACCGGCGCATGGCGATGGACCCGCCGATGAGCGCCTTCGCTTGGCGACGCGATACTGCAGCGTCGCCGTTGACCGGCGGGGGAGTGTCACTGACGTGGAACTTGCGCAACGCCATCGCGGCGCGGAGCATAGCGCAGTGCGTCAAAACCGCCAACCCGCATGACCGAGCCGCAAGATGACGAATGCCAACAAGAATCCGCAGCCGGACCGCGGCAAACCGACCGTCGCCGCAGCGATTTTTGCCTTGGCCGCCATCCTTTCGGCGTCGGTCATGGTGTGGAGCGGCTGGCAGCTGTACCACGGCGAGTCGTTTGCGCCGGCAGTGAAAGCCACAGGCCAGCGCTGCGACTGGGTCGTGCTGCTGGATGCGCCGGCGGAGCTGGGGCCCGCGCTCGACGCGCTGCAGACCCACGCAGCGGCGGCTTTGCCGGCTGAGGTGACACGCCTGCTGGCGGCGGCGACGCCGTTTGCCCAGAACACCCGCGCGCCGGGCCTCGCGGTGGACGAGCCGTGGACGCTGTGCGGCTGGGATCGCGACGCCGTGCTGACGCTGCCCAACCGGCCGCAGACGCCGGACGCCGCGCACACCGCGCAGACGTGGAGCCAGCAGCTGGCGGCGCTGGCCGGCGACGCGACGGCGACCCGGCTGGACGTGACGCCCGAGTTGCTGCGACTTGCCTTTGCGCCCGCGAGCCATGACCCGGAGCGGCTGCTGGCGCGCGCCCTGCCCGACCAACCGGCGTCGCATCTCGGCGTGGCTCTGCCGTACCGCGCGGCGCTGGAGCGTGTCGGCGGCGGGACGGCGCACCTGTTTGTGGCCCGCGCGGCGGCGGTGCGGCTGCTGCGCGGGCTGACGCGCGAGGCGTGGCTGGACGAGGGCATCGCGAACGTGCAGTGGCTGGGCGTCGGGCTGCGGCGGGACGCCGACCGGGTGCGGCTGCATGTCCACGCGGGGATCGACCAGCACGGCGCGATTTGGCTCAAGGAGATCGCTGACGTGGCCGCGGTGGACGACGCGACGGGCTGGATTGCGGCCGATGCGACGGCGGCGGCCATCGTCCGGCTGCCGGCGGCGCTGCGGGCCAAGCTGGCGGGGCAGTACGGTCCGACCTCGCCGCTGCTGGCACAGTCGCTGGCGGCGCTCAATGCCGCGCCGACGCTGGTGTGGCAGCGCGCGCCCGATGGCGCCGAGAGCGCGGTGTGGACCGCCGATGTGCCGCCGCCCGCGGGCCTGCCGACAGCGCTGGTGCACGGCTGGCGGGTAGTCGCAACGACGCCGGCGATGCTGGTGCAGACCCAAGCGGTGCTGGGCGGCAAGCTGCCGGGCCAGGCCGCCATGGCGGACCACGATCGCCAACGGCTGCTGACGAGCACGCAAGGCTGGTTTGACGGGCCAATGCAGGTGGACTGGGTCTGGTCAGACCTGGGCGTGGCGTTTGAGGCGGCCTGGCGCCTCGCTTCACGCTGACCAAATTCGGCGATCAAAGCCGTTCGAGCCGCGGCGTGCCACCGGAGGTGAACGCTCGCGGTCCGGGTCCGAATGGCAACCGGTCTGACAAACGAAATGGGGTCGTCGCTGCGGGTCAGCAGGTCTGACGCGCAACGTTGCCGCAACATCGGCGTCCACGGGTTGATCTGCCGCGCGGCGTTGGGGGACACTCGCGCCGCGCTGCTTGACAAGCCGCAGGAGCCCACCGTGATTGCCCGCTACAGCCGCCCCGAGATGACCGCGCTCTGGACCGACGAGGCCCGCCTGGTGCGCTGGCTGCAGGTGGAGTGCGCGCACCTCCGGGCGCTCGAGCAGCTGGGGCTGGCGCCGGCGGGGACGGCGGACAACGTGGAACGGTCGGCGATCCTGCGGCCGGAGCGCGCCGCCGAGATCGAGGCGGTCGTGAAGCACGACGTCATCGCGTTTTTGACGATGGTCGAAGAGTCCGTGGGCGAGCCGGCGCGGCTGCTGCACCGCGGACTGACTTCCTCTGACATTTTGGATACTTCGCTGGCGATGCTGCTGCGCGATGCCGGGCAACTGCTGCAGCTGGGCTTGAAACAGGTGATCCGGGCGCTGGCGGACCAGGCACGCGCGCACCGCCACACGTTCACGATTGGCCGCAGCCACGGGATGCACGCGGAGCCGACGACTTTTGGCCTCGTGCTGGCCGGTCATCTGGCGGAATTCGTGCGGTGCTGGCACCGGCTGGCCGTCGCACAGGACGAGATCGCCTTTGGCACGCTGTCCGGCGCCGTGGGCACGTACGCGCAAACGCCGCCGGAAGCGGAGACCCTCGCGCTGGCGACGCTGGGGCTGCGCGCGGAGACGGTGCCGACGCAGGTTGTGCCGCGCGATCGCCACGCCGCGTATTTTGCCGCGCTGGCGAGCGTAGCGGGTGCGATCGAGCGGCTGGCCGTGAACGTGCGCCACCTGCAGCGCTCGGAAGTCGGCGAGGTGCACGAGGCGTTTGGCGCCGGGCAGCGCGGCAGTTCCGCGATGCCGCACAAGAAAAACCCGATTCTTTCCGAGAACTTGTGTGGACTGGCGCGGGTGATCTACGGCTTTGCCGACATGGCGCGCGCCAACGTGCCGCTGTGGCATGAGCGGGACATTTCGCACTCGTCGGTGGAGCGCTACATCGCGCCGGACGCGACGGTGACACTGGATTTCATGCTGCACCGGACCGCGGGGCTGGTCAGCGGGCTCGTCGTCCACGCCGATAAGATGGCGAAAACACTGGATTTGGCCGCCGGCGCGTTCTTTTCCGGCAACGTGCTGCTGGCGCTTGTCGACGCGGGCGTGCTGCGCCAGACGGCATACGGCATCGTGCAGCGGTCGGCGCTGGCGGCGGTGACGTCCGGTGGTGCGTCCGAGATGAAGGCGCTGCTGCTGGAAGATCGCGAAATCCGTGCATTTTTGGACGAAGCCGCGCTGGATCGCTGCTTCGATCTGCACCACCATCTGCGCCATGCCGATCTGATTTTGGACCGCGCGCTGGCGGAAGCTGCCCAAATCGCCAACCCTTGAGAGGTGTCCCATGTCCCTGAAAATCCTCGATTCTTTCTACGAAGGCAAGGCCAAGACGCTGTTTCACACAAGCGACCCGACGCTCATCGTGCAGTATTTCAAGGACGACGCGACGGCGTTCAACCGCCAGAAATTCGGCCAGATTGTCGGCAAAGGCGTGGTCAACCTGGCGATCACCAAGGCGCTGTACAAGCTGCTGGAATCAAAGGGGATTCCTACGCATTTCGTCGAGGCGCTGGACGAAAGGCGGATGGTCAGTCGCAAGGTCGAGATCGTGCCGCTGGAGGTGGTGGTGCGCAACCGCGTCGCCGGCACGTTCGCCAAGCGTTACGCGGTGGCGGAAGGCACGATCCTGCCGGCGCCGATCGTGGAATTCTTCTTGAAAAAAGATGAGTTGGGAGACCCGCTGATCACCGCGGAAGCCGCGATCGCGATTGGCCTCGCGACGCCGCACGAGACCGCGGAACTGGATCGCCTGGCGCGCAAGGTCAACGAGATCCTCAAGGCGTTTTTTCTGACCGTCGGCGTCGAGCTCATTGATTTCAAGCTTGAATTCGGCAAGCTGCCCGACGGCACGCTGCTGCTGGCGGATGAGATTTCGCCGGACTGCTGCCGGTTCTGGGAAGTCGGCACCGGCAAGAAGCTGGACAAGGACCGGTTCCGCCAGGACCTCGGCGGCATCGAGGACGCGTACCAGGACATGCTCAAGCGCGTGACCGGCGGCTAGTCGCTGTCGAGAATCTCGACATGTCGTGTTTTTCTACAAGTACCGCCGCGATGGCTGCTGTGCCAGCGCCGCTAACGCCTTGGAATCGCGTGGCTGCACAAATTTCGGCCGCTGGCACGCTTCGTGCTTTCTTGTTGGGCGTCGCTCCAGCGGGCGCGCAACGGAGGCAGCGATGAAGCGGGCAATCTGGTGTCTCGCAGGCGCGATGGCGCTCAGCTTGGCGGCGTGCGACAGCGGCGTGGGCGCGGTCGGCGCGGACGCGGGCGGCAACGACGCGGACGGCGGCGCGATTGGCGACGCCACGGCCGACAACGGCTTGGTGGACAGCGCGGCCGACACCGGGCAAAACTGCATTCCGGTCACGGACATGGCGTGCTGCGTCGACGGCGTCATCTCCGGCGCGCCGTGCAGCCTGAACGGCGTGCTTGTCTGCGGCAACGGCGGCTTTGCCTGCGGCGCGATGCCCGGAATGGGCGGCACCCCCAGCGAATGCCAGCAAAAGTGCGGTGCGGACGTGGCGATCGCCGACACGCCCGACACGACGCCGGTCGACGTCTGCCCCACCACCGCCGGCATCGGCGCCAGCTGCAGCAGCACCGGCTTGGTCTGCAACTACGGCCAGGAGTGCTGCTGCGGCAAGTGCTTCGCGTCCACCGTCTGCACCTGCGACGGCAAGGGCTGGAACTGCTACGCCACGGACGCCTGCATGATCCCGCCCGGCAGCTGCGACGACACCACCACCGTGGACACAAGCGGCAAAAGCTGCAGCGCCGACAGCGAATGCGGCAGCGGCAGCTTCTGCAAGACCGCCACCAGCCAATGCGGCAAAATCGGCGTCTGCACCGTCAAGCCGCAGGTCTGCGACGCGATTTACGCCCCGGTCTGCGGCTGCGACGGCAAGGTCTACGCCAGCGAATGCACCGCCGACGCCGCGGGCATGAGCGTCGGCTTGGTCGGCAGCGGCTGCCCGATTCCGTAGCGCTTGACGCCGGCAGAGCACCCGCGCACCCTGCGCGCTCAGCGCCTGCCGCGCCCGACGCGCGCGCCCGAGGTTTCCGTGCTCTCCCTCTACGGCCCGATTCTGCAGCAGTGCGAGCCCTACCTCATCGCCAACCCTTGGATTTTGCGGGACTTGAACCTGACGCCGCTGGGCGTGCAGATTCCGCGCCAAAACGTGTTCCACCCGCAGGAGCGGCGCCACGGGCCGTTCCTGGCGATGCTGCAGCTTGTCGACAAGCTGACGTTTGGGCCGTTTGGCATGGAGATGCCGTCCTGGGTGTTCTACGACTGCGCGGTGATGCCCGGCGCGGTTTTTGGTCTGGCGATTCGCGCCAACAAGCTGGAAGACTGGGCGCGCGAGGCGATGCAGGTCCCCGAGGACTACGAAGGCCTGGTGCCGGTGTCCCTGTTCATCGCGATCCCGATGCTGGCGGGCTTTTCCGGCGGCGCGCAGGTGCCGCACACCTGGCTGCTGTACACGCTGGAGTCGTTGAACCAGGTGTCGCCGGGCATCGCGCCGGCGGGCATCCTGAAGGTGACGCTGGCGCTGGGGCTGCAGGTGTTTCCGATCCAGACGCTGTATGGCACGACGCAGTGGCGCTCGCCCAAGCTGAAGGTCTACGCGGACTTGGGGCCGCTGGAGCTGGTCACCGCGTATACGCCGGCGCACAGCCTGCCGCGCACGCTGAGCTTTCGCCTGCCGCTGACGGACCTGCAGCACAACACGGTGCTGGCCTCGCCGCGCGTGCATCCGGCTGCGCCGCCGCCGAACACGCTGCTGGACGTGGACGACGTCGAGGCGCTGAAGAGCCTGCAGCGCGATATCGAAGGCGGCCAGCGCGTGCTTGTCGTTGGCCACACGATTGAACACGGCGCGCACGTGCGGGTGCCGCTGCACCGCGCGCCGCCGACCAACCAGGGGCTGTGAGGACGCATGTTGCCGTTTCCCGTACGCAATCCCCGGCTGCTGGACGAGTTCACGCCCTACCTCGTCGCCACGCCGTTCAACCTGCCGGCGCTGGATCGCGCGCCGTTTGGCGTGCCGGTGCCGCCGGAGAACATCATCGACCCGCTGAAGCTGGAATCAGAAGTGTTCCTGCGGCTTTTGCACCGGCTGGACGGCCTGACTTTTGGCCCGGAAGGCATGCCGATGCCGCGCTGGGTGTTTTTTGACTGTTCCGAAATGCCCGGCGCGATCTACGGCCTGGCGCGGCCCGCGGCGACGCTGTGGCCCAAGGCGCGCGAGCTTTTCAAGGTGCCGCACGACTACGACGGCCTGGTGCCGGTCAGCATGTACGTCGCGATTCCGATGCACCGCCCGGGCATCTGGTTTGGCCACAACCTGTCGAGCCTCGCGCCCGTGTTCGAGCGCGCGGGCGTGACCGACACCGACCTGCGCGGCCTGGGCAGCCTGACCAAGGGCCTGGCGCTGAAGTGCTTTGGCGTTCAGGAGTTCTGGGGCGCGACGCAGTGGCTGTCCAAGGCGCTGTTCATCCACGTGAAATTTGGCCCGCTGGACCTGCAGACGGCGTTCACGCCGGCGCACTCCGAGCACGAGACGCTGACCTACGGCTTTCGCGTGACGGACGCGGCGCTGCGGGCGTCCATGGGCGACGCGAGCGTTGTGCTGCCGCGGCCGCCGGCGAGCTTTTGGCTGGAAGGCCACGACGTGCCGGCGATGCGCGCGCTGCAGGACCGCATCGAGGCGGGCGAGCGGTTTGTGATTCCGGATGTGCCGCGGGCGACGCCGGATGGCGGGGTGCTGGTGCCGATTACGCGGGTCTGACGCGCGGGGCGCGGGGCCGGCGCCGCTGGCGCGCCGGGTGCGAGGGAAAACGCAGTTTTCCCTCGCGCTCCCTTTCCTTTTGGGTCGGTGGGGCCCCCGAGCTTTTGCCGACACGAAGTGTCGGCAAATCGGAGCCCACCTCCGCCAAGCGGTGTGCGAGGTGAGCGCGTCTGGGGAGCAGGCCAGCGCGGGGACCGCGTGCCCTTTGGGCCGCGAGGGTTTTCGGGATCTGGGTGCCGCGTGCCCTACGGCCGCGGACGCGTGGCCCGCGTGCCCTCCGGGCCGCGAGGGTTTTCGGGATCTGGGTGCCGCGTGCCCTGCGGCCGCGGACGCGAGGCCCGCGTGCCTGATTTGCATCGCCCGCGCTCGCGTGCACGTTGCGTGCGGCCACACCGGGATTGCGCGGCGGCCCGCGCAGTCGTCCCCGGCCTGGGCAAACGTTGGGTCCGCGACGCTGCCCGGCAGCGGTTGCGATTGGATGACCGGAGCGGAAGGTTCAGGAGAACGAGAGGCGGAAGGTCTCGGCGTGGCAGGTCGCTGCCCCGCGCCGCCTCAGCCGCCCAAGCCTGCGCCCAGGACCACGTACCACTGCGGCTTGGACGTCGCCTGGCTGCTGCCGTCTACACTGAACTGCAGGCGGATGAGCGCGACTTCCATCGGCGCAATCGCGTTCCACAGCGCTGTGGCCCGGACCGCTGCGGTGGCGCCGTCGGTCTCGGCTTGCGTCACGGGGAAGGAGTCGCCGGCGGCGTCGTACACGTGCGGCGTCACCGCTTCGCTCATTGTGCCGCAGCCGAGGCCGAGCTCGCTGGCCGGGCGCCAGGTCGCGGGGAAATAGGGCGTGGCCGCCGCGCTCCAGGTCAGGTCGCTGCCCAAGACCAGCAGGCCGGACTGCGCTGCGACGACGCTGAATGAACCGAAATCGCTGGGGTCCTGGCGGTAGACATAGGCGTCGGTTGGGCTTGCCGCGCTGACCAGCGTGCCGGGACCGGGCGTGCCCGTGGGCAAGCCAGCCGTGGCGGCCGTGCGCGCATCTGTTTCGGTGACCGCCTTGGGCGCGCCGCACACGAAGTTCCAGCCGTCGGGCGCGAGCGTGTCCACCGCCAGGCGCACAACCGCCGTGCACGCGCGACCGGGCTGGATGCCGGCTTGCGCGGCCAGCGTTTGGTTGACGGTGGCGCAATCGCCGGGCGCGCCGGTGTCCGCGGCGGCGGCGTCGGCGTCCGCGGACGCAGCGGCGGTCGGGCTGGACGAACACGCGGCAAACCAGAGCGCGGTGGCAAGGGCAAGCAGATGGCGCACGGCCCTCTCTGCCAACATGATCTGAGACACAGAAATTCAGATAGTTTAGCGTAGGGCCTCGAGGTGTACCGTGTCTGAGCGAAGCGAAGAGATGGTTCCAG
>CAIYWC010000055.1 GCA_903929795.1 uncultured Myxococcales bacterium | reverse complement strand
GCTTTTGGGCCTCGACAACGCGTGATCAGCCGGTCATGCTCGGTCCAGGCGCGGCTCGGGATGGTCCGGCGCTGCAAACGGGCCCGATGTGGCCGGCAAGTTCAGCGGGCGGACGCCATGGGATGTCCTATCGGCCAAGCCCCGCCAACACACCCGAAATGCCGCACAAGCCCTGCGAATTCCGGCCCCGGCGTCACCGCCCGGCCGCTCGCGTCCAGGTACAAGCAGCCGACGTCCGCCGCAGGCAGGCGCGTTACCAGCTCCCGCGCCTCTTCCAGCGCAACCAGCCATTGCGCCTTCAGCGCCAGCGCGTCCACGGGCGTCGCCAGGTAGAGCGCGTCAATCTCCTCCTGCCGGTAGTGCGTGCTCCGCGCGGCAAGCTCGACAAGCATCGCCGGCGTGAAGCCCGCGTCCTTGCCCGCCGCCGCCCAGCACAGCGCGCCAAACGACAGCTGCGTGCGGTGCAGGTACACGGCGTCGACGTAGTCGCGCGGCTCGCGGCGCCCAACGAGCGCCAGAACCTTGTTCGTCGCGGCATCCAGCGGGTGCAACCGCCAGCCGCACGTCGGATCGGGCTCGGTCGGGAAGAACCGGAAGGCGGAGTCGGCCGTCCACTCCAGCTTGCAGGCCTCGCCGTCGCGCTGCACGAGCGCGCGGGCGAACGCCTCCAGGCGCAGCTGCCAGGTGACCGTGAAGCCATTGGCGAAAAGCGTCTGCGCGTCCACCGCGACCGAGCGGGCAACGCTGGCGGCGGCATCGTGGAAGACATCGACATCGCCCGAGAAGCGCGGCGCGGTGGCGGCGGCGTTGATGACTGTGCCGCCTGCGACATAGCTGTCCGGCGAGCGGCCACCGGCCAGCACGCGCAACACCTCGATCTGGAACCGGGTTAGCGGCATAGCCGTTCCGCGAGCAGGAACGCCTCGCGGTCGCCGCTCTGGCGCAGGCCGCGGATGACGAGGTCGATCGTGGCCTCGGTGACGGTGAAATCGGGGCGAACGAACCAAAAACACATCGCGCGGTAGCGGGCAAAAGCCTCGCGGGCGAGCGTGAGCCGGTCGGACGTAGACGTTGGCTGGATTGTGGGCGAGACAGCCTTCATGTCCACAGGATAGCGCGCGCGGCGGGGATTGGCGAGGTCGAACTGGCCGGGTTCGCCGGGCGCGCGGCAGAGAATTTTTCGCACTGGGCGGCGGAAGCTCGGGCAGCGAAGCGTGTGGCGCAAATCCGCCGAGTCGCCGTCCCAAACTACTCCGTAGTTCAAAATCTAGCCAATGTTCAGCCAGTTGCACGCCTCACACCCGCCGAGAACATACCCGGCCGCCACCACGCTTGCGCCGCAAAATCCACAGCGCCACTGGCGTCGACGTGGCGTCACGCCGGCACAAGAATGGTGCTGACCGATCGGTCAGGTTGTGCCATACTGCAACCAGCCCGGTCCGTCGTGATCGGCGCAGGAGAGTCCAATGGCCAAGCACATCACGCCAGCGCAGCGCAAGCAGATCCAGCGGCTGCAAGCCGACGGCCACACGCTGACCGCGATTGCCACGCAGCTGGGCGTGGACCGCCACACCGTGGGCGCGCACGCCGAGCCGCAGGCGCCCGTTCCGGCCCACCTGCCGCTCGACGCCGCACGCCTGGCCTATCTTCTGGCGGGGCTGGAGCTCCGCTTGAGCTGCGCCAAGTGCAAACAGCCGATGTTCTGGGCCAAATCCGCGACGGAAGGCTCGTGCAACTGGTGCGGTGCCGGCAATAAGCTGTCTGCGCCCTCGCTCGCCGGCGTCCGTTAGGCGCGTCCGCGGACGGAAAACGGCACCTGCAGCGCCATGCCGCAGCGCGGGCAGCGGGTCGACGGCAGAAACGCCAGGCTGGTGAACGGCGCCTTGCACCGCGGGCACGGCACGCTGACCACCGCGCGCGCCAATTGCCGAAGATTGAACAATTCCAACTCGTTCAAGTGCACACGGTTGTCCGGAGCGGGCCGCGACGCGATGCCGTATTTGTGCGCTGTAGCGCGGCTGACGTGGCACTCGCGGGCGATGGCGGCGTAGGTCACGCCCTTGGCGGCCAGCACGGCGATGCGCGCGCGCTTGTGCGGGGCGATGCGCGCGAGGAGGGCGCTGTCCGTGGCAGGTTTTGCCTTTGTGCTGCAATGACTTGGCGGGCGTGCCGGCTGGCTGTGCATGGGGAACCCCGGGCGCCACAAGTGCGCCGCGGTTCAGCATAGCCGCGGGCGGCGGACGCTGCCAGTCCAATTACCGCATACACATCAGCTTGTTGGCGTGATTTTGGCGGATTCATGGCAGCTTTCTGGCGGCGCGCCGGCGCGAGAACATACACACGTTTTGCAGCAGGTGGCAGGACGGGGACGGCTATTCGTGGCAGGCAAAGGTCGCCGCTGGACTGCGTATTCTAGAGCGCGAAACACGCCAGGGATTGCCCGACGCTGCCGTTCAGGCGACGCCGCAAGCAGCAAGAGGCTCGCGCCGTCGGCCGCCGACCAGAGCCGCTACGACGCTTGAGCTCGGCGGCGCACCTTGTCGCTCGTCCGCATGACCCGCGACGGCCGCGCCAACGGCAGCACCCCGGCATTGCCGCCCGGAGCCATGGCGTCGAACCGGCCAAGGTCAGCAGCAAATGCCGTCGGGCTCAAGTGCACGTACCGCTCGGTCATCATCGGCGAGCTGTGGCCGAGGATGCGCTGCAGCTTGAACCGCTCACCCCCCGTGATCATCCAGTGCGATGCAAAGGTGTGTCGCAAGTCGTGAAAACGGATGTAGTGGCTCCACCGCCCGGCCTTC
>CAIYWC010000054.1 GCA_903929795.1 uncultured Myxococcales bacterium | reverse complement strand
TCCGCAAATCCAGCATCTACGTCAGCATGGCGCTGGCGGAGCAGCCTGTCGGACTGCTGGAAATCGACGAGGACGTGTGGCTGGTCAATTTCGCGGGTCACGACCTGGGCATTTTCGAGCCCGGTGACGCGCGCATCGAACGGCGATTATGCACTTGACAAAGATCGTGCCCGAGGCTAGACTGTAGGCATGAAGACGGAACACAAGAAACCTGCTCAGAAAACCGAATCAAAGCCCGGCGATGATCTCACGCTAATGGCCGTCATGGCACGCTTCGGCAGCGAGGATGCGGCGCGCGAGTACATGGAAAGCGTGCTCTGGCCCGACGGCCCGGTCTGCCCGCACTGCGGCAATGCTGACGCGGCCCGGATCGGCAAGATCGCCGTCAATACCGCCAAGAAAGTGCGCGCCGGCCTGCGGACGTGCGCGGACTGCCACAAGCAGTTCACGGTGACGGTCAACACGATCATGGAGGATAGCCACATCCCGCTCAACAAGTGGCTGATCGCGATCTACATCATGTGCGCCAGCAAGACGCAGGTGTCGGCGCTCCAATTGCAGCGGCAACTTGAGATCGGCAGCTACCGCACCGCCTGGTTCATGTGCCATCGCATCCGGTATGGCCTCGCTGAAGCTCCCGCACAGAAGCTCAGCGGCACGGTTGAGGCTGACGAGACCTACATCGGCGGCCAAGCCAAAGGCAGGGGCCGTGGTTACGTCAAAAACAAGACGCCGGTCGTCTCGCTTGTCGAGCGCGACGGGCAAGTGCACTCGCAGGTGACGCCGCAGGTCAGCGGCAAGCAGATCACGGCGCTTCTCAAGAAGCACGTCAGCGAGGATGCGATCCTCAACACGGACGAGTCGCCGCTCTACACCAAGGTCGGCAAGAGCTTCGCCGCGCACAACACCGTGAATCATGGCGAAAAGGAATACGCGAAGGTCAACCCGGACACCGGCCACAAGCACACGACCAACGCCGTTGAGGGCTTCTTCGGCAACGCCAAGCGGTCGATCGACGGGACGCACCACAACGTCAGCGGCAAGCACTTGGGCCTGTACTTCGCGGAGATCGACTACAAGTACAACACGCGCAAGGGCACGGACGGCGCGCGGGCCTTCGGCGGGATGCAGCGGATGACTGGCAAGCGGCTCACGCTCAAGATGCCAAACGCGGCCAAAGCGGGATCGCTGCCTTGCGCCAAGGACTGACAGGTCGTAGAATTTGGGTGCGGCTGGCGGGAGTCGAACCCGCAAACTCTCTGCCGAGGGCGCTGGAATCCAAGCCCAGTGCGTCTACCGTTTCCGCCACAGCCGCATTGCCACGCGCGGCCGTCAGCCCGGTCTCACCCAGAGCTGACGGCCGTCGCGCTTTTTGCACACCCTTTATGGTGGCCCTCGAATCCAAAGCATAGCTTCGCCCTCCACGCCGTATCTCGGCGTAGTGATCGCATCTCTGACACGTCACCCGACGGTCAGATCAGCGAAGATGAATCGGCGTGCGCTTGCCGCTGACGATGCGAATGAGCACCGGACAGCCGCAATGGCAGCCGCGGGCCGTACAAGGGTACGTCCTCATGGCAGATTGCCTCCGCGCAACTTCCGGCGATGACAGGACATTCGCAGAAAGTCTTGCGCAAATTGTTGACGGATCTGCCGCCTGTGGACTAGGCTTGGGGCTGCTAGGCTCCGGGGCTTCGTCTCCGGCAGAGTTCAGGTCTTCTGAACACTTGCGGCCCTGACTTGCTACGCGCGTCAACGCGTACTGCAAGTCAGGGTTTCAAGTTTTTGCGGCCCTACGCCGCGATCCCTCCTACGGTCGCTAGTCGGTCAAGACCTTTGTCCGTCAACGTCCAGACGCCTTTTTGATCGCCGGGGCGGACGATCAGCCCCTGCTTGTGCACCCGCGAAATGCAGGTGTCGATGCGACGGCGGCGCTTCAGCGGATCTGCCGTGCCAGCGTCCAATTGCATTTGGATGGCAGCGGTTGTCATGCTGCCGCCGGCCGCGTACATGAGTTGCAGCAACATGGCGGGCCGCGAAGCCCCGTCATCTTCGCCGTCGTCGTCCTCGCTGGCAGCGACGGCAGGCAACTCAAGTTGCGCCGCCGCAGTCCGCGGAGTCGCCGGCACTTCACTGGTCGGCGGGGTGACGGTCACGGCCGCACCGATCCGGCCTTGCAGCGCCTGCGCAAGCTCAGCGAGTCGATTGCGCTTCGCGACCATCCGTTCTTCCAGTTCACGCAATTCCTTTTCGATCCCAAGGCATTCCTGCCAGTCGTCGTTCAGTTCTAGAAACATCGCCAACCTCTCGCCGGGGCTTCAACCCTCCGCCATCTTACATCCGTTTAGGCTGTCGTCAATGCGCTAGATGCGTCATGACAGATGCGCGCCACCCCTGGACAGATGTTCAGCGGGAAGTTCATTGAATTCGTGACGGAATTTGACTTGGTCGAGTCGGGGCTTGCGCGATCAGGCGGCGCGCGTCGCTCACGGGCTTCTGCGTGGCTGCATCGCAACGGCATGTAGTTGCTCGTTTTTCGGCGTTGGGAGCCTGAGCCGAGAAGACGTCCTTGCTTTGGGCGGACTATCGGCGCATCCTCGGCGGTCAAGGAGTGCGTCATGATTGCCAAGAAGCCACACGACGACGAATTGCGGATGCCTGCCGACGAATTCGACAGGATCATGCGCGGCGTGCTGAGTGTCCCGCCAAAGCCCGAGAAAAAGCGCCGCGGCAAACAGCAGGGCAAGGACGCGCCCAAGAAGTAGCAGAAAAATGCCGGTCACGCGGTCGCGGTCAGTGCGTCCGGTTTATTTGTGAAGTGCATAATCGCCCATCGAACCGATTTCGCGTGGCCGGGTGGCAAGCGCGGACGACTTTGAATCGGACGATTTGGAAGTCGAAGCGGGCTGACCGGCGGCCGAGGCAGATTCCTCCCCATGGGGAGGAATCTGCCTCTCAGCGCGGTCTGGGACGGGCAAAAGTGTAAACCATGTGCCCGGTCTG
>CAIYWC010000053.1 GCA_903929795.1 uncultured Myxococcales bacterium | reverse complement strand
GACAGCCCGCAAGATTACGGATCCACTGCAGAAACGCGCGTGGCAGCTCGGGCTGTATGGCCTGTGCGCGCACTGGGGTGAGTTTGCCGACCGTGACCTGCTGGAACGCATCGTGATCATGGAGGAAACCGAGCGCAAGAAACGCACGCTGGAGCGGCGGGTGGGCGACTCGAAGATCGGCGCCTTCAAGCCGCTGGCGGATTTTGACTGGGCGTGGCCGGGGCGCATCGACCGTGAGGCCATCGAGGATCTGATGAGCCTGGAGTTTCTGGGCGAGGCGCTGAATCCCATCCTCATCGGCCCGAATGGCGTGGGCAAGACCATGATCGCACAGAACATTGCCCATCGCGCGCTGCTGGCGGGGCACACGGTGCGTTTCACGACGGCGAGCCAGCTGCTGGGCAACCTGGCGGCGCAGGACGGTCCCGCGGCGCGCGGGCGCAAGATGAAAGAGCTCGCCAGGCACGATTTGCTGGTCATCGATGAGATCGGGTATCTCAGCTACGACAATCAATTCGCTGACTTGCTGTTTGACGTGGTGTCGCTTCGCTACCGCCAGCGCTCGACGCTCGTGACCACGAACCGCCCGTTTCAGGAATGGGGCGACATTTTCCCGAACGCGGCGTGCGTGGTGACGCTGGTGGATCGGCTGACGCACTGCGCGGAAGTAGTCAAGATTGAAGCGAATTCGTATCGGCTGCGGGAAGCCGAGGAGCGTGCGGCACAGAAAGCGACGGCCCGGGCGGCGCGGCGGAAGTGAGGCCGGCGGCGGGGTACGCGGAAAAAGCCGGGGAGCGGCGGTTTTGCGAAGCCGTCAACACTACTTCGCGAGCGAGGGGCGGCTGCGGCCAGACGTGGTCATCCGGTTTTCGCACGGGGAGGTCGCGTCGGCGACAATCGTAGAAATCAAGCACAGCGACAAGGCCGGCTACTTGATTGGATCGGGTCTGGCAGAGGCGCACTTGTACCGACACGAGTTCGCGTCCGTGCTCAACGGTTGGCCGAAGGCGATCCTCGTCGTGCCCGCCGGTGTGACGGGTCTGCCACTCGCCTCGGACGATGTCATCGTGATCGACTGGCAGAATTGGTGGCCTCCGGGCGTGGCAGTGACGGCGGATGGCCTTGTCCTGACTTGAGTTCGAACCGTTTGCCGTTGCCGCGCTTGACCGAGTCCAATTACTCCCTGCCAGTGAGTCCTAGTTTTGACCGTCGCGGCATGATCGGCCCGGTCGTTGTCAATTCTGCACGCTGAACCCCGTCTGAGTGCGCTCTGGATTCGTAAATCTGCAAAACTATAGGCATTTATTGGCATAAGAACGATGTGCCGGTGGAGTTCGCCGTCACATAGTGTCTTTCGTCCTCATTTCAGGAGCTTCTAAACCATGAACATCAAGATTTTGCGCCTCGGCCACTCCGCCCGTCATCACGAAGCCGCTGTCGGCGCCACCGTCGGCGAAGTCCTCGACGCCGTCGATCTCCCCGCCGCCGGTCACGCGATTTCCGTCAACGGCTTGGGCGCCAGCACGACCACCGGCCTCAGCGACGGCGACGTCGTCACCCTGGTCCCGAAGGTCGAGGGCGGCAGCAAGTAAGCGATTCCCGCAACACATTCGCCCGCTGGGCCGCATCCGGTGCGTCCGGAGCGGCTCGGCTGGCGGGGAGGCAACATGCATCACTGTGACCAGACGATGGCGGCCTATCTGCTGGATTGGCAAGCCAAATTGAACCTGAACATCCG
The DNA here is from genome assembly GCA_903929795.1 of uncultured Myxococcales bacterium. Classification (GTDB taxonomy): domain Bacteria; phylum Myxococcota_A; class UBA9042; order UBA9042; family UBA9042; genus CAIYBN01. The sequence continues at coordinate 221 of CAIYWC010000053.1, read as the reverse complement.
CTACCAGCGCTGGAGTGCGCGCTACACGGACCCGGCGGCTTTTCGCCGCGAGATTGAAGTGTTGGGCCCGATCGCGGGTACCGCAGACGAGTGCAGGCTGCCCTACCGGGACGGCGTGCAGACGGTCAACGTCGTGCACGGCCGGCCGCACACGGGCGAGCCGGTTGAGCTGACCATCGACGGCGAGACCTTCGTGGTCGCGTCTGTCGCGGGCCGGCGCG
>CAIYWC010000052.1 GCA_903929795.1 uncultured Myxococcales bacterium | reverse complement strand
GGCGGGGTGAGGATGCGGACGTCGCGGATTTGCTGCCGCAACAGTGGGTGGCGAGGAAGAAGGCGGCGGCGCTGGCTGGCGTGTAGGCGCGTCGGTCAGAGCTGGGCGTGTTTCGCTGGGCCGTTACGCTGTAAGATGCCATTTTCATAATCATCTGCGGCGCCAGACGTTGCCCAATCGGGGAGGTCGATGGCGAGTCCAGGGACGAAGCGCTGCGTCAAAGTCAGTGCGGTCCCGTGTAGGGACCGTGAACACGCTCCGAAACTGCCAAGTGTCAAGACGAGCAAACAGCAGCGAGCGCATAGGAACTGCAAGCACGTCTGCCTCCGACTTCCGCTGACCACATTCGACCTCCGCCACAGCTTACCCCGCCGATCCGCACTGCCAAGATCCAGTCTACGCCGCGCGGTCGACGCGTCAAACGCCGCGATCAAGAGTTTCTGGAGCAAAACCGCGCAGCTTCGCGGCCGCGGCCGGCATTCGCCAGCCCACACGCCCGCCCGCGACCGCGCCTGAGCGCGCACTCTCATCACTGCCGCGCCTGACCCGCTATCGCCTGCAGGTCTTCGGCGACGGTCAGGCTTGCCCGTCAAAGAACGGCTGGTCGATCTCGTCGTTCGCGGCGAGCGCCAGCGCAAAGTCCGCATCCCACGGCGGCGCGCAGACAAGCCCGCCGCCGCCGAATACTTGGAGGCGGATCAAGGCGGGCGCGTCAGTGAGCGGCTGACGTGGTCTTCGTCGCGATCTCACCGCAGGGAATCCGCGCGATCACTTCACGCCGCCCGCCGCACCGGCTGCAGTGCAAGGCATCGATTTTGAACGTCCGGCGCATCGCTTGGGACCAGCAAGCACCCCGGCGGCGAGTACTTGGAGCCGCAAACCGCGAAGCGGTTTAGAAGTGCGCGGTAGCCGGACTCCCACAATCCCTGGGGCTGCCGCGCCCGTCCCGCGCGCTTCGCGCGTGTCGCCTGCAAGTATTCGGCGACGAACGGGCTTGCCGATGGCGGAACTGCTTCTTGCGCGGTGCCGGAATCAGCGCCAGTAGCCGCAGCACAAACTCCGCCGCGGCCATGCGGATGTGCGTCATGCCGTCCCACCACGGCGTCTTCAGCCGCAGCCGCACAATCGTGTCGTCGTCCTGCAGTTCCACGCGCTCGGTCGCCAGCGCCGGGCGGCACAGATACCGAATCATCTTCTCTATACACTCCGACCGAAGTTCGAGATCAAACCTCTTTCATCCGCGGCGTGCCACCGGAGGTGCACGCTCGTGGATCCAGTCCGAAATGCAACAGGTCTGACCGGAGGAATTTGGTGTTGGACATAGGTCAGCATGTTTAGACCCTTCCGATCCAGCGGCGCAATGTGGGTATTTGCGTGCAGCGTGCGTCCTGGAAGGCCATCGGCGCAGCAGGTGGCTATTGTCCGGGCGAAGTAGCTGGTGCAGCCGCGGCTTTCCCACCCGGACACCGCGCCCGCGCGATCGCCAGGGCCAACGACCCTGTCGGCAGATCCAGGAATTCCCCGCGCACGCCTTCCCGGCCCTGGGGCAGCTTGTCCACCGTGCCGCGCACCACCGTCTCGCCGAGCCACGGCGCCATCGCCTGGCAATTGCCCGTCAGTGAGTTCGCACAGCCGGGCTCCAGCAGTAGCCACGTCTCGTCCGGCAGCTGGCCATTGCGCTCGCACAGCGCCCGCGCGACGTCCACACCGATCACGTCGCTCACTGGCCCCGCGCTCTGCCAACGGCCAACTGGTGGCCCTTGCAGGAACAGGCTGCCCGTCGGGGACGGCAGGGTGAGGAAGTGCAGTGGGCGGGCAGGATTGCCCGGCCAGCGCGCGTTCAGGAACCGCCACATCTGCCCTTGGCTGTCGAGTTGCATGAGGCCAATCGGCTGAACGAGGAGTTGCGCCGGCACCCACAGCAGCAGCCCCAGCGTTGCGATTCTTGCCGCTCGCTGTAGGCGCAACGGCAATTGGGGCAGCAACAGCCCTGCCGAGGCGGCCAGCACGGCGAGCAGCGGCATCCATGGCGCTTGGTAGCGCAGGCCATCGGTCATGCAGGCCAGCGCCAGTGTCGACGTGCGCGCGAGGACCGCCAGCCCGAGCAGCAGCGCTCCGATCCGCCAGCCTTGCCGCTGCGCCTGCCACAGGCGCGCGGTCGCCAGGATGCCGAGCACGACCAGCAGCACCGCGGGCGAGGGCAGCCAAACGGCCGAGGTCCATAGCAGCATGCGCGAGCCAAAGCGCACGAGATCGTGCCATCCACCGCCGAGGTGACGCGTCAAGGTCGTGGCGGCGAGAGCGATCTGCGCGAGCGCCGCGAAGAACGGCAGGAGCGTGGGCAGGAGCCAGGACTGCCACGTCGCGGACGGGGCGAACGCCAACGCCAGCAGGAGCGCGGCCAGGGCATACCCCGCACCCAGCGGATGCCCGAGGGCAATGAGCGCCAGCGCCGCGGCCAGACCTGTCTGGCGCCAGCGATCCGCGGGCAGCTGCGCCAACAGAAGGACGATGGCGAACAAGAGCTGCGCCACGATGAACGGGCTCTCCGAGTGGCCGATCCGCACCGCTATCGGCGCGCACGCCAGGATGCCCGCGCCCGCGAGCGCCCACGGTACACTGCGCGTTCGCACCAGCGCTGCCGCAAAGGTCACGACGACCGCGAGCGCGCCAAGGACCGCCGCGACCTGACCGAGTCCAGCGATGTGCAGCCCGAGCACCTGAACGCCCAGCTGCTGCACGACGACCCACGCGGTCCCGTACGCCGCTTCATCGTTGGCCGCCACGCCGCCCAACCGCAGCGCCAGGCCCGCATCGTGCGCCCAGTGGCCGTTGGAGTGCAGCGGCCAGAACGGCACAGCCAGCCGCAGCCACAGCGCGCCGGCAAAGAGCAGTGGTGCGGCCAGCAGCAGCGGCCGGCGCAGCGGGGTCTGCGCCAACAGCCGGCGGGCGTGCACCAGCAAGGTCAGCGCCAACACGAGCCAGAGCACCACGGCGGCGTAGACGGTCACGCCCACGGGCATCGGCCAGGCGAACGCGGGCGGCGGGGAAAAGGCGAGCGGCCTTTGGACCGGCGCGGGCGGCGGCGCGGCGAAAGCGGCGAACCGCCGTTGCCCGAGGTGTTGCTGCAGGGTCAGCTGGGCCTCGTGCAGTGCCGGGTTGGACGCTGCCTGCAGGACGATGGCCAGGCTTCCGTCTGCCGCCGGTGAAGGCGTGACGACAACCTCCCCCGTCGCGCCCGACGGACTGCGGAGGACAATGACGATCTGCGCCGCGTTCAGCCGAATTCCCGAGATGCGCACGTCTGCGGCGACTACCTCACCGTCGGCAAAGGGCGCGAGCAAGGCGGCGACCTCGCCTTCGTGCCCCGCTGAGAGGACGGCTTGGGCGAAAACTGACGTAGGTGCGCACAGAATGAGGCTGCAAAGGATTGCGCCGCATGTGCGCGCGGCTCGCCCCATCGCGGTCACTCGAGCCGATCGGATGTTACAATGGGGTCCACTTCGCCAATTGCCGCTTGCATCGTGCTCCTGGGCACCCCGGACTATCCAGAGCTGCGAAACACGCCCAGCATGACGTGTAGGCGGCGCGCGTCAAGGCAGGGCAGGCCACGTGTCGCTTCATCCTCAGGCGCACCCGGGCACACGCGGCCGGCACGAGCCGCTCAAACCCAGTCGTCGACCCGACTGCTGCGGGGGACGGTCGGAGGGTCATGGAAGGAACTGCAAGCACGTCTGCCTCCGACTTCCGCTGACCACATTCGACCTCCGCCACAGCTTACCCCGCCGATCCGCACTGCCAAGACCCAGTCTACGCCGCGCGGTCGACGCGTCAAACGCCGCAATCAAGAGTTTCTGGAGCAAAACCGCGCAGCTTCGCGGCCGCGGCCAGCATTCGCCAGTCCACACGCCCGCCAGCCACGGTTCTGCGCCTCCCTCATCCGGTTGCCCCCGCCGCACCGCTATACTTGAACGCCCTGGTGCGAGACCAAACCCCCTGGGGTCAGACCTGTTGCATCTCGGACTGGACCGCGAGCGTCCACCGCCGGTGGCACGCCGCGGATGACGGACGCCTGATCTCGAACTTCGGCGAGCGTGTCTACCCGCGGCGGAGGCAACAGACAAGCGCCGCATCACGCAACAGGTGCCGCTGGCGTCGCGGCGACCGGCTTTACCTTCTTCGCCTTCTTCGGCGACCGCGGGTAGAAGCTCGCGACCACGCGCGGCTGGCGCGGGTTGCGGGCAATCAGCTGGCCGCGCAGCGTGGCCAGGGCGATGAACAGCTCACCGCGCGCGGCTTTGACGCTCTTTGTCGCCGTCGTCACGCCATCATCGGCGGTCGCGAGCGTCGTCAGCGCCTTGGCATAGTCGGCCTGATTGACCAGCCAGTCCTTGGCGAGCGTCTTGACCTCCTTGGGCGTGTCGTTGGCGTTCAGCGCCTTGGCGATATCCGCCAGCAGCCCGGGCTGGTCGCGCAGCGGCGCGTTGCTCACGACGGCAGCCGTCTTGGGGAAGATCAGTTGGAACCCCGGCTCCGTCTTGCTGCCAAAATGCGCCGCCACTTTGAGCATCAGCTTGTCCAGGTTCGGCCCGGTGACGAGCGACAGCGCCCAGTTCATGTAGCCCTGGTCGTCCAGCGCGACATTCTTGGCGGTGATGAGCCCACCCATGGCTTTCAACAGCGCATCGAGCGGCACCTGCAGGAGCGGCACGAGGTCCTTGTGTTTCACGTCCGGCTTCAGGCGCGACAACACGACGCGGACGAAGCCGATTGTCGATTCGTTGGTTGAATTTTCTGTTGGTGTTGACATGGGAAACCTCCTCGGACTTGGCTGGGTAGTTGTTGGGAACGCGGACACCGATGCAACCGTACGGTGTGGGCCGATGTGCGTCAAAAAACCTGCATGCCGGATGCGGAATCGGACTATTTTGGTCCAATTTTGGGACGTGGAGTGGTGCGGATGGGCTGGCTGCGGGATAAAGACGGCGGTGGCTTGGCGGTGCGTGGCTTGGGTGCGGATAAAGTTGCTGTTGGTGGGGCGCTGCGCGGCTTCGCGGCGGATAACGACGGCGTTGGTGCGGCGCGGAGTCGCTGGCCGCGCGATAGAGACCGTATTGGTGTGGCGCAAAGAGGCTTGGCGCCATGGCGATGGCGATATTGTGTGGCGCGGATCCGCGCTTGCGGCGGTCAAGGGCGCAGACCGCGGCCATCCTCCCCGCGCGGGCGGGAACCCAGCGCGAGTTTCTCGTCGACTAACGGCGGAACGAAACCATGACATCCGGGATCCTGCCTGACGACGCGTGCCTCACCTTCACGCCCTCGCCGCTGATCCCATGCCCTTTCAGGCGTTGCCGGGTCGGGCGGTCGACCGCCACGATGAAGGCAACGCCGCGCTTTGTGGTCTTCAACGCCCGCGCTGTGGCAAGAGACGCGCGCAAGACCGCGGCGAGGCGGGCTGCAAGTCGCGCGTTTTCTTGCCTTGTGTCACGATGGACACGCTGCATCGCCGGGCGCAGCATCGTCCCAACAGTCCACCGGCGCGCGAGGTTTCATGCGCAGTTCAGAACGACAGGCAGGGCAGGAACCGCGCCCACTTCAGTGGCGATTCGCCGCGATCTGCGCGGTCGTGGCGTGGCAGATGGCAGCGTGCTCGCCGCAAGCCAGCGCGCCGGGCGTGGATGGGGCGGCGGATGTCGCGCTGGCGGAGACAGTGGTTCTGGATGCTGAGGTCGACGGGACAGACTCGCTGCCGGACATCATCGCCGACGTGCCCGATGTGGCTGACACATCCGCCACCGCCGACTCCGCCGACGCCCCCGACATCCCGTACTGGATCGCCCACGACATTGACATCGCCGGTCTCGGCGTCGTCAACTCCAAAGGCAGCAACAACTGCGACCCGTACATCATCGTCCAGCCCAATGATCCGCCGACGCCGCCGACGTGCACCAGCGCGTGCCCGGCGCCATTTCCGTGCACGTGCGGCACCTGCCCGTGGATCCAGACGCCGCCGATGAATGTGCCACGCATGGGCGCCAAAGCGATCTGGACCGGCGACGAGGTCCTTGTGTTCGGCGGCGCCGATCAGACCGGAATTGGCGGGGTTCCACCGCCGACCATCTTCACGGCGGAGCGCTGGAAGCCGGGTGGCAGCAAGGGTTTTGAGATGATCGACTTGCCGTTCACGGTCACGGCGGTGGCGGGGTTTGCGCCCGGGATGGACGCTGTCTGGACCGGAACCGAGGTGATCGGCTTCCTGCGCGATCACCAGTTCCGGTTTGACCCGAAGACCTCGACGGTGACCGAGATGCCGCTGGCGCCGGTCCATGGCGGAGCGGGGCCTGCACCCCGGATGTTTTGGGCCAATGATACGTTGCTGGTGTGGGGCATAGACCGGGCCACGTACCCGTCAATGCCGGCCGGCCGGATCGTGTCCTGGACCGTCAAAGACGGCTGGCAAGACATCGCTCCGCCTCCACAATTCGCAGCGACACCTGGACCGCCAGCGTGCGCGACGATTCTGGACGGTGGATTGTTCGTCTTCGAGCCTTCAGACGAACTTGCTGTGGCCAGCACTTTGGATCCGAATAAGCCGATCATGGTGCGATATGATCTCACGACGAAGGGCTGGGACGCGTTGCCGCAGACGATGTTGCCAAACGTGCATTGCAGCTATGACGGTTTGGGCAACGTTCTCTTCGCCGCTTTCCCCGAAGGCATAGCGTTCATCCCGCCGATCGGCGGGGGCACGGATGCGGTCAAGCATCCGCCGGTCGGCGAGATTTGGTGGAAAGCGACGGGCAAGTGGACGGCGATGGCGCCGCCGCCATTGGTAGGGCCATTCCATGCGGTAGATGCATTGTGGACCGGGACGCAGTTCGTCATCTTCGAGGTCTCATATACCGATCCCGTCACCTCCAGCGTCCTCCTGCCCGATGCGGGCGGTGCTGACGTGCCAACATGGCCGATCCGCTATGACCCGTATGCCGACGCCTTTCACTACACAACCAGCGTCGGATACCCCAAGCATGTCCAAAGGAACACGGCCGCGCTCTGGTCCGGGAACGAGATTTTCGCCCTTGGAGGCCATGGTGGCATTGACTTTCCGACCTTGTACAACGACGGCGTCCGCCTCTCCTTCCCGCAACCCTGACCGCCGAGGCCTGCGTTGCACCCGTTCCCCGTTGGCCTACACTGTCAGCCCCAACGCTTGGAGGTCCCGCCGCGGAACCTGTCAACAAGTTTGAGACACATCGCCGTCCGAGTTTAGCTCGGATCAGCGACCACCCGCACGACCATCGGCGGGTTGATCCACGCGGCATCCGGCGTCGCTCTGACGACCGGCCTGCCATGGACGAACCGTT
>CAIYWC010000051.1 GCA_903929795.1 uncultured Myxococcales bacterium | reverse complement strand
GGTGGCTGACCGGCGGGCTGATTCCGGATTACAGCTCGTTTTGCAATTTCTTCAATCGGCACAAGGATCTGTGGACCAGTCATTTCTTTGAGGATATCACCGCTCGCGTCGTGCTGGCGCTGCAGAGCGACGCGAGCAAGCTGGGTCTGGACGGCACGGTAGTGCAGTCGGCGGCGAGCGCGCATTGCCGCCTGAGCGTGGAAGCCGCGCAGCACAACGCCACGCAGACGCGCGCGCGGGCGGACGCTGCGCCGCATGAAACGCCGGCGGAGAAGGCCACGGCAGCGAAGCTCGATAGCAAGGCGAGAAAAGCCAAGCGAACCGCGGAGATCGCCATGGAGCGCGACGCGGGACGGTCGAACCAGCAAAAGCGCAACAGCCCGACGGTGGTGCCGGAGCACGACCCCGAAGCCGTGAACCAGCCGCAGAAGCGCGGCGGGTACGCGCCGTCGTACAAGCCGTCGATCGTGGTGACCAAAGACCGCGTGATTACGGGACAAACGGTTCATCCGTCCAACGAAGCGATGCAAGTGCCTGATTTGCTGGACCAGAGCGAGCGGGTGACGGGGCAAAAGCCGGAAATCGTGATGGCCGACGCGGGGTACAACGTGGGGAGCGTGCTGCACGAGGCCGTCGCGCGCGACCTGAATTTCCTGTGCCCTCAAGGCCGTGTGCACGACGCGGAGGGGGACTGGGCGCCGGACAGCAAGCGGATTCACAAGTCGCAATTCAAATACCATGAAAAAACAGACAGCTATACTTGCCCGCAAGGCCGCGTCCTGAAGCGATTGCGGCAGCGGCAGGGATTCGTCCAGTACCGGTCGGTGAGCTGTGAGGGCTGTCCACTTCGGGAGAACTGCATCAAGGAAGGCCAATGGCGCAGCGTGAAGCGCGCACCGGAGGATGAGATTCGCGAGGCGCTCTTTCACGTGATGCAGCAGCCCGGCGCGCGCAGGCAGTACAAGCGGCGGCAGGGCATGGTCGAACCGGTGTTTGCCGAGCTCAAGGGCATCCAGAGCGAGACACGATTCCGGCGGTTTGGGCTGGCTAACGTGCGCGCGGAACATGCGATCCACTGCGCGGTGCACAACATCCGGCGGGTGCTCGCGCGGGCGCGGCGGCCGGCCGGCGCGTCCGGGCGCGCTGGCGATGCCGGCAAGCGGGCGCGAACGGGCCAAGTCGCACGGGAAGTGGTCAAGCTGCCGACACGGCAGAACGCGGCGTGGTACCGACCGGGGAGGATGTCACGATGAGCGAATTCGGCAACCCGCAGGCTGGGATATTCAACGGCCTCACACGCTTTTGGGCCTCGACAGGTCGCGAACAGCAGGTCATGCTCGGTCCAGGCGCGGCTCCGGACGGTCCGGCGCTGCCAGGACGGTGAATGTGGCAGGCAAGTTCAGCAGGTGGACATGCTCGGAACGCCTATCGGCCTACTTCAACACGGTCGACAGCGTCGGCAACAGCGGCTTTGGCGTCGCGGTCGACAACCTGCACTTCACTGCCGCGTGCCCCTAGGAAAACGACGATGCACCTCGCCAAGCGATGGACTCCGGGCCTGACGATGCTGTTGCTGGCGGCATGCGGCCAGACCGTCGCGCCCGCGGAGCAGCCGGATGTCGCCGTCGACGCGGCGGACGATGTTGCGACTGACGAGATCCTCGACGATACCGGCGACGATGGTGCGGCGAGCGATGCCATCGCCGATGCGGCCGTCGATGCGGCGCCGGACGCGACCGCGGATGTCGCGTCAGATGGGGCCGATGCCCCCGATGTTGCGCCCGACGTTGGCCAATGCGCGATCGACGACGACTGCATGGGCAAGCTCAGCTTGTCCCCGTGCCAATTGCCGCATTGCACCGCCGGGGTTTGCGCCGCCATCAAGAATCCCGCCGCTTGCTGTCTGGACAGCGACTGCGACGACGGCAACGAGTGCAACACCCACAAATGCGACCAGTTGCAGCACAAGTGCACAAACGTCGCGATCGCCAACTGCTGCTCTGGTAAAGTGCTGCTGCAGGACGCGAGTTTTGAGTCCGGCCAAGACGGCTTTGTCGCCACCGACGGTCCGACCAACGGCAACGTCAGCTGGCAGCAGACCGCCTGGCGCGCCCACGGCGGCAAGAAATCCCTGTATTTTGGCAACGCGTGCCACACGTACGACAACTCGATGACGCCTGCGGGCGCCTGTAAGCCGCTGCTGAGCGACACGCAGCCGGTGGCGACGACGCTGCTGTCCAAGACCTACCTGCTGCCCAAGGACAAGAAGGCGCAGGCGCATTTCTGGCTGTGGCTGGATACCGAGCCGTCGTATGCCAAGACCATCCAGCCGGGCGTCTGCAATCCGCCATGCAATGCGGCGTCGACGTGCATCCAGGTCGCGGGCGCGCCGGTGTGCGAGCCGGAAAAAGATGTGCTGTCGCTGCAAGTGCTGGCGCAGGATGCCCCGCCGGCGTCGGTGTTCTGGTCCACGCAGATCGACAAGACCACGCTGGGCGATCCGCAGAATCCTGCGCCAATGCCCTTCCAGGACGCCCTGGACGCTGCAGCTTAGCGGACGCGCGACAGGACGCGCAACGTGTGGACTGGCGAAGAAGCCGGCCGCGGGTGGACTGGTGCGCCTGAGTG
>CAIYWC010000050.1 GCA_903929795.1 uncultured Myxococcales bacterium | reverse complement strand
GCTGGTTCACGTTTGCCCCCGCGGATCACGGCTCCGCGGTGATGCAGCAGATCAGGCTGATGGGGTTTCGTCAATTTTGCGAGGAGTTCGAGAGCTTGCGATCGCCCTGATCGTGGCCGCGGACCGGTCTTGACACGGCTGCGGCGCGGGCGGACGCTACGGCGGCAAATCGAGCGGAGCCGCAGTCGCGGTTCCCCAATATCGAATCGCCAGCTGTTCAATTTGGAGGACCGATGAAGGTTGCTAAGTGGCTCGCAGTGTGCACGGCGCTCGCCATCCCTGCGGCAGCGGGCGCGGGAGAGATCACCAACGGGCAGTGGGTTGTTCCGTCCAGTGGTGCTCAGACGGAATCGTTTACCGCCACGCGGCCGACGGCCCTCACGGCAAGCGTCAGCGGAGTCAAGAACACCGACAAAGGGTTCCGCGTCCGCTTGGTCAACGCCGAGGACGTGAATTCCTGCCGCGTGACAGGCGGGACGTGCCGGGAACTTGCCGAGTGGCGTCAGCCCCGGACCACCGCCTTCACGCACTCCGGAACCGTACCGGCGGGCCGATGGGCGTTCATGGTGGAGAACAGCGAGAACATCTTCAGGGCGATGACCGTCAGCGTTGTTCTGTCAACCAACTGATCAAAGGGGGCTACGTGAAGAAGATCATCGCGCTCGTCATCGCCGTAACGGCGACAGGTTGTATGACGACAAATGGTTCCGGTGGCGGCGGCACTGGCGGAGGCCTCGGCAACACGCAGGGGAATCAGACCGCCAGTTGCAGCGCTGCCAACTGCGCAGGGTGCTGCTCAGGCGGCGTCTGTTTCGCGGGCAACACCAACAGCACGTGCGGCGCCGGCGGCAAACTGTGCGGCGCGTGTTACGGCCCCGACGTGTGTTTCACGGACGGGACCTGCGGGCTCGACCCCGCCGCCAAGTGGATCGCGCAACCGGTCTCAGCCCAAATCGCCTCAAGTAACAATGGTTCCTCTTGGGACGGTGACGGCTCGCCGCCTGACGTGATTGTCACGACCACATGCCCGGGCGGAAGTATCGGCGTGACCGCGCAGGTCGAGAGCTACAACCCGACCTGGGCACAGACGGGTGGATGCACCGCGACCGCGCAGGACTTCCTCTCCAAAGACCTGACGTTCAGCCTCATCGACAGCGACGTGGCGTTCGACGACACGATCACCGGCAACGTCACATACGGGGTCACGACCGCCGACCTGCGTGCGGGTGGTGTGTCGCTCGGTGCGGTGCAGGGCATCAACGGCATCACGTACACGTTCACGCTGAAGTAGATGGCGAGACAGAAGACGTGGCGAATCAGACGATGAAACGAACTGCACGCGCAATGACCGTCGGCCGTTCGCTTATCGCTGGTGCCTGCGAATATGGATCCAGCGGCCAGCAGGCGCATCAGGGTCCAATTCGTGCAAATACCGTCCAAGGCATCCAAACCCGGCTCAGGGTCGCGCGCCAACACTAAAGCCAGTCCAGCACGAATTCAGCCGTTTCGGCCGCTACAGGGTAACGGACCAGCGAACCCCATCTTTCGCGCCTCTGCGCCGGGAGCAACACTGCGCATCGGAGGTATCCCATGTCGCCGTTGTCGCCAGTTACCCATCGCCGTTCATCACGCCGTGCACCCTGGACGCAGGCCGAAGCTGTTCACGTGCTGGCGGACGCAGCAGCGTCGGGCTTGACGCTGTACAGTTTTGGCCGCAAGCACGGGCTTGGCGTGACGCAGCTTTATAGGTGGCGGGCGCAGTTGGCGGGGACGCAGCCTGTGCCTGCTCCGGTGCCGCTGGCGTTTGTGCCGGTCGTGGCCGCTGAAGCGGTGGCGGTTGCTGCGCCAATGCCCTTCCAGGACGCCCTGGACGCTGCAGCTTAGCGGACGCGCGACAGGACGCGCAACGTGTGGACTGGCGAAGAAGCCGGCCGCGGGTGGACTGGTGCGCCTGAGTGGCCCAAAACCACACGCTTTTGGG
>CAIYWC010000049.1 GCA_903929795.1 uncultured Myxococcales bacterium | reverse complement strand
CCCAAAAGCGTGTGGTTTTGGGCCACTCAGGCGCACCAGTCCACCCGCGGCCGGCTTCTTCGCCAGTCCACACGTTGCGCGTCCTGTCGCGCGTCCGCTAAGCTGCAGCGTCCAGGGCGTCCTGGAAGGGCATTGGCGCAGTGCCGGTGACGGCCAAGTTGGACTTGACGGTCACATTGGGGTCCGTGACCGTGCCGACCTTGGCCTCCAGATCCTTGGCGAGCGCCTGAAAGTTGCCGTTGATGTCACTGGCCAACGCCGGGTTGCCGGCGCAAAACGTCTTGAGGCCGTAGGGCTCCAAGAGCCCCGCGCAGGAACCCCACGCGCGCGCCTCCTGCACGCCCGCCACCAGCGAGCCAACGGCAATGACCGCGACCAGCGCCTTGACCGCGCGCGCCTGTGTCCGCGCCGCTTGTTGCTCGCGCACGTGGCGGAACTGCCGCTCCGTGACGAGGTCAGCTTCCAGTTTGTCGATACGCGCTTGCAGGTCGGTTGGCTGAATCATGGTGTAGTCCTTGGAGAGTCACAGAAGATGCTATCGGTCGTCACGGCGAGGCCACGCGCCGCAATCGGTGTGGTCGTCATCGTGCTTGGGATGTGCTTGCCAGCTGCAGAAGGCCCGCCGCCTCCTCCAGATCAAACGCGTCAAGTCGCGCCAGAACAGTGTCATAAGTCGCGCCCAAACGCTGCCGCAACGGCACAGCCGCCTTGCGAAACAGCGCGCAGGCGTCCAGATCACCGTTCTGGAGGGAATGAATCAGCGACGCCAGGGTGGCGTCCGTCTGCGCGTCGTTCCAGCCGCCGAGCTCGTCAGCGGTGAGCAGCACGCCCGAGTGGAAGCCGTGGTCGCTCTGGAGCCACTCCGTCATCGCCGCGTGCGCCAACGCCGCCTGATTCAGATAGGCTTGCACCAAGTTCGAATCCGCGTCCCACGGCCCAACGCGCAGCGCGCGTTCCAGCGCGCCGCCAGCCTCGCCAAAGGCTTTTAGGCCGAGGCTCTTGGCGACGCCTTGGACGGTATGGACATGCAGGCGCCGCGCGTCATCGCTGAGCTCCGTCAACGCCCGTCGCTCGGCGAGCAGCGTGTGCTGGGCAGCAAACCCGTTCAGGAGGCGGTGAAACAGCGCGCCGGAGCCACCGAGTCGCGCCACGCCGTCCGTCAGATCGAAGATGGGCGCGACAGGTGGCGGCTCGGGTGTGGCCACGGGATTCGCCAAAAAGCTGGTTATTTGGAGCCCTTGCCGGTTGCCGGGCAGATAATCCAGCAAGGCGCGAATCAGCGTCGGCGGATCGATCGGCTTGGTGATTCGCCCCTGCATGCCCAGAGCCAGACAGCGCGCCAATTCCTCCGCCATCGCGTGCGCCGTCATCGCGATAATCGGCAGTTGGCCAAAGCGGGGATTGGCGCGCAGGTGCTTGGTGGCCGCGTAGCCATCCATGACGGGCATCTGCAGGTCCATCAATACCACGTCAAAGGGCACCGGATTGGGGCCGCCGTCCAACACCAAGCACGCCGCCTGACCGTCATGGGCGACAGTCACACTGGCACCCGCTTGGCCCAACAGCTCGACGCCAATCTGCCGGTTGATCTCATTGTCTTCCACCAGCAGCACGCGCAGGGACTGCAGCGGCAGGGTTCCGTCATCTGACTGCGGGCGCATCGGCGCGCGGATGTCGCGGACCGCGAAGAACCGGGTCAACGTGTCAACCATCGTCGACCGCGTCACCGGCTTCTGCAGCACCAGATCAATGACCGACGTGTCCGCCTCACGACGCACGTCGTCTGCGCCATGCGCCGTCACCAGCACAATCCGCGCGTCATTGGCGAGCGCGTGCAAAGTGCGCAGGCGTCGCGCGGTCTCCACGCCGTCCAGGCCCGGCATGCGCCAATCGACAAAGACGACGTCATACGGATGGCCCGCTTCAGCAGCGGCAGTCGCCAAGTCCAGCGCCGCTTCACCGGCGTCAGCGCTGTCAGTCGACTGCGCCAGACCGTCGAGCAGTCCGTGGATCGCAGCGCACGCCGCGGCATTGTCGTCGATGACCAGCGCCCGCAGATTCCGACGAAAACCGCTCACGTGATCCGTCGATGGCGCCGCGAGGTCGCGCTCCAGGCCGACCGTCGCACGAAAACAAGCACCTTCGCCCAACACGCTCTCCAGCTCAATGGAGCCGCCCATCAGCTCGGCCAGCCGGCGACTGATCGTCAATCCCAAGCCCGTGCCGCCGTATTTCCGTGTGGTTGAGCCGTCCGCCTGTGAGAACGGCTGAAAGAGCCCTGAGACCTGCTCCGGCGTCATGCCAATTCCGGTATCGCGCACCGCAAACTCGAGCGACACGCCGTCCGTACTCTGGGCCTTGAGCCGAACGGTCAGCTGCACCTCACCCTGCGCAGTAAACTTGACGGCGTTGTTGGTCAGGTTGGTCAGGATCTGCGTGAGCCGCAGCGCGTCGCCAATCAGGCCATTTGGCACGTCCCGGTCGACATGAAAAACAAACTCCAAACCCTTGGCGTTCGCCCCCTGACCAACGACCGTCGCGACCGATTCGAGGACGCCATCGAGCAGGAACGGCGCGCGTTCAACTTCCATCCTGCCGGCTTCAACCTTGGAGAAGTCCAGAATGTCGTTGATGATCCCCAACAAAGACCCGCCCGCGCCGTGGATCTTGCTCAGATAGTCGTGTTGCTGCGAGGTCAGCTTGGTGCGCAACGCCAGATACGCCAAACCGATGATCGCGTTCATGGGCGTGCGGATCTCATGGCTCATGTTGGCGAGGAACATCGACTTGGCTTGCGTTGCGGATTGCGCCTGGCCCACAGCCGCGCGCAGCTCTTCCGTACGCAAAGCGACGGTCTGCTCCAGGGAGCGGCGAGACGCCTCAATCTCGGCATTCTGCTCGGCCAGCTCGGCCAGCAGCTCCTCGTCCGTCCGCTGCACGGCGGCGGCAACAAGCGCTTGGATGGCCCGCGCATCGAGCGGGCACTGAGCGGGAAGCACGAGCGTGAGCAGCAGGTCATCCGCCCGGAATTCCAGCGCGGGGTGCGGGGCATGGACAATCTGCCACGTCAACGCCAGCGACGGGCGCGCTGGATTGGCCAAGAGCCAACGACGCGCGGCCTGCGAGAGCTGCGCGCCACAGAGCACCGCAGAGGTCCGGTCACCGTGCCAGGCCTCAAACGCCCGCACCAGGCGCGAGCGGGCCACCGCCAGGTTGTCGAGGCGCATGCGGAGCGGCGGCAGCTCAATCACAGCGACGTGGAGCGCGGCTTGGTTCATGGTTGCCTCCGGCTCTGGAAGCCGCCGTCGTCGGCCGCTGGAAAGTGCTGAGACGGCCAACGCGGACGGCCCAAATTCCGCGTTGCGATGACGAGCGTGCCGCAGCCGGAGCCGCTCTGGATTTCCAGCGTGTCCATCAAGCGCCGGACGCCGGGCAAGCCAAGGCCCAGCGAGTCACCCGTGCTGAAGTGGTCGCGCAGCGCCGCTGCCACGTCGGCGATGCCAGGTCCGTGATCCCGCGCTTCCACGACGATGCGTCGGCCGCGCCGGTCTTCCTCAACGCGCACTTGCAGGGCGCCGTACTTGCCATAACGGACAATGTTGTGCGCGAGCTCAGCGCAAACCGTGACGATGCCGCAGACGTCCACCGGGTTCAGACCGGCGTTGCCGAGCAGACGGGTGACGCGACTGAGCAGGATCGCCACGTCGCCCTCGTTGGCGATGGCCACGTCAAGCTGCATAGTGGCCCTCGTCATCCAGCAGCTCAAGCGCCGATTCCACGCTCGCCTCGGCATCCAGCGCAGCAATGGGCGCATCGAGCAGCACCAGCGCGTGCACGACCGCAGGGGACAAGCCGACCACCAGCGCCCGCGCACCGAGCACGCGGCACATGGTCAAGGTCCGCGTCAACGCGACCACGTCGTCGGAATCCAGCACTGTCACGGCGGACGCGTCCAGGATCACGCCGCGCACCCGCTGAGACGCGATGCGCTCCAGCAACGCGTCGCGCAGCGCGCCAATGCCCTGCACGTCCAGCTCACCCGGGAGCGTGACGATCAGACACGAGTGGACTTTGGCGAACGCGGCCTGCGCACTCATGCCTTGCCGCCCTCCACGGTCACCAGCTTCACGCCGACCAGCTTGTACGCGGACTCCAGCGCGTCGCGCATCGTCGCCTTGGTCAGGATGTCGCCGACGTCGATGCCCAGCTCAACAATCGTCCGGGCGATCGCTGGCGAGACGCCGGACAGCACGCTCTGACAGCCCATCAGCCGCGTGGCGCGCGTGACCTTGATGATGTGATTGGCGACCGCCGTGTCAATGACCGGCACGCCGCTGATGTCCATGATGAAGACCTTGGCGCGCGTCTCCGCGATGCTATTCAGCACCGCCGTCATGATGCCGTGCGCCCGCGTCGAATCGATGACGCCCACCACCGGCAGCATCATGATGTTCTCCCACAGCGCGGTCACCGGCGTGGACATCTCCAGCAGCGCCTCCGCCTGGTCGGCGATCTTCTGGTTGGTCATGCGCGCATAGGCGTCCAGCACCAGCGTCGCGTCGGCGTGAATCAGCTTGGCCACCGCGAGGCTGGCGCGCGTGTAGTCGTCGGGCGTCATGGTGCCGTCATAGAGGTCGCGCAAGAAGATCTGCATCGACAGGTCAACGCCGGCAAAGTACGCCATCAGGCTCAGGCCGATGCGCGCGTGGATCTCACCGATGCGCACCCGCCGCGCCACGTAGTCGTCATCGATGACCTGAACCTCAAACAGGTCCCGCCAGTGCTTCTGCTGGTGCTTTTGCACATGCGCCAGAAGGGACGCGTCCTGAAAGAACTGGCTCCACTCCGGCTGCTGCTCGACCCACGCGTAGAACAGCGTGTTGTAGTCCGCCAGCCGCGGCAAGACGATGGCGCCAAAGCGCCGCACCAGCAGCAGGTCCGCCTCGGTGATGGCCAAACGCCGGACGATCTCGTCGGCGCCGACGCTGCCGCCGACGGCATCGCCATAGCGCGAGAGGACGCGGTTGCTGGTCGTGGTGTCAGTGGCCATGGTGAAGTCCTTGCTGAGCGGCCGAGGCTGGCCGGGCGGGAATGGGTTGCGGCCAGACTCGAACCGTCGGGCCTCAGCGCGCGCCAAGGGCGGATCAGAACTTGATGATGTAGTGCCGATAGATGCTATGCACAAGCCGTCCCCACCGTTCGGCCACCGTCGCCGGCGCGTCCAGGCTCGGCCTACGCGGCCTGCGCCAAAGGGGACTTTCCCCTTTGGAAACCCGCGGGGGTCTGCAT
>CAIYWC010000048.1 GCA_903929795.1 uncultured Myxococcales bacterium | reverse complement strand
GGATCGCACGTGCGGCGTAGAGGCCATTATTCACTGTCTGAGGATCGAAGCCTCCCACCGCCAAATGCCAGCTCGCACCGCCGTCGACCGACCGCCAGAGGCCAGTTTGTGCTTGGCCCCAGGCGGGCGCATCCGCCAATTGATTCAAGCCGCCCGTAGCGCCACCGCCGGCTCACACCGCCACGCCGCGCGCAGCGCCAGCATCGGCGGACTCCCGGCGTGACTCCACCGAATCCCCGACCGCTTCATCCGCTGCTGCATCACATGCCCGACGCCGCTCTCGATCACGCCCGATCCGATATCCAGCCCTCGCGACCGCGCCGCCGGGTAGTCGATCTGCGCCCGCCGCTTTGCCAAATAGCCATGTAGATTGCGCAGTTTGTCTTTTCCCTCTGCCCCCACGCCGGGCCGATTCGTCTCGATGAGCAGCTCGCCCAGCGCCTCGCTCACCGCGCCGTTTCGCAGCAATTCCATCTTGTGTTCACGCCATTCGAACGCCTCCGAGTCGTCGGTTTCCATGGCGAACAGCACGCCCGCCGTCTCCGCCACGTGCTCGCTCACGTGATACCAGTCCAAAATCTTGCGTGCGCCAGGCAGCCACTCCTCGCACAGGCCGTTGAGCCACTCCGACCCGTCTGAGAGAAACACCACGTTTCCCTTGATGATCTCATTGCCGTGCTGGTCCTTCGGCAGCCACTTCCGCACCGCATCCCACAGCATCGGCCCGCACTTGTCCGCCGACTTCATCGTCGCGATGACCTGCCGCTCCGTCAGCTGCCGCCGGTCACGGCTCACTTCGGCCCGCGACATCGACGGAAACACGATGAAAAGCTTGGCCTCTTTCCACCCGCCGTCGTGCTGCAGCATCCCGCCGTCGCCGAGCACGTACAGCACCTCGTCCTTGCGCAGCTGCCGCGCCTTGCCGAGCTGGCCCGATTCCATCTTTGGCATCAGCTCGTTGCCAGTTTCCTGACAGATTCCATGTACTTTGTCGGCACTCATCGTCAGCCCCGCCATGCGGCCCAGCAGCTTCTCCGACGCCTCGCCAAACGGCGCGTTCGCCCCGGCAATCGCCGCCAGCTCGCGCAGCTCCTGCGTCATCCCATCGCGTTGCAGGTTCATCAGCAGCCGCAGGCCCATCTCGCCGCGGTGGCAGTCGCGGCACTGCCAGTACGGCGACTGCACCGTCTGTGGCACGCCAGTCAGGCAGGTCCGCAGCTCCATCGGCCGCATCTGTTTGAACGTCATTGTCTTTTTGCACGTCGCACACGCCGGAGCCCGCTCGCGCCCGCGCAGGCTTGGCAGCCCCTGCGCGAGCATCGCACCCGCGACGACTTCCCCCAGATGCAGCATCTCGCGCCGCACGTGGACGTCAAAATCCGCGAAATCGGCTGGTTGCGAGACAGCCCCGGCCAGACGTGCGCAAACTTCATGCAACGCGGGAAGCAGGTGGTTGAACAAGTTCTCGGCTTCGATCATTTTGGGCATGGCGGCGTGTCGTTCCTTGCGTTCACGGTGAACGCGGTGGGTTTGAAGTCACCGGAACGATACGCCGTCATTGTCTTTTTGCGAGGTTACGAGGCGAGTCTCACAGCGCGCGGCTGGAAGTCCTCGGAATCAGATCGAAGATCAGTTCGCGGATGCGCCCCCCCAGGCAGGCGACTTGCCACTATAGCCCCACGCATGCAGGATGCGCGAATCTGACGGCGATACCGCTGCGGCAACATAGTGCATGGCGCACGGCGTTACGCCATCAGTTATGGCCACTTGGAACTGCGGGAGCTTGACCGTGCCCTGTCCATTCAAGGTTTTGGGCTCGCTGTCCGGGGACCATTTGGGGTCCGTCCCCAAGAGTTGGGTACCTGCGCTTGGCATCAAATTCGCAGTATCCCGAAACACCAGCGGCTGCTTCGCATTGTTGTCGGTGCAGCTGTCGCCATGGGCGATGAAGACCCCTGACAGTTCCTGCGTGGGCTTGATCGGGTTGCGCCACGAGGCGGTCATCGTCGCCATGACCCGGACGCGCGGCCGTGACCCCAAGGTGTTGACGAGCGGCCCAGCCATGGTGCTCGAATCGCTCGGACACTGCGTTACCGCAAACGACAGCCGCCCGATATGGGTCAAGAGTTCGGGCTGGGCATTCAAGTCCAACGGTACCGCTGCGCCCGGGGCAAGCGGCGCTGGAATGGGCAGTCCTTGCATGGTCAAGATCCGGACCCCGGGATCTTCCAATTCAGTAAGGTCAGTGGCTGTCGCAACACCCGCCGGTAGCGGATACGGCCACCACTCGTCAGAGTTTGTTGATGCACCGCTCGAAGGCGTGGTGTCGAACTTGGAAAAGCTGGCGTGCCCATGCCGTCGCCACTTCCGTCCGCCATCAGGCGAAAACAGCAGGCCAACATTGCTTGTTGGAGCGTAGACCTGACCGTTCCGCGGGTCGATCGCAACGGAAGTTGGTTCGGGGAACATACACGCTTTTACATCGATCAACTTGTGGTCTTCGCCCACGCATTGGCAGGCCTCTTCAGTCGGACTGGGACAAAAGCGCTCGTGACTCGTCGTTGCCGTCGACGGCTTCGTTGCGTGACACGTGCCAGAGAGGTCTGTCCTTGCATGACAGTCCTTCTGGATTCCAGCGTGCGCCACATCGCAGGTCCCGCCTGTTGCGTTCAGCGCGAGATGACCGAGTGCGGCGTAGTGCCAGCCTGCCGGATCGTCGTCCGAAAGTGCGCCGCCAGCCGCGTCGACCAATTGCGTCGTGGCTTGCGTGAGCGGCGAAGTCGTCGCCGAAATCGAAGTGATCAACTGCAGGCTGATGTCACCAGTCCAGGCAATTTGCCGCGCGTTGCACGCGCCGAACGGGCCCCCGCATGGATCGCGCGGGCCGCTCGTCACCAGATGCCCGGGACTTGCGGGGTCGGCCGCTATTTGGTCTGCCCCGACGCCGCGCGAGAAATCGCATGAGGACGCGAACGGGTACCACTGCCGGCCTGCATCGGGCGAAAAGAACAGGTGCGAGAACCCGGTCCGATACGTCAGCCCCGGGGCGCATTCGTGCGCTTGCTCGTTCGGCAGTCCTGCCGGCGCGAGGCAAACGGCAGACCCATCCGTCGGATCCATCGCGGATTGGAGACCCGGCAGCGCCACGCGCAGCGCATTAGGCCATCCGCCCGCGGCAATGTCAGCTGGCGAGTAATTGTTCGGCGAGTCATCCATCACGCTTGGAGGGCCGGCCAGGACGATGCCAAGCCGATCGCCGGTCGAGGTCCCCGCTGGCTCACAACCGTCCGTGTAGCCGCCGCAGAACGAATCAGTAAATCCACGACCGCCGTTGCTGTTTTCCCAAACGTCACCTGGGCTGAACGGATTTTGCTCCGTGCATTGCGGCCAGCATCCGAGCGGCTGCGCACACTCGAGGGTGCACAGCGGATTGCTGGCAGTTGCGGACCGCGACCAGCCGCCGTTGTCGGCTGTCATCGTCATGATCGAGTTCTCGACCAGGGCGAAGAACCCCGCCCCGAGCGGAGTGGCAGGGGGCGGATACGCCAGGATTCGCCCGTCGTTGATGGAGGAATCGTAGCCTCCAGACAGCAACTGCCATGGCCAGATGGCGCTTTCGGTCGTTGCAAAGGCACTGGTGCTAAGCCCCGCGCACGCCAGCAAGATCGCCACAGTTCTTCGGTCCATTGAATCACCTCGTCGTGTCAGGGATTGGGAAACCAGAGACGGTAGCCCTCGTTGTGGTACGTGTTGACGTTGATGCCATTGGCGCCGCCGAACATGAGGATTTCGCTGCCTGTGAACGCAAAAGCCGACGCACCGCGGTCATGTTTCGGATACCCGACACTGGTCAGGTATTTGAACGTATCTGTGTACGGGTCGTAGCGGATGGGCCATGTCGAAATACCCCAGTCCTTGTATGATTTGCCGTCATTGAGCAGGACGGGGTCGATGAAACTCACCTCGGGAATCAGGAATTCCTTGCCCGTCCATAGGGCGCTAGTGGGCGTGAACGGTCCGACGAGTGGCGGCGGTTGCATCGCCGTCCATGTGCCGCTTGCCTTCCACCAGATCTCGCCAACGGGAGGTTCTGCTGGTGTCGCGCCGGGACTTATCGGCGGAATGAAAGCGATGCCATCCGGGAAGGCCTGGAATAGAATCTGGCCATCGCCGGCCTTATTGCACCGCACGTCGACCGCCATCGTCTGCGGCAGCGCATCCCACGTCCCGCTGTTGACGGAATAGCGCAGCATGACCGGCTTCCCGGGGTCCAGACCGCTGTTGGCCGCGCGCGGGTTGGCCGGATCGAAGACGTAGACGTCGCCGTCCAGGGTGGCCATGCAGTCCGGTTCGATCGCAGTTGGCTGCAGATATGCGGTCGGGAATGCTACATCGGTCCACCCTGACGTTTTCTGCCACGTCACGATTCGCGGGAATGCCTTGCCGGGCTTGTCCAGCGCGCGATCCCAGCCCCACCAGAAGGCGCGGTCGCCCGTCCACACCGCCGCGCCAAAGTTGCCGGCGAGCGCGGGCGCCAAGGGCAATTCCGTGACCGCGTGGGTCTTCGGATCAATCGTGAACTGGTGCTTGTCCATCAACACGAGGGTCTCGGCGCCAGTCCACAGGGGCAACACGCCGCCGAGGTCCCATACGGAGTCCGTGTAAGTGATGGCGAAAGGCAAGTCGATGAAGGAGAAGCCCTTGTCCTTGCTCGGATTCCAGCGCTCGATGCTGAAGTTGATGACAGCGCCTTGCGGATCCATGTTCCACGTGCCAAAAATCTGCACCTCCTCGCCGGCCCAGACGGCTTTTGCCGCAACACGCGGGATGTGCATCGGCGGCGTCCCAATCCACGGGCATGCGCCGCAGGTGCACGCGTAGGGCGCGGGACAGAAGCTGGTGCAGGTCGGCCCGTACGGCAAATCGTTCGGCAGCACTTGCAGCGTCTGGAAAAGCGGATCGGCGCAAGGACCGCATTCCATGCGGACGCCAAGGCCGGAGACGTCGACGTCGTTAGCGATCCAATACGGGACGTCCGCAGGATCGTAGCTGGCCGCGTCCGCGGGGCTCGCCGCGCAGTCTTGGCTGTTGTCTGCGGCATCGGGGACGTCGCCGGGCGCATCCGAAGTGGCGGCCGTGCTGTCGGCGATGGCGTCGGGGACGGAGTCAGTGCCGTCGAATTCAGCATCTTCCAGCGTTTCCGCCTCCGCCACATCGGCCAGAGCCGCCACGTCGACAGGAGCAACCGACTGCTGCGAACACCCTGCCAAATACGTCGCCACGAAGAGGCACACCAGCCTCGCTCGTCGCAGCTCCTCGCCTGAAATTGGCACCGTCCGCATGATCGCCCGGCTCCGAACATTGGTATATGCGCGATGCTGCGCGCCGCACGGCAAGACGTCAACCGCAAAAACGCAAAATCCGCTCACGCGTTGCAGCCGCTTGCGCCAAGAGGCAATGGGGCACGGCACAAAAGGGGTTGACACGCCTCAACGTCCGATCGCCAGCCGAGCCTGCTCTTGGCTATGACGCGTTGACCCACGCGCTGCGCCGATAGCCGACCTCGACGACGCCCTGGACGCCGCCGCGTAGGCGCCGCCACGAGTGAAGCGAGCGCGTGTGGACCGGTAGGCGGCCGCGGGCGGACGGGTGCGTCTGAGTGGCTCAAAACCAAACGCTTTTGGG
>CAIYWC010000047.1 GCA_903929795.1 uncultured Myxococcales bacterium | reverse complement strand
CTCCCAGCGTTTCCGGGAGAAGTCCATGACATTACGGGCCGATTCACGCCAGCGGGTGGTACCTAGTTCGTGGCCGAATTCCGGCCCCATCCCGATGGCCGAACTCGGCCCTCGGTGGGTGGTTTACCGTGGCCGCGGACAAAACGCCCCCGCACGAATTGCTGTAAGCACCTTGCAAACCACCTCGACGGCCTCAACCTGTGCCTTGTCCGTCCGCACCAGATCGTGCACCAGCATCTTGGCCACCCGCGTCTTGGTCAGCACTTGCAACCGCACCAGATCCGCGCCCGTGACGGCCTGATACAGCGACACCTGCAGGTCGTACTCCAACTGATCTGCCGACCACGCGCGCGCAGCAGTCTTGTGCTCCAACACCACCAGCTTGCCGGCATCCTCCACGACAGCATCGAGGTAGCCAACGAGCTGTTCCTGCAAAATCTCCCCCGTTTCCGGACTCGTTACGTCCATCGCAAAAGCGCTTTCCACCGAGAACACCCGGTCTGGCGGCTTCACGTTGTCGAGAAACGTCTGCACCAGCGCCACGCCGCTGTCCTTCAACTGCCCAAGCGTCTCGTCATCGTCCAGCAAGATGGCGGGCTCCTTGTCCGCCTCCTCGTCGAACGCGTCCGAGAACGCCGTCAGGATTTCTTCCGCCGTCGGCACGCGCATGGCGCCATATTTCCGATAATATGCCGCCAGCGCCTCGTGCACGGCACTTCCGAGCACGAGGTTGGCTGAACGGTGCTCCGGCTCCGCGCCGAGGATGTAGCGCATCTCAAAACGGCGTGGGCACCCGAGGAAAGATCGCACCTGGGAGACGCTACAATGAAGTTGCGACCTGGGCGCCGCCGTCAGAAATTCCATCTACACCTCCCGTCAGGCAGCATCCTGCTGCAACTGCTTGATGAACGCGCTCGCCTCCCCCACCGTGAGGAAGTTTGAGGACTTGCCATGCCGCTCGCGCGCCAGCGCATCCACCTCGCCCTTGGCCATGCCACGCTCGCGCGCCAGCCGGGCGATGAAGTCTGCCTGCTTGCGCGTCAGGCGGTTGTTCGACGGCACGTCCGGCTCGTCACCGTCCTGCACCGGCGGCACCAGCCGCGGCACACTCGGCGTCACCGGCGGTTCTTCCGCGCCGTACAACTGCAACGCCACGCCCATTAGCGTTGCCGCCTTCTTGAGCGAGTCCGTCGCCGCGCTCTTCAGGTCGTCCGCCAAGCTGACGATCTTGCCATCGCGGGTCTTGGTCACTTCCGACCCGCCGAACGCCTGTTTCACCACATCGCCTGCACGCAGCTCGCCCAGCACGATGACTTCGCCGTCGAGGATCTCGCGCTCCAGCACGCGGAAGCTCCAGTCGCCCGCCAGCGCGTCGTTGAGCCGCTGGACGATGCTATGCGCCTCGATGTACTGGATGCTCTGGCCGTTGCGCCCGGGGCGCGACTTGATGTCCGCAAACGGCCGGGTCAGCAGCCGCAATTTCTCCTGGTCCATGTCACACCTCTCCAAAAACGCAGAAGCCAGCGCCGGAACCTCCAACGCCAGCCCTGCCGGTTGCTCACTTGTTGTCGCGAATCTTGGTCAGCCCGCCTTGCTGGTCCCGGATGTTGCGCAGCCACATGGCGGAAAACGACGTCAATTCTTTGTACTGCCGCGGACGCCAGCCGGTGGGCTTGTCGTTGCCGTCCAACTCCAGCGCCACGGTGTAGTGGCCCGTGGCGAGCTGCAACGACACTGGAAGCCAGCCAGCTGCCGTCTTGAGGAAAACGCCGTCCGGGTCGCACACCAGATCGCCATTCTGCTTGAAGTAATGCGCGACGCTGTAGGTCCCGACGCTCAGACGGTCCACGTGGACCGCCATGTAGGTGCCGCCGCTGTCGTCGACCTTGCGAGCGCCGCCGATGGCCAGACCCGCAGTCAGCGTGTCCAGCACATCGCCTGAGGCCTTTACCAATGGTTTCATGGTCTCTCCTGAAAATGCGGAAGAGCCCAAGACAGCCAACATGACCGCCCCAAACCTTCCGACAGTTGTGATTGTTTGATGGGGCCGGAGCGGCGCTGCTCGCGGGGGCCGCAGCTCGGTACTGCGATCGGCGCGACGCACTCATCTGGCACGAGCGGCTCGGGCTACGGCAACTTTTCGTAGTTCGCCGCGACCTTGCGCGCTGCGGTGGCCATCGCCTCCCGCAACTTTGCCGGCCCGCGTACCTCGACGTCTGGCCCAAGACTGCGGAGCCATGCGCGCAACTGTAGTGTGTCAGCCACGGTGGCTTGGAGCCTGACGCGACCGTCCGGCCAGTCGTCCATGTGCTGATCCAGCGACAGCGGCGCTTCCCGCAAGCCAACCGCGGCGAGTGGGTCCAGCAGCGCATCGAGGTGCGTGTCCGCACTTCCAACGTGAAAGTCCGGGCCCTGTTCCGCCAAGTACCCTGCGACGCTGAAGCCAGGCAATTCACGCACCGGCAGGTCGAGCACTTCCGCCGACTCCATCCGGTGCAGCGCGAACTGGACGATGTCCTCGTGCGCGCTCACGGTGCAGACCAGGTAGCCGATAGCGCCACGCCAAAGCAACGCGCGTGGATGCACGTCGTAAGCTCGCGCCTGCGAGGCCGCGGGCTTCCGGTACTGGATTCGCAGTTGCTTGTCGCCAATCAGCGCGCCTTGCACGGCTTCCAGCACCGCCTCGTGCACGACCGGTGCCAAGCGTGGCGGTCCGGGCGGCAACACGTGTACCTTGGCAGGCCAGTTGGCCAACGCGTTCTGTTCCAGTCCATCCAGCGCGGCCTCGGCCCTGCGGAAATGCGGCTCAAAGTGCCGGTACGTCGCCTCGGGAAGGACCGGCCGCAGATGCTCGGCCGCCATGCGGAAAGCCAGCGCCGCGTGGATGTCCATCGCCGGCAAGTCAAACGCCGCTGCGTGCGCGCCCCAGGACCAGCCATGCGGCTTGTGTTGATCGTCGCAGGCGATCGGGAACAGCACGGAGAGCTTGACCAAGTCGCGCTCGATTGACCGCCGGGTGACGGCGAATCCCGCGTCGCCCAGGCGCGCCACGAGCTCGGCGACAGCAACCTTGCGCGGGTGGCGCGGCAAGTGGCGCAGCATTTCCCAGTGGCGCAGGAGCGTGTCGGGCATGGGGTCCTCGGTTACGCTGTTCGAACGCGACACGGATTGTCGCAGGTTGCGCGTACGGTGGGGCTTGTCGGTGCCGGCGTCAACTGGGACGACTGGTGCCTGGTGCTGACAGTGATCGGGCTGGTGGAATAGCATGGTGGCCAGACGCGCCGAGTGACACGATGGCGGGAGGAAGACGAAATGCGAGACTTGACAGCGAATCCAATTGGCGTGTGCATCGAGGAATTCATGCAAGGCTCGGAAGAGGAACGATGGTCGGCGCTCATCGCGCTGGGCCTGACCGACGAGGCTGTGCGGCAAGAGGTGCTGAAGGCACTTGTAGGCGATCACGTACCGCAGACCGGGCGTTCCAGAATCGTCTTTGAACCATCGTTTTGGGGGCACGCACGTGGCCTGCCTGATTTGGGTATCGACGTCATGAACGGCAATGCCATTGAGTTTACGTTGCTTATCGAGAACAAGATCAAGTACGGCACGCCACTGACCAAGCACCAGCCAATCGGGTACCTGGAGGAATTGCGGGAGAGACACGAACGCCAACACGTCCGAGGGCACATCACGTTCGTGGTGCCCGGTGGCAGACGCGATGCATACCGCGCGCTTGTCGAACGCAAACGGGATGCGTACGAACATGCCCGACACGTCGACAACTTTGCCGGCGTCAATGTCGTCGGACACGAAACGCTGAGTCAAGTCATGTTGGCAGCAAGTTCGAGGGCCACTTCCGAGGCGGCCGTTGCGGCGTGCAGAACATATGCCTTGCTCGCTGCGCTGCTGTTTCGTCAGTTCAAGGTGGCCGCGGACGAAGGTCGGCGGCCGCGTCTGGACCGCGAACGGCCAATCGCGGAAGCCGTGGTAGAGGAATGTGGACGTCGATGCAAGGCAAGGGGTATCGATGTCCGAAAGACCCCACGACCCGAAAAGCTGGGGCGGATCAAGTACAAAGGCTTCAACATTGAAGCGCGAGGCCTGCTGATACTGTGCGAGGACGCCGGAATGGCCTGGAGCGAGGGAATTCTCTGGATCCAGCGCCGCGGGACGGTCGCCGAAATCGCGCCCAGGTGGCAGTGCTATGACGCAGTCGCCTTCTCTCGGGCGAGCAAAATAGCGGCGTGGAGCGGCGTCATGATCCCGGTCGATCTGACCGCACACCGAAGTGTCGCGGAAATAGCGGATTGGGTGATGTCGGTCCTCGAGGCATCACCAGAGGCTCAAGCTCAAGAAACTTTGGCCTGATGGTCTGTTTTGTCGACACGCCCGCACCTCGCCTGCGCGCAGGTGTGGTCAAGTCAGTCGTATCCCGGGACAGTTGTCGCTGCAGCGAAGACACCATGCCATCGATCAGAACTAGACAAGCCGCCTTCCCCGGCATCCTCGACGAGGCAACCGGCCTCCCCGACGGCAAGACCGTGCTCGCCGCGTACGCGGTGATGGTATGGCCACCCTTGGTCGATCGTGCGCCCTTAACGCGATCAGCGGTTGGGCTCTTCACCAGCTTAACCGCCTTCCGCCAAGCCCTCAAGCAGGACGCCCGACGCGAGCGCTTCATGCAGCCTCCCAATCCAGACGGTTTCCTACGCTACCACCTGCGTCGCGAGCGACTGGACCTGAACTACGTGCGTGGCTACGAGCAGACCTACGTGCTCGATGCACAGGGGCGCTTTGTGTGCGAATCGCCGCTGGAAAAGAAGCGCTGGTACGGCCAGGCACCAGAAACGTGCAAGTA
Source organism: uncultured Myxococcales bacterium (assembly GCA_903929795.1). Classification (GTDB taxonomy): domain Bacteria; phylum Myxococcota_A; class UBA9042; order UBA9042; family UBA9042; genus CAIYBN01. The sequence continues at coordinate 1,796 of CAIYWC010000047.1, read as the reverse complement.
CAAGCTCGGGGACATCGTGGGTGACATAACCGGGCACCAATACAGCGTGGGCATTGTCCGCGAGCTGCCGCCAACACCAGAAGAGGTCCGCGAGTCCGGCTACTTTTTCGATCGCCAAGAGCACTATTCTATCGCCGTGGTCAACCCAACTTCACGTATGTACGCACACGACACTGAAGGGTGGAAAATGATGCCGCCACTCACGCCGCCCGACGCCGAGACCATCCGCCAACTGCGTCACCGGTGCGCGCGTTGGGGCACGGTGCCTGCCCCTCGTTGTCCCATTTGCGGTGGCGGCCACGGTTGGTGTGACCCCGACGACGGTCTGCACGCCCTCATGCGCCAGTACGATCTGCGCCCGAAGACGGCGAGTTGGTGCCAAGTTGCGGATCACATGCTCGCGGACGCGGAAGGCATCGTGAAGCGGCTTCTCGCCTGCGGGTGGCAACGCCGCGTCGTGGGCATCAGCGATTGGTGTGGCCGGTTGACGGTCACGCCGGAGTTGCAGGACGAGCCAGCGGCAGCGCAACTTGCGGAAATCTGCGCCGGATACGAGGTGGGCGAACCGGAGGACCGGTAGGCGATTCCGCGCTGTTGCCTTCGCGCCCCACGCAAGCCGCAGAAACGGATGATGTGGCACGCGCCACGTTTCCATCCCGTGACTATTCGCGCCGCGCGCGCCGGGAGGCAGTTGCTGTTTCCGCGCGATCAAAGGCCAGCTTCAGCGCTTTGCCCGTGTTGGTCTCACGATCGATTTCGCGGTACGCAACGATACCAAGTGCCAAGAGATGTCGCAATCGTTTTCCAGAGTTATCCCATCGCGCGCGATTACATTCGGAGCAGGCGGGCAGGTAATTGTCGACCACGTCAACACCGCCTCTTGCCAACTGGACCACGTGGTCTGCCTCCCAAGCGCCGGTGCCAGGGCCGTGCCATTTGCCCCGCAATGCAAAGACCAGCGCGTCGCCGCAGAAGTGACAGTGTCCGCCGGTCTTGTCAAAAATGACTTGGCGCCGCGTCTCCGTCAGCCGCAGTTTTCTTGTGCTTTCCTTGGTGTCTGCCATGGCTCAACTCCCGTGCCCTCATCGCGAAGGCCAAACCCAGATGATTCCAGCACACAGTGCGCGGTGCAAGGCGCACGCTGCCATCTGCGCGCGACAAGCTGTGTCGCATCCGCGCGCGTCGCTGCGCCTAAGCCGACCGAGATTTGACCGGCCGCCACCAGACGATTTTCTGTCAATTGCAACCTGGTCCGTGCGTCACCTGACGCCTTTACCAATGGTTTCATGTGATTTCTCCGCGCAGAAAGCCCAGGACCGCCAACCTGACGGCCCTGAGCCTTCCGCTTCTTGCTTACGCCACCAACGTGCCGCCGCTCGCAGACAAGTGCGCCACCAAGGCGAGACACGCGTCCAGACACTTCAGCAGCAAGAAGAAGGCTGTGATGTACCAGCTCATGGAGTCCTCCGGTTAGATGATGATTCCGTTGCGAAAATCCACGGTCATCTCTTCCCGGGTGGGCCGGTCGCTGGCGTAGTTCGCCACTTGGGCTGCGATGAAGGCAGCCAATCCTGACGCGCAATACATGGTCGCCCGCGCCGTGCAGGGCGCACGGAAAGCTTCAGACGACGGGTGTAAGGTTTCCTCGTACCAGCCGCCGAATGCGCCGACGCACATGACCTTGCCGACCTCCGCACCCATCCGCGCGTCAATGTACAGCGCTGGCCGCGGGTGAAGCTGCCTCCACAGTGCGATGCGCACGTCCATGCTGTCCACGCAGCAGATGGTCAGCTCCG
>CAIYWC010000046.1 GCA_903929795.1 uncultured Myxococcales bacterium | reverse complement strand
GCGTCGTGCCAGGCCGAGGACCGCGCGCAGCGCGCCCGCAGGCCCACCCGAGTCCAGCCTCTCCTGTTCCAACCGCTGCCCGGGGCCAGGAAGAAGGGGTTTGGGGAAGAAACCGCGGCCCGGAGCGGTTTCGTCCCCAAGCCGGCGCGCTTGCGGCGCCGGCCCCCGCCGCCCTTGACACCCATCGCCCGGCTCCGGCACCATCCGCCTCCCCAACCACCGGTGCGCCATCGTGTTTTCCAGCATTTTCCGCCCGACCGTCCTCGCGCTCGTCTGTGCCTGCCTGTGCGCGCGCGCGGCCGCCGCCGACGAGGTCAAGCCGCTCACCGCCGCCGAGTCGCACATCTTCTGGGACAGCGCGGAAGATCCCGTGCCGGAAGTGCGCCACGCGGTCAAAAAGGAGAACGAAGGCCAGCACTTCCTGTACTGTGACGAGCTGCACTTGGAGCTGTTCGAGCCCGCCCTGCGCGAGCTGGGCCACCTGCCGGGCGGCGGCGGCGGCTACATGGGCGTGGGCACGGACCAGGCGTACTTGTTTATCGGCTGGATGCGGCCGACGTTCGCATGGCTGACCGATTACGATCCGCTTGTCGCCATGATGCACCGCGTTTACGCTACGTTTTTTGCCGAAGCGGCGACGCCAGCGGAGTTTGTGGCGCTCTGGCGCGACGGCAAGGCGGGCGCGGCGGTGCTGAACCGGCGCGCGGCGGGCGATCCCCAGCTCGCGGCGATGGTGCACCTCTACCAGCAGCAGCAGTTCCTCGTGCTGCGGCGGCTGGAGTACCTGGCCAAGCCGGTGGGCAAGAACAAGGTGCGGACTTTTGCCAACGATGTCGAGGATTTCGGCTACGTCAAAGCGCTGCTCGCGGCGCGGCGCGTGCGGCCGATGCTGGGCAACCTGCTGGCGGACAAGGGCTTCAAAGGCGCGGCGCAGGCGGCGCGCCAGCTGGGCGTGACTGTGCGCGCGCTGTACCTGTCCAACGCCGAGCAATACTGGAAGTATGCCGACGGCTTTCGCCAGAACATCGCCGCGCAGCCGTTTGACGCGCATGCCTGGATCCTGCGCACGCAGGCGTCCAAGCCGTCCAACCACGACTACCGGTACTACCTGCAGTCCGCGCCGCAGTTCGCCGCGCAGATGGCCAATCCGAAGGTGCGGTCGGTGTATGAGGCGGTGCCGTTTGTCAGCATTGATGACCCGACGACCGCGCCGCTGACGACGTTGGACGCCGACGGCAAGCGCACGCTGCGGTGGACCAAGCCGCCGGTGAAGCCGCCGGTGGGCGCGCCGCCGCCGCCGTCCGGGCCGCAGCCGTGATCCTGCGCGCGCTCGCGTGTGTAGCCGCGCTCGCCTGTACGCCCGTCGCTTGGGCCGCCGACACCGCCGCCAACGGCAGCAGCCGCTGCACCTACGCCACTTCACAGTGGGACGTCGCCCGCCGCGCACCCAGCCATAGCCAGGCCATCGACAAGCCGTACGCCGAGGTTACTGCCGACGAGCGCGACCCGAGCGAGCCGCGCTGCAGCGTCTGCCGCGAGGACCAGGTGCGCATCGTTCCCGCCGAGCTGGGCATCCCGCGCGTCCCGGCGTTTCAGGTCTGCCACGTCTACGCCGCCGACGTCCGCCGCGCGCTGCAAACCGTCGCCGCCGACAAGTCTTTTCGCGTGCTGGACCTCATCGGCTACCGCGTTGGTCGCACGCGCGGCCCCATCGTCGACGGCCTGCGCACGCTTTGGAGCAACCACGCGTTCGGCGCCGCGCTCGACATCAACGCCGGCCACAACGGCCTCTACGGCAGCTGCGACGTCGCGACTGTCAGCCGCGCCGCGCTTGCCGGCTGCCAGCTGCGGGTCGGCGGCGCCTGGGACCCGGCCAAGCGCCCGGACACGACCATCACCCCCGCCAGCAGCCTCTACCGCGCCTTTCGCGTCTTCTGGCGCTGGGGCGGCGAGATCACCGGCGGCACGCGCGACATGATGCACTTTTCGCCGACGGGCTACTGACGCCGCCGCCCGGCCTCGCTCCGCGCTTTCAGCAGCCGCCGCTGGTCGTCGCGCCACTGCTGCAGCTGGCCGAGCAGCACCGCGTGGTCCTTGCACGGCAGCGCGTGGCGCTCCTGCGGGTCGGTCGCCAGCAAGAACACCCGGCAGCGGTTGTCCGCCACCGACCACGAGAGCTTCACGCCGTCCGCCGTCGTCACCGTCGCCATGCCTTCATTGCTCCAGGCGAACTGCAGCGCCCGCGGCGGTTGCGCCTGCCACAGCGACTGGCCTTGCAGCGCCGCGCGGTCAAACGGCAGCCGCAGCGCATCCAGCAGCGTCGGCAGCAGGTCAATGTGCGAGGTCGGCTGCGTCACCATCCGCGGCTGAAACACGCGCGGCTGCCAGAACACCGCCGGCGTCTCGAAATTCTCCTGGTAGCTGCCGCGGGCATGCGCCCAGTTGTGCTCGTGCTGGCCAAAAGCCTCGCCGTGGTCGCCGGCCAGCACCAGAATCGTCCGATCCAGCGTGCCATCCGCGCGCAATTGCGCGACAATCCGCGCGATCTGGTTGTCCAGCAGCCACAGCGCGTTGTGGTACTTGTCCAGCGGCTGGCTGCCCGGATAGCGTCGCCACTTCGGGCCATAATCGGTGTAGGGCCAGTGCGGCGAAAAGCTGTAATACACGCCGAGAAACGGCTCGTGCGCGCGGTGCAGGCGCGCCAGAAAGGTCGTCACCGTCGCGACTTCGTCCTTGGACATGTGCTCGATGCCGACGTTCTTCGCGACCGACGTCTCCTCAAAGCCGACCAGCTCCGTCAGGCCGGAATGCGCCAAAAACGCCTGCGGAAAGAAGAAGTTCAGCCGCCCCGGCGTGTACAGGAACCGCTCATAGCGCGGCGGCAGGAACGCAGGCAGCGCCGGCACCCAGTTGTCGGCCTGCGTCGCGAACATCTGCGGCTGCGGATTGGGCCACAGCCCGCTGAACTGCGCGAAAATACTCGTCGCGCTCGAATTCGACGGCGACTGGTGGCGCGCGAGGTACCAGCCTTCATCGGCCAGGCACTGCAGCGTCGGCATCGGCGGCGGATCGCGGTGAAAAGCGCCCTGAAAATACCGCGTTCCGGTCGATTCCATGACGATCCACACCACGTTGTACGGCTGGGTCAGCGGCGCGGGCAGGGCGACCGGCAGCTGGCTCGGCGTCAGCGGCGCGGGCAGGGCGACCAGCGGCACCTCGGCGATGGCGGGCTTGTGCGGCATGTCTTGCAGCGCAAAGGCATCGGCGACCGGCTCCGGCTGGCCCAGCAGCAGGTGAATGACCGGATTGCGCGCGGCCAGCTCCGGCCAGTCCGGCGGCCGCGGCGGCGTCCAAAGCCACGCCAGCAGCAGCGGCAGCGCCAACGCCATAACCAGCGCCGGCCGCACGCGCACGCGCCCGCCCGGCAGCGCGCGCAGCCCCAGCAGCAGCGCCGGCGCGAACAGGACCGCCAGCGCATCGCCCGCCGTCGCCGTTTGAATCACCCGCCAGTCGTCGGAAGCCAGCGCATCGCCCAGGGTCGCGCGGTCCAGGCCGATGCGCATCGCCGCCAGCAGGTGCGCGGACACCGTCGCCGTCAGCCCCGCCACCAGCAGCGCCAGCAGCGACACCGCGATCGCCACGCGTGGCATAACCGCACCCAGCGCCGCCGCCAGCGCCGTCAGCGCCAGCGCGACAAGCACATCCTGCCACGCGCCCGCCCACGGAAACGCCGCCTGCAGCAGGTCCGCCAGCGCGATGCGGTGCACCAGCGCCAGCGCCAGCCAGGCCAGCGCGATGTCGACCGCCAGATTCCGCCGCGCCATCCGCCCTCCGGCCGCGTACGGCACCACGATTTGCCGGTTCGTGCAACCGCGCGGTTGCATCCGCGCCGCCACCGCCGCATCCTCCGCCAGCGCCGCCACGGCGCGCAGGGGTTCGGCGATGATCGGCAGCTTCCTGACCTTTTTGGCCTTGTTCAGCGCGGTCGAAGTCGCCGCCCCGTCCGACGCGTGCCCAAGCGCGCCCGCTGGCATGGCGTGCATCCCCGGCGGACCCTTCCTCCGCGGCGCCGACGACGGCCCGGCCAACGCGCGACCGCGGGCGACAATCACGCTGGCCACGTACTTCATGGACACGTTCGAGGTCACCTATGGCGAGTACAAAGCCTGTGAAAAGACCGGGAAATGCCCCGCCGCCAACCCGCTGTACCAGGACTTCAACCGGCCCAAGCAGGCGATGACCGGCGTCTCGTGGTTCGACGCCGACCGCTACTGCCGCGTCCACGGCAAGCACTTGCCAACCGAAGCCGAGTGGGAAAAAGCCGCGCGCGGCACCGACGGCGCGCTCTTTCCATGGGGCAACGCGCCCGCCACGTGCCAGAACGCCGTCATCATGGACGAATCCGGCCGCAGCTGTGGCATCCGCAAGCGCGGCCAGCAGCCGGAAAAAGGCCGCGTGCTCGAAGTCGGCCTGCGCGCGCCGGGCGTCTACGGGCTGTACGACATGGCGGGCAACTCCTGGGAGTGGGTCGCCGACTGGTACAGCGCCAGCTACGCGGCATGCGGCGCCGCGTGCGCAGGCGCCAACCCGCGCGGCCCGTGCAACGGCGCCGACCGCTGCCCCGGCGCGCACGACAAGCTGGTTCGCGGCGGCAGCTGGTACTGGCCGGCGGAATACGCGACGGCGATCTACCGCCGACCGCATGTGCCGTCGAACAAGCCGTTTCATCACTTCGGGTTTCGCTGCGCGGCGTCGGTGGAGCAGGCGAGTCGGTTGCGCTGAGCTTGGTGGCCGATGTCCAGCGCCAAAGTCTGCGGTGATACTTGTTGCATTTCGGACCGGATCCGCGCGCACTTTCGGTGGCACGTCGCGGATGCAAGCGCTTTGCTCTCAAACTTCGGCAGGCGTGTGTCGCAGCGGATGGTACACCCGGCCGTCGCGCAGCATCCCCACGATGACGGCGAGGCGCTTGGCCCGCGTTGTTGCATTCGTCGCTGTCTGCAGGCGGAACAGGATCGCATAGCGGTTCGCGCGATCCAGACCGGCAAAAAACGCGGCCACCCCCGGCTCCGCGTCCAGCATCGCCTGCAGATCTTCCGGCACCGTCGCCGCCGCGCCGCCGTGATACGCCGCGTCCCACCGGCCATCCTGCTGCGCCGCCACGACCTGCGCGCGCCCCGCCGGCGTCATGCGCCCCGCCGCTTCCATCCGCGCGACGTGCGCGACGTTGATTTTCGACCACAGGCTCCGAGCCTTGCGCGGCGTGAACCGCTGTTTGAAGTGCCGGGCGTCATGCGCCTTCTTCAGCCCGTCAATCCAGCCAAAACACAGCGCTTCGTCGAGCGCTTCGGCGTACGTCACGCTGGCGATGCCGCTGCCTTTCTTGGCGATGCCAAGCCACAGCTCGGTCGCCGTCGCGTGGTGCTGCGTCAGCCAGGCGCGCAGCTCAGCGGGCGTCGCGAAGTAGGTTGGGTCCATCGGCACTATCCTCGGCGACGTCGTGGTCCGGGCAAATCCTGGTGATTGTCGACGGTCAACCGTGCCCGCCGATGCGCAGATCTGCGGCGGACAGGCCGCACGCGTCAGGCCCCGGGCTCACTGCGTCTCGCAGTGACCCATTTCATTGCAATGCAAGCACTGCAGCAGCGGGTTGCAGCTGGCCAGACAGACGGCGACAAAACCCCATGGGAATGCTCGAGATGGACAATGGTATCGCATGAGTGCCGCCTTGGGTGCGGTTGTGGAACCGGTTTGCTGCCGGCATCAGAGTCTATCGCATTCGCGGGTGCGGTCCAGCCGCAAACCTGCGCAGGGCAACGCCTGCCATGTCCGCTTGCTGAACGTCCCGCCCGCGTTCGCCGCCGCATCGGTCCCGCCATTCGCCGCATCGACTGCACCGACATCGACGTCGCCACCACCGCTGCTTGCATTTCGGACTGGATCCGCGCGCGTGCATCTCGGATGGCACACCGCGGATGAAAAACGGCTTGAGCGCGAACGTCGGTCGGTGTGTATGGGCCATGGCGATCGTCCTGCAACGCCCCGGCCAGCCCATGGCCAGACCTTCACACGCCGTGCAAAGCCCTGGCCAGCCTCAGGCCGCGCCCTTGCACGTCCTGCAACACCAGCGCCGCCGCTTGGCCGCGCCATTGCACGTCGTGCAACGCCCCGGCCAGCCCTTGGCGACGTGCTTACACGGTCAGCAAAGCCATTTCCGGCACAAAATTTGACCGATTCCCGCATCGATGCATCATCGCCAAGGCGAATCAATCGCCATTTGGGGAGACTGTGTCATGACCAATGCAGTGATCAACTTTCGCATGCTCGGCGACGCCATCTTGCGCCGCACGGGTCAGACAAAGCCTGTTGAGAAGGACGCGGTCCAGGTGCCGGCCGAGCTGATGCCGTTCCTTGACGCGTTTGTTGGGACGCATGTGGCCTACTCGGGCGCCTGCGACGCAGCGGACAACGGGCGGGAACAGCGCGACACGGCGCTGGAAGCCGTCGGTCTGGCGGATGACGCGCTGGATGCCACCGTCCTGCACCTGGCGAACATGCTGGTCGGGGCGGGCCTCGGTGACCGGCGCAATCCTTTCGCGGAGTTTGCCAAGCTGACGCCCGCGAACCTGTGCCGGCAGTCGTATGCCAACGAGCCAGGGCTTGTCCGTGAGCTTGTCAAGAAGGTGCTGGCCAAGCAGCCGCCGGCCGAGGTGACCAAGGCGGCGAACGCATGCGCCAAGCAGGCTGACGCGGTCGATGCGAAGCTGGCCGGGCTGACCATGCCGCAGGCGCTGTTCACGGGCGCGATGAAGACCCGCGATGACCTGCTGCCGGAGTGGCACAAGGCGCTGCGGACGCTGAAAGTGCATGCCGCCGCCGCGTGGCTTGAGGCGCCGGGGACGCTGGCGATGGTATTCGCGCCGCCGCCAGTGGTGGCGGTGCCGAGGCGGCGCAAGGCGCGGGTCAAGAAGGCGACGGAGCCAGTGGTTCCGTAAATGTCCCGACCGCTGTCGAATGCCAATCCTCGGCGGTCCGACCTGTTGCCTTGCGGACTGGTGCGCTTTTTGCCGGGCAGGGTGGCGTCGCGCGGCAAGCACCGTCTGCGTCCAAGCGCCGCGGGACGCGCCGCGTGAGCGAAGCGAAGATCGGCGGTGCGCAAGGCCTTATGGAGCCAAGAACGCCAGGTCCACCGCCGCCGCCAACCGCTGGTACCCGGCATCGGTCAAATGCAGGTGATCCCCACTGTCATAGCTCGCCGGGAGCGCGGTCGGGTTGGCCGGATCCCGGATTGCCGCATCGAAATCGACGACGGCGATCGCAGGATTCGCGCGGATCCAAGCATTCACCGCTTGGCGTTTCGCTTCGCCCTCGTCGGTGTAGTAAAACGCGCCGGCAAAGGGCGTCAATGTTGCCACTCCGACTTGAATGCCCTGCGCGTGAGCCGCTGTGATGGCGGCATCGATCGACGCAATCATTTGTTGGGCTGTGACGGCTTGTGCCGGCAGGTAGAATGACACGCCGATGTCGTTGATGCCCATGAAGATGATCACATGGCTCACGCCGGAAATCTCCAACGCATCGCGGGTGAAGCGACCGCTGCCTTTGGCGCCGATGAAGTCGTGCAGCCAGCGGTTGCCGCCGATGCCGGCGTTGACGACACTCACGGGAACGGGCGACGGCTGCGCGTGCAGTCTGGCATCCAGGAAGTTGGGCCAGCGGTGATTGGCGTCGATGGTGGACTCCGCGCCGTCGGTCAGCGAGTCGCCAAAAATGACGACGACCTTGGCGCGGGAGTCAGCGGTGACATCGATGCCGGCGAGCCAGTAGCTCGATGTCGTCGTCTGGGCGCCCACGAGCGAGGCTGCGCCGGTCGCGTTCCCCGATGCCACGAACGCGGTTTGTTGGGCGAGGATATGCGCCGACGCCACACTTGTTTCTGCCGGCACATACAGGCTCACCGCCACGTCGGCATTGTCGGCGAGGGACCAGGCCAGCGGGTCACTCCACGCTTCTTCGCCCGCGCCCAGCGTGAGCGCCGCTGAACCGGCAAACATGACAGTCTGGGCCGTCGCAAGGTCGATGGCGAAACCGCCGCTGCTGCGCGCCGCGCCAATGGCGGCAAAAGTCACCGGCTGGGTGCCAAAGACATTGCTGAGCTTGATGCGCACCTCGCTGCCACCCAGCGACACGTGTGCAATCTGCCGCAGCGTCGCATCGCTCCAAGCCACCGGCGCCTGAACCTGCATGCCACCGGGCAGCGTCTCGTTGTAATCCTGCTGCGCGGCCAGCCACGTGGCGATGCGCCGTGGCTGCGCCGGTTCCTGCCGCGCCGTACAGGCCCAGACGGCAAGGCATGGCAGCAGGAGGTGCAAGCTGAGGCGGTGCGGCGTTGCGTGCACGGCACGGCGCATGGAAGGGCCTCCAAGGAGGCCGTCGAGAAACGGCCTGGTGGCGATGGGTCGCCGCCCGCTGCGGGTGAGAAATCCCAAGGATCTTGAGGTGGCCGCTTGCGGAACCTCTCGCCCACACTCCCGCCTCCGCAGCCTCGGCATTTCCGAATCGGCGCTTCAAGCCCAGTTTGCCGCGTCCGCGGAGCGCGTCAAGGCACAGGACCACCGCGGGCTTGGCCACTTCAGACTGATCGCGCCATCCGCGCAATCCCCCGGCACCGCGCGAGTCCATTGCGCGCCACCCAAGCACCCCGAGCCCGCGCGCCACGCAACCGCCCCACATCTTGCCGCAGAGGCGTGGGCACCGATTTGCCGTCACATTGTGACGGCAAAAGCTCGGGGGCCCCGCGCCGATTCAAGTTCCTGGATGCCCCAAGCCCGAAAAAGGGGAAAGGAGTCTGAGGAAAACCGGAATGGTTTTCCTC
>CAIYWC010000045.1 GCA_903929795.1 uncultured Myxococcales bacterium | reverse complement strand
CGGAGCTGGCGCGGCGGGGTGAGGATGCGGACGTCGCGGATTTGCTGCCGCAACAGTGGGTGGCGAGGAAGAAGGCGGCGGCGCTGGCTGGCGTGTAGGCGCGTCGGTCAGAGCTGGGCGTGTTTCGCTGGGCCGTTACGTCGCAAGAACCAGACCGACGAGGTTGACCAGTAGATTTGCCGTAAACACAAGGACAAGGCTGGTGACCGAAATGCCCAGGAGGCGATAAATGCCGATGTGGAGATAGAATAGCGGAGCGTATGGGGCAACCGACTCGATGCGCGACGGAACGATCGTGTGTCCCGCAATAGAGAATGTCCACTATGCGGCATCCAACGACAGCTCGCGGACGAGTTCGTAGAACTCCGCGAACGCCGTGGAGCTCGCCGTGGCTTGAAACCAAACGTTCCAAGCAAAACAACCTGCAATCACTGCCGCAAGCAGCGCGCTCGCCAATACTGGGTAAACGAGGCGGCGGCCTCTGGCATCTTTCTCTTCCGACTCGAACGACACAGCAAGCCCCCCGCCGAGCGGTAACGTCTGGAGGCTACTGGTCCGGCCGAGGCGCAGTCAAGGCCGCGCGATGGCGCGGCGACAGTCACGAGAACCGTATCTGTAAAATCTCCAGCACTTTCAGGACATGAGGTTGCATCCAACCGTGCGGGCGCTGTACGGACGCCAGCACGTTCTGCACGTCGATGCAGCAAGCGGATGATCGAAGAGCAAGCCGTTCAGCGGCGAAGAGCTGGAACCGCAAACGCGCAGCGTTTCGGAAAGCGCGGTGGCGGTCATAGTCCTGCCGCGCGCAGCGCGCCACCCGGCTCACGGCTCTGCGCCGCCCGCGTCCTTCACGCACACGCCACCTTCCGCGCTGCACCGGTCCTCATCCACGCACGCCCAGGCGTGCTTGCAGTCCTTGTCCTTCATCGCGCCGCAGCTCAAGTCCATCCGCGTGCTGGGGTCGATCCAGCTCTTGACCGCGTGGCCCAGCGTATCGACGACGGTTTCCCGCACGCTGCAAGCGCCTTCCTTCTCGCACGGCTTGGCGCGCCGGCAATCCGCGCTGCTGGCGACGACGCACCAGCCGTTGCGCGGCGTGCAGCGGCCTTCGCGGGCGCAGGAGTCATTGTCCACGCAGTCCTTTTTCTCCTTGGCCAGACAGCGGTCGCCGACCGCGCTGCAAAAGCCCCAGGTCTTGCAGTGCGTGGATTTCTGGCAGTCGCTGTCGCGGCCCACGACGCACTTGCCGTCGCGCGACGCGCAGCGGCCGTCGATGCGGCAGTCCATCGAGCGCTCGCAGTCCAGGTGATCGCCGACGACGCATTGCCCGTCGATCGCCGTGCAGCGGCCAAACTGGTGGCACAGCGGCGTGCCGTGGCAATCGCGCTCGGAGACCGCGCGGCAGACGCCCTTGACCTCGGTGCACAGGCCTTCGCCCAAGCATTGCGGCTGGCTGCTGCACCAGACGTCGCCGGTTTTCACGCAGACGCCGTTCATGGACCGGCACGCGCCGCCCTCCTTGCAGACCGCGGCGTCGGCGCAGTCCGCGTCGCTCAAGGCCTTGCAGCTGTTGTCTTTTTCCAGGCTGCACAGGCCCTCGTGGCTGCAGGCGTAGGACGGCGGGCAGTCGTCTTTTCCGGCGACGCAGTGGCCTTCGCCGTCGATCGTGCAGCGGCCGTACACCAGGCATTGGTTGCCGCAGTGGACCATGCCGTTGGCGTCGGTGGCCCGGCCGCCAAAGCTGCAAGTACCCATGCTGGCACGGCATTCGCCGTTGTCACGGCAGCCGAGCGATTTCGCGCAGTCCGCGTCGTCCTTGGCCTTGCACATCAGCCGCTGGGCGGTGCACAGGCCGTGGTCGGCGCAGGCCTTGGACGATTCGCAGTCGCGATCGCTCTCGGCCACGCAGCTCTTGCCCCACGCCGTGCACAGGCCGTCGACGACGCACGCGCGCTGCAACCGGCAGCCCTCGGGGTTGCTGCACTGGTTGCCCTGGCAAACCAACTCGCCGCGGCAGTCCGTGCGCTTGCTGCACGGCGCGCCGACATCGCCGTAGCCAAAGCAGCCGGTGGCGGTGACGAGCAGGCTGGCGAGGACGGTGAAGGCGACACGCGACATGGGACGGCGGTTGTAGCGGGGGCAGCGGATTCGGGCAAGCGCTACGCACGAACGCGCTTGTGCGAGATCAAAAGCTCCCGGTTGAGGCCCGTCGCCTGTCGGACTGGACCGCGAGCGTGCTCCTCAGGAGACACACCGCGGATCACGGAGGCCCGATCTCGAACTTCGGCCAGCGTCGACGACACGCCGCGCCGCAGTCCGCACCGGGCCGCCCGCATGTCGCGGATCGCCAACGGCGTCCAGCCTGAAAGGCGCCGGTTACGCGCCCGTGGAGACGGCCTTGGCCTTCACCGCCGGCTTCGCACGGACCGTGGGCTTGGTTGACGCCGGCTTCGCGGCCTTGGGCGCCGCGGCTACCGTCTTGCCGGTATGCGCCAGCGCGTGCTCGCTCTTTTGCAGCGCCTCCACGGTCGCGTGGACCACCTTGATCGCCGTTTCATTCACGGCAAGCTTCACTTGTTTGACGGCCTCAGCCAGCCTGGTCTTGGAATCAGTCACAGCACCCTCCGGATGCGTCGCTCGATTGACGGCGCGAAAAGTGGCCGCGGCCAGAACGCAAGATCGCGCACACGCACGACCCGGAACAGCGCAACAACCGCTCCACCCGCAGCCAAAGTAGGCGCATTTGCCGGTGGCGCAATGGTCGTGCCCCTTGCCCGCGCCCGCGCGCGCGCCTACGCTCGCGGCCATGGTCTGGAAACGCCACCGCCGTTTGCTCTCCGTGCTGTTCGTCGGCCTGGCCGCGTTTGCGCTGGCGTGGAGCCTGGGCGGCACTGCGTTCTTCACGACCGTGGAAGGCAAGACCTGGGACTGGCGCGTGCGCAACCTGACGCCGCCCTCGCCGCCGGGCCCGACCGTGCTTGTGCTGATCGACGAGCCGACGCTGAAGTGGTTCAAGAACATGTACCAAATCCGCTGGCCGCTGCCGCGCGACGCGTATTGCCCGGTGCTGGCGTTCTTGAAGCAGGCGGGCGCCAAAGCGGTGGTCTTTGACCTGCAATTCAGCGAATCGGATGCGGAATTCGACGACGCATTTGCGCAGTGCATCGCCGACAACGGCAAAGTGGTGCTGGCGTGGCAGTGCGGCGGGGATGCGCCCGGGCCGATTCCCTGGGCCGTCGAGAATTCGCGCAATTTGGCGCCGGTGCAACCGTGCAATCCGATCCCGCCGGTGCCTGCGTTGCAGCAGGCCGCGCGGATCGGCGGCCGCGTGGACATGCAGCCCGATCCCGACGGCGTCCTCCGCCGCATCACGCCGATGGCCCCGGTCGAACCGCTACGGGCTACGCTTTCGCTGGGCGCGGCGGCGCTGGCGTTGGATGCGACGCCGTTTACGCACGACGACACCCTACAGGCCGGCGGGCATGGGCTGGCGCTCGACAAAGGCCAGCTGCTGGTGCGCTGGCCGTCGCCCGATCAGACGCCGCCGCAGGTTTCCTTCCAGTCCGTCTACGCCGCTGGACAGCTGCTGGCCGAAAACCAACCACCCGAGCTGGATTCCAAGCAATTTCGCAATAAAATCGTGATCATCGCCGCGAGCGCGGCGGCGACTTTTGAGATGCGCGTGACGCCCGTGCGCGAGGCGGACATCGGCGCGCACGTGCACGCGGCGGTCATCGACGCGCTGGTGACTGGCAAAGGCGCAGCGAGGTGGAGCGCCCAGGGCGAATGGGGCGGCCTCGGCCCGCGTGCGCTGGATCTGCTGGCGACGCTTTTCCTGGCCCTGTTCGTCGCCGCGCTGACTGTCTTGCCGTCGCGGCTGTGGCTGCAAGTGCTCGGAACTGTGCTGGTTCTGGGCGGATGGCTGGGCCTGGTCGGCTGGCGCTTTCATCAGGCGACCCTCTGGTTGCCGGTCGTTGCGCCGTCGCTCGCGATCCTCGTGGCGTCGTCGCTCGGCACGGCGCTGAACTACGCGCTGGAAGGCCGCGAGCGCGCCAAAATCCGCCATGCTTTCGCGCACTATCTGGCGCCCGCGTACATCGAGGAGCTGGTCAAGGATCCCGGTAAGCTGCGGCTGGGCGGCGATCGCCGTGAGATCACGGCATTTTTCTCCGATATCCAAGGGTTCACGACGATTTCCGAAAAGCTCGACCCCGCGGCATTGGTCACGCTGCTGAACGAATGCCTGTCGGCGATGACGGAAATCATCCTGCAAGAACGCGGAATCATTGATAAATACATCGGAGACGCCATCGTCGCGATTTTTGGTGCGCCGCTGGAACAGCCGGACCATGCCGAGCGTGCGGTGCGGGCGGCGCTGCGCTGTCAGGCAAAGCTGGAGGAGCTGCGGCTGAGCTGGGCGGCACGTGGACTACCGGAGCTGCGGATGCGCATCGGCCTGAATTCCGGCACGGCGGTGGTCGGCAACATGGGCAGCCAACAACGCTTTGATTACACGATGATGGGCGACATGGTCAACCTGGCTTCGCGGCTTGAAAGCGCGGCGAGCGTCTACGGCGTCTACATCCTGGTCGGCGAGGAGACCGTGCGGCGCGCGGGCGCGGCGGCGGTGATGCGCGAACTGGACTTCTTGCGCGTCAAGGGCAAGAAGCAGCCCGTCAGCGTGGCGACGCCGCTGGCGATGCGCGAGAATGCCGCAGAAGTTCAGGAACTTGCGGCAGCCTCGGACCGCGCGCTGGCGGCGTGGCGGCAGCGGGATTTTGTCCGGGCACGCGCGGAATTTGCGGCGATCGCGGCGCACTGGCCGGACGATGGGCCGGCGCACGTGTTCCTGCAGCGCATCGCCGCGTTCGAGCGCGAGCCGCCGCCCGCAGGCTGGGACGCGGTACACGAGCTGACGAGCAAGTGAGCGATGCGCACCGACCGATGTTCGAGATCAAACCTTTTCGAACCGCGGCGCGCCGCCGGAGGTGGACGCGCGCGGTCCGAGACCGACATGCAACCGGTCTGACCGAAAGGGTCTGGCGTCCGATCTGGGTCAGCATAGGGAGAGCGCGGTTGCCGTTGCCAGCCGTTGACCGTACAGTGTCGCCAGCGGCGCGCTGCCGAGGCCGCACGGAGTTTTCCCCATGAAATATCCTCTCCATCGATCCAACTGGTTGCGTTGGATCTGGCGCCTGGCGGCCGTCTCGCTGGCGCTGGCGTCGGTCGCGTGGGCCGCGCGCGTCGCGTACGTCAGCACGCGTTATGCCAGCGCCCGCAGCGGCAAGGCGTCGACCGACGCGGTCGTCGAAAAGCTCAGCCTTGGTCAAGCTTTGGACGTCATCGCCGAGGAGGGCGCGTTCTTGCAGATCCGCCTCGCCAGCGGCAAGACCGGCTATGTCGCCCGCAGCTGGACGGCCGACCAGAAGCCCGCGGCGGACGGCTTCAGCGCGCAGCTTGGCCAGGCGGCCCGCAGCAGCACGTCGGGTGGGGTCAGCTACACCGCTGGCGCGCGCGGCTTGAGCCCGGAGGCTGAAGCATACGCCAGCACGGAAGGCCTGGGCGATGCCGCGGAAGCTGTCAAAAACTTGGAGAAATCCGTGGAACCCGACGCGGCGATCGAGGCATTTCTTCAGGCCGGCAAGCTCGGCGATTGGCGGGAGGTCAAGCCATGAAGGTCTTGAAACTCCTGAATGTTGTTGCGATTGCAGCCCTGACCGGCTGCACTTTTTTGCAGGCGGCGGGGCTCAACGTCGATCTGGATCAGGCGAGCGCAGCGCTCGCGACGGGCGCGGTCAAGGCCTCGGCGGCGCAACTGCCGATTGGCCTTGACGAGGAGCGCGCTTACGGCGGTGCGATCGCTGTGAAAATCGTCCAAAAATACGGTGGCTTGGATGCCGATACCAAGCGCCAGCAGTACGTCCAACGCGTTGGCCAGGCGGTGGCGGCATTTGGCGCGCGACCGGAGCTTGCCTACCACTTCGGCGTGCTGAACTCGGATGCGGTGCAGGCGCTCTCGGCGCCCGGAGGCTACGTGTTCGTGACCCGCGGGGCGCTGAAGAAGATGCGCTCGGAGGCGGAGCTTGCCGGAGTTTTGTCCCATGAAGTCGCGCATATCGGCGCCAAGCACGCGCTCGGGATTATCCAGAACGTCAAGTCGCGGCAGGCCGTGACGGACGCGGCGGCGGACGCGTGGAGAGGCGCTGCGGCGTTCCAGGGCGTGATCGGCAAGTTTCTGGATGACTATCTGGAGCAGGGCTTTCCCAAGGACACGGAATTCGAGGCGGATCGCTTGGGCACCGACACGATTGCGCGCGTCGGCTGGGCGCCGGGCGGGCTGCGCGACTTTCTGCAGGTGCTGGCGGCGGACGAGGCGGGCGCGACGGACGCGTTTTACAAGACGCACCCCAAGACCGCGGATCGCGTGGCAAAATTGGACCCCGTCGTCGCGGCGCTGGGCACGGGCCAGACCAATCAGGCGCGGTTCCAGGCGGCCATCCAGTGAACATGCTGACCGATGTCAAACACCGAAGTCCTTGGCTCAGACCTGTTGCATTTCGGACTGGATCCGCGAGCTGCACCTGCGGTGCCACGCCGCGGGTGAAAACGGTCTGAGCTCGAACTTCGGTCGGAGTGTATCGCAACCGGGCAGTCTGGCTCCAGCAACGCGGCGGGTGAAGATGGTGACGTCGCTGATGGGATTGCTGGTGCTGCTGGCCGCGCCATCTGCGCCGCCGGAGCCGCCGCCGACGCCGTTTGCCGCCTGGACGGTGCCGGGGCTGGTCTACGTGCGCCACCAGCCCAAGGTGCCGTCGGAGCTGGCCGGCGCGCTGCGGCGCGGCGATATCGTGCAAGTGGCTGAAATTGTCAAAGATGTTCAAGGGAAGCATCCGTGGGCGCTGCTCGCAGGTGGCGGCGCGGTGCCGCTGGGCGCGCTGCGTCCGGGGACGGAGCGGCCGGACGACGCGGTCGTGGTCGCCTCGGACGCGCATTTCCTCTATGGGCGGGTGATGCGCGCGAAGGCGCCCGTATTCGCGGCGGCGGACGGTCACTCGGCGGTGCGCGGGCACGAAAAGGCCGCGTATTTACTGGCCTTTGTCTCAGACCCCGCGCTGCAGGCTACCGGCTGGCTGCGGCTTTCCTCCGGTGGGTTCATGCGCGTCGCCGACCTGACCGTGCTCACGCCTGCAACTTTTGCTGGCGAGCCCAACCCCGTGCTGCCGCTGGTTTTTGTCCGCCACAAGACGCCGCTGAACGTCGGCAAGGCCAAGCCGCCGGTACCGCAATTCCTGCACCGCTACGACCGGACGGTGCTGCTGGCGGAGCAGGGCGGTCGCGCGACCGTGCGCGGGGGCACGATCGCGCGCGCGGCGGTGCGCGTCGCGTACGGGCACGCGCGTCCGACGGAAATTCCCAAGAAAGCCAAGTGGTTGCACATTGATCTCGCGGAGCAGACGCTGGTTGCGTATGAAGGCGACACGCCGGTCTTCGCGACGCTGGTGTCCACCGGCCGCGACCCGCATCCGACAAAAAAGGGCGTTTTTCGCATGTACGCCAAGACAATCCACAGCACGATGCGCGGCCGCGGTTGGGCGGACTACGTCGCGGAGGAAGTGCCTTGGGTGATGCACTTCTACCAAGGCCAGGCGCTGCACGGGACGTACTGGCACGACCAGTTTGGTATTGTAAAATCACATGGTTGCGTGAACCTCTCGGTGGCGGACGCCAAGTGGCTGTTCGACTGGATGCCGCCGCCGCTGCCGCAGGGTTGGCACACGCTGCTGCCGGGTGTGAAGGACCCGGCGGTGTACGTCGACGTGGACCGCGGGGGCGAGGCGAAGCATCCGGCGATCGCGCCGAATTTGCCAACGTCTCAATATCAATGGATTATCGATCATCAGGGCGCTGTCCGGGTGCCGCTCAAAGGTGTCGTTGAATAGCTGCGGCAGCGTCCGCACGAGGAGACCGTCATGGGACGTTTTTGGCTGATCGGGCTGCTGCTGGCCGCCTGTGGCACGCCGGCGGCAGCGCCGACCGACGATGCGGTGGCGGCAGACGACGGCGCGGTGGACATCGCGGTGGACGTGAGCCAGGGGACGCCGTCGCCGGTGACCGTGGTGCTGCACAAGGACACGGGTACTTTTGACGTGCTGCGTTTGGGCAAGCCGCTGTTTCTGGGCGCGACGGCGGACGTGAGCTACCGCGACGCCGTGGGCGCGCAGCTGATGAGCATGCGCGGGCCCTGCGACCACGGGATGCCGGCGGCGGACACGCTGACGTGCACCGCCAACGGGCTGACGCTCACGCTGCAGCTGACGACGCCGGCCAACGCGCAGCACCTGGTGGCGGCGATGACCGTGACCAACCAGCGGCCGGACGCGGTGATCATCGACAAGCTGACGCCGCTGCTGATGCAGACCGCGGATGGCGCCTCGCTGCAAATGGGTAGTGATCCCAAGGATATTCGCATTCTGGAGAACGGCCGGATGGTCGTGCTGGACACGTTTGTCGGCCTGGCGCACGGCGACGACGAACGGCCGGGCCTGGCGGACATCCTGCCGCTGGACCTGCGCGGCAACTCGCTGTCGAACTGGAACCACATCGTGGCGGATCCGGCGCATCCCGAGCGCAGCCTCGTGGCCGGCTGGCTGACTTTTGAGCTGTGCATCCCGACGCTCGGCATCGGCATGGATGCGACGGCGACGGCAGACGCGGCGACGGGGCTGCGGCCGTTCACGACCTATGCTGCTGAAAATCGTTATCTTTTTGACGGCAAGCCGCTGCCGCCGGGCAAGACGCTGACATCCGAGACGCTGTGGCTGGAGCCGTTTCCGGCCGATCCGCTGGCGTCGCTGGAGCAGTACGCGCTGGACGTGGCGACGCAGAATCACCTGGTGCCGTGGACCAAGCGCGGGCCGGGCCATCCGGCGCCGTCGGGCTGGAATTCGTGGTCGGGCGGCGGCGGCACGGGCGGTCACGGCGCGGACATCAACGAACAGCTGATCCTCGACTCGCTGGAGATTTACCGCAGCAATTTCGGGTCGTTTGGCACCAATTTCTTCCAGGTCGACGACGGCTGGCAAGTCAAGCACGGCGACTGGACGTGGCGCACGGACAACTTTCCCCACGGCGGCAAGTGGCTCGCCGACCAGATCGCGGCGGCGGGCTTTCGGCCCGGGCTGTGGTCCGCGCCGTTTCTGGTCGACATGGACTCAGCGCTGGTGACCGCGCATCCGGACTGGGTGCAGCCCAAAGTGCCCGTCGTGCCTGACTTTTTGGTCAGCGGCAACCACACGCTGGACACCTCCAACCCGGCCGTGCACGACTGGATGAAGGCGCTGGGCACGGAGCTGCGCGGCCAGGGCTGGCAGTGGCTGAAGGTCGATTTCAGCTACTGGGCGATCCTGGGCGAGCACACGTACGACCCAAGCTTGACGCACATCGAGGCGTGGCGGCAGGCGTGGAAGGCGCTGCGCGAAGGCATCGACGCCGGGGGCGAGAGCTATGTCTGCGGCATCGGCGCGATGGGCGTCAACACCGGGCGCGTGGAAGCGATGCGGCTGACGGCTGACAACGGCCCGGAGTGGGACGAAGGCACGCCGGACGACATGCTCGGCACGCCGCGTGCGTTCCTGCCGACCATCCGCGCCGGCACGCGGCGCTGGTTTTACCAAAATCGCATCTGGCAAAATCACGACGACCTGATGTTCTTTCGCGCCTGGCCGGACCCGAACAAGAAACCGCTGACGTTTGGCGAAGGCCGCGCGTTCGCGACCTGGATCGGCCTGATGTCGAGCGTCGTGAAGATCGGCGACAAGCTGACCGAGATGGCGCAGCACCCCAACTGGATCGACGTGGTGCGGCGGCTGACGCCGATTTGGCCCGACAGCGCGCGGCCGTTGGACGTGCTGACCAAGGACGAGCCGGAGTTTTTTGCGCAAAAGATCGACGCGCCGGCCGGGCAGTGGACCAACCTGGGGCTGTGCAATTGGGGCACCAACCGCGATCACAGCAAGCCGGTGCCGACGGACCTGCCCGACGGCGTCACGCGGGCGTACACGGTGCACTGCCCGGACGACCAGCCGTGCGCGGCGTATGAATTCTGGTCGGAGACCTACCTGGGCGAGCACACCGCGCCGTTCCAGGTGACGGTTGCGCCGCATGACTGCCAGGTGCTGGCGCTGCGGCCGCTGACGGAGCATCCACAGCTGGTGGGCGACAGCCGCCACGTGACGCAAGGCGCGGCGGATCTCGGACCGATCGTCTGGGATGCGACCAAGAAATCGCTGTCAACTTCCTTGGTTGTGGCGATTGGCACCCAGGCCGCGCCCTTTGCGTACCACCTGGCGTACCGCGTACCGACCGGCTGGGACTGCCCGTCGGCGGCGATCGACGGCCTGGACGTGCCGGTGGTGCTGCAAAACAATGGGCTGGCGGACCTTGTGTTCTCGTTCCCGGACGCCATGGCTGGCAAAACCGCGAACGTGCACCTGTTGTGCCAGACGAAATGACCGCCTTCGGCCGTGCCTCAACGGCTCTCGGTAAGACCAAACGACGCAAGGTTAGACCTGTTGCATTTCGGACTGGACCGCGAGCGTATGCCGCGGGTGACGCACGCTGGAGCTTGAACTTCGGCTACGGCGTAGGCCAGCCGCAGCCAACGCTGAAGTAGTTCGGCCCGGCGGCGTTGTTTTCGTTGGCCCAGAACGTCCAGAAATCCTGGGTGCGCGCGACAAAATCGGCGATCTCCGGATCGCTCGCGGCCGCCGCCGTCATCGCTGCGCCGGTCGGATCGATGCGGCCGGTCGCGTTGCCCAGGCCGGGAATCCGCGTCGAGAGCCGGTGCACGCCGCTGCCTTCGCCCCACAGGTCGGTCGCGTCGGCCATCGGCAACAGGCCGGGCTGGTCTGACCACGCCTCGACAAACGTGATTTCGCCCTGATCGTTGAAAGTGAATTCCTCGTAAATGGGGCAAGGCTTGCCGCCGCCCTGGTTGTCGTAGTCAAAAGACACGCGACAGCGGCCAAAAGGCTGGACGGTGAACGCGCGGCAGTCGCGGTGGGAGACGACCGCAGGCGCGTTGGCTTTGACCAGCTTGTCCGTGCCCTGCATTTGCGTGCGCGTGTAGCCGGTCAGCTTGAGCCACGGCGGCCACTCCCAGCGCGCCACGAGCTCGGAATAGGTCGGCACGCTATCGGCTGGCGCGCTGCGGTCGAGCGCATCGAAATACTGGTTGCCCTGTGCCACGTAATACGCCGGAGCCTGCGTGGGCGTCAGGTGGGTCGAGAGCGCCGCGGCGCTGGCCTCCGCAGCGCTGGCATCGGCTGCGAGGTCAACGAAGCTGGCGTCCGCCGCGTCCGCCGCGTCCGCCGTCGTGTCCGCGTCAGGCGCACGCGCGGTCCCGCAAGCAGTCGCGAGCACGAGGCTACCGAGAAAGCGCAACGCGCCAAAGTTCGTCATCCATCCTCCACAGTTACGGACGGTTGTCCGCCTCCGTCGGCGCGCCAAAACACAGCCATTCCACAAGCAGCCCGGGCACGTCGCTCACCAGCCGGTCGCCGGGAAACAGCGTGCCTACCCAAACTTTGCCCCAAACCGCGCGATCGTCGCGAAAAACCAGATCGGTAAACGTACCCTGCTGCAGGTCTTGCGTCGTCAAACCCAGCGCGCGCGCGTCCGCATCCGCCAGCCAGCGCACGGCGCGTGTCCCCGGAACATAGCCCGGCCGCGCCCACGGATCGGCCATTTCCTGCCACTCGCCGCGCACAATCCATGGGCCGCGGGCTTTTTCGGCATTTAACGCATCGGGAATCACCACAAACGGCGGCTTGGTCAACGGCGACGGCGATTGGCCCTCGGGAAACGCGCGCCAATCGCCAAACAGCTCGGCCAAACGCGCGAGCGAGCGCTGCGGCATCAGCACCGGCAAACCGAGCAAATGGCTCCAGCGCAGCGGCAGCACGGAACTGGTCTGGAAATCGTAATTCCCCGGATAATCCGCCTGCAATTGCAGGCTCATGGCATTGCGCAACGTCGCGCCCTCCTGGGTGTACGCCACGACGTCAATGCCCAGCGACGCATCCGGGACGTCCGCAAACAAGATCGCGTAGGCGCCTTGCGGATCGCCGTAATAGTCCTTGTGCAGCACCAACTCGCCGATTTGCCCGTCACTCTCCTCAAAAAGCGCGGCCAACTTGTGATAATCCGCCATCGGCATGCAAATATCGACGTCGTAGTCCCACGGGATCACGTTTTGGTGGCGCTCCACGCCCAGCAGCGTGCCCCAATCCGGCCAGTAGATCAGCCGGTGCCTGTGCAAAAGCATCATCAGCTGCTCCAGCCGGACCATCAGCGTGCGCTGGGATTGGGCCATTTCTTCAAGATGAATCATCGGTTCCTTGTCAGCCGGCGCCGCCATAGCGGCTCGCCGCCGGCAAGGCTTGCCAATCGCTATAGAGTTTCAGAGCGGACGCAGTCCGCGCTGCGCAATCGGTGCAGCGGGGGCGCGATTCAGACATCGACTTCACAAAATCAACAAAGTTGAAGTCCCCAGGACCCGACTGCGAATATTCCCACAGCCAGCTGCGGACGCTCTCGACAATCTGAAAGTCGTTGACCAGCGCGCCGCCGACGCCAAAACTCTCTTCAAAAGTCACGACTTCGTGCGGCCAGCCCGCGGGGAAATACATCAGGTCGCCCGCTTCAATTTCGCCTTCCCAATAATCCGCCATGTCCAGCAGTGGGAACTTCGCCGGATCGTCAAACTTGCGGTGAAAGAAACGCCGCGACGTCATGTCGTAGATCAGCGGAATCTGCTCGGGCGCATACAGCCGCCAGCGTTTTCGCCCAAAAAGCAGGCACATCCAGCCTTGCATGCCGTAGGGATCGACGTGAATGGGCGAGTAGCTATCCTTGACCGAGCAGTTCACGCTGGCGACGAACCGGTTGGTGTCATACGCGCTGCCGACAAACCAGTTGTGGCGCAGAAACGCGGGCGGCGTGAAGCGGTCCGCGAGCGGCGTGTCCAGAATCGCGTGATCCACGACGTTGTAGCGCATCTGGCGCGCCGCCATGTCGGCAAAGAGCACGTCCGCCGATACGTATTCGCCGCGCGTGAGCGTCGCCGCGTCGTACGCCCACAGCGCACAGCCGCGAAACAGCTGCTCGATCGCCGGACGGTCGAGCTCGGCGACCCGCGGGTTCTGCTCCAGCGTCCCGCGGACGATCACCGGTTGGTGCGCGTGCCTTGCGTAGAACCATTCGATATTATTGCTAAAATCGCTCGCGTGCAGGACGGGGATCGCATGCGCTTGGCCCAGAGATGGCATGACGTTTGCCAATCGCCGCCAATCGATCGGCAGCGCGCGCAGGGTAGTGCCGCCGTGGCCCGTGGGTCAAGGCAGCGATCGCGGCGTGGCAGCCAGGTGGCGCGCAGGGTTGCCCGTAGGCGGTCATCGTGCTAGACCAGCGTCGCCAATGGGGGGGGGAGGAACACCATGACCGCAGAGATCGCCAGCAAGCAAAAAGTCAACGAAGTCCTGGACGCGACGGTTCGCGCGTATGCCGATCAGCCGGCGATCAAGGTCAAACGCAACGGCGCGTGGCAGACGTATTCGTGGAAGGAGTACCGGGACCACGCGCGGCTGGCGGCGCGCGGCTTCATGGCGCTTGGCCTGGAACCCAAGCGCGGCGTCGCGATCATCGGCTACAACTGCCCACAGTGGTTCTTCAGCGACATCGGTGCGATCCTTGCGGGCGGGATTCCGGCGGGCATTTACACGACCAACAGCCCGGAGCAGTGCGCGTACATCGCAGCGCACGCGGAAGCGCCGATCGCCGTGGTGGAGGACGCCAAGCAGCTGGCGAAATTCAAGCAGGCTTGGGCGGACATGCCCAAGCTGGAGCATATCGTGCTGATGAACGGCACGGACGACGATCCGCGGGTCGTCTCCTGGGACAAACTGCTGGAGCTGGGCGGGGAAGTGCCGGACGCGGACCTGGACGCGCGCATCGCGGCGCAAGACGCCGACGACGTCTGCACGCTGATCTACACGTCGGGCACGACGGGCAATCCCAAAGCCGTGATGATCAGCCACGACAACTTGACGTGGACCGCGCGCGTGACGCTCAACAGCCTGGGCGTGCACGCCGGCGACGACGGCATCAGCTACCTGCCGCTGTCCCACGTCGCGGAGCAGATCACCTCGATCCACGGGCCGATGGCGGCGGCGGCGTGCATCTGGTTTGCCGAGAGCTTGGACAAACTCGGCGAAAACCTGAAGGAAGTGCGGCCGACCTACTTCCTGGGCGTGCCGCGGGTCTGGGAGAAAATTCAGGCGAAAATGGAAGCCGCGGGCGCGCAGAATTCCGGGCTGAAAAAGGCGATCGCCAAGTGGGCGCGCGGTGTCGGCCTGCAGGCGGGGTTCGCGATCCAGCGCGGTGAACCGACGCCTGCGCTGTACGGTCTCGCGGGTAAGCTAGTGTTTTCCAAGGTCAAACAGGCGCTTGGCCTGGACCGCTGCAAGATCCAGGTCACCTCCGCGGCGCCGATTTCGCGCTCCACGCTTGAATTCTTCCTGTCGCTCGACATTCCGATTTACGAGGTTTATGGCATGTCGGAATGCACCGGCCCGGGGACGATTTCCACGCCGTCCAAGTGGGCGACCGGCAAAGCGGG
This sequence comes from uncultured Myxococcales bacterium, assembly GCA_903929795.1. Lineage (GTDB taxonomy): Bacteria > Myxococcota_A > UBA9042 > UBA9042 > UBA9042 > CAIYBN01. Next base: position 6,038 of record CAIYWC010000045.1, on the reverse strand, counting down.
TTTCGCGCTGCCGGGCACGGAGATGAAGATCTTTCCCGACGGCGAAATCTGCATGCGCGGCCGCCATGTGTTCAAGGGCTACCTCAAGAACGCGGAAGCGACGGCGGAGACGATCGACGGCGACGGCTGGCTGCATTCGGGCGACATCGGCACGATCGACGACCGCGGTTTGCTGCAAATTACCGATCGCAAAAAGGATTTGCTGATCACCGCCGGCGGCGAGAACATCGCACCGCAAGTGCTGGAAGGGCTGCTGAAAGGCATTCCGGTCGTCGCGCAGGCGTGCGTGGTGGGCGATGCGCGCAAGTATCTGGGCGCGCTGCTGACGCTCGACCCGGAGAAAGTGCCGCAGATTTGCCAGCAAATTGGCTCGCCGGCGCGCGACGTGCCTTCGGCGGCGCGTGACGACGTGTTCATGCGTTTTCTGCAAGGCGAAATTGACCAGATCAATGGCAAATTGGCGCAAGTGCAGTCGATCAAGCGGTGGACGATTATCGACAGCGAATTCACCATTGACGGCGGTGAGTTGACGCCGACGATGAAGATGAAACGCAAGGTTATTCGCGAGAAATACGGCACGCAGATCGAGTCGTTGTACCAGTAAGTCGGGTTATTTCCGCTGGTTGCAATTTTTGCGTCCACTGCGAATGCCGCTTGCGCTACAAACCGCCGCAACCGTTCAGGTTGGGTGCAGCCGGGGAGCGTTCTCATGAAGACTTGGCAGCTCGGACTCATGGCACTGCTTGTGATTCTCGCAGGTTTGCTCGGCTTCGTCGCCACGCGCCCGAGCCATTTCATGATGGCCCGCAGCGTGGAAATCGCCGCGCCGCCCGAGAAGATTTACGCGCTCGTCGCGGATTTTCACGAGTGGCCAAAATGGTCGCCGTGGGACAAGAAAGACCCCGCGATGAAGAAGACCTATTCCGGCGCGGCGACCGGCGTGGGTCAAGTGTACGCGTGGGAAGGCAACCGCGACGTCGGCAAAGGCCGCATGACGCTTCTGGCCTTGGAGCCTGGCAAGCTGGTGCGCGTCAAGCTCGAATTCCTCGATCCCGGGCCATTTACCAATGACACGCATTTCGCATTCATCGCAAGCGGCGACAAGACCAACGTATTTTGGACGCTGGAAGGCGAATCCGATGGCCTGCTGCAAAAGGCCATGAGTTTGTTGATGGATCGCATGGTAGGACCGGACTTTGAGGCCGGGCTGGCGCGGATGAAATCTGCAGCCGAAACAAAATAGCCGCGCCTACCGTCCCGCGACGTTCACTCCGCCAAACACCAGCGTCGGCGTCCGCAGCGCCGAATAGCGGTAGGGATCGTCGCCTACGGCCAGCAGCGCCGGCCAGAGCGTCAGGTGATTGCCGGAAATATTGGCCTCGCCAATCGGCTCCGCGAGTTGCCCAGCGCGGATGGCGAATCCTTGGATTCCCCACGAAAAATCCCCAGTTGTGCCGTTGGCATTTCCGCCCAGAAAGCCCGTGACGAAGATGCCGTCGCCGACGTCGCGCAACAGCGCCTCACGGCCCTTCGCGCCCAGCCGCCAGCGCAGGTTGGAGAGTCGCCCGGTCGTCGGCGCCATCTGCAGTTTTTTGCCGTAATACGTGTCCACCAGGCCATTTTTCAGCACGCCCGCGGCAAAAAGCGCCATTTCCCGCGCGGCCATGCCCTCGCCGTCAAACCGCCGCGAGCCCAGCCCGCGCACGACCAGCGGGTCGTCGGTCACGTCCAGCAGCGCGTTGCCGATTTGCGCGCCCAGCTTGCCTTCCAGAAACGAGCGTTTTTGCTGCCAGCCCGCGGCCGACAGGCCCCCCAGCAGCGAAGACACCACGCGCCCGGCCGCGCGCGCATCGACGACCAGCGTCACCTGCCCCGACTCCGGCTTGCGCGAGCCCAGCCGGCTCAGCGTCCGCCGCGTCGCTTCCGCGCCAATCCCTTGCGGATCAGGCACATCGCCGCGCCAGCGCGCGCCCGCGTAGCACGCATCCTCCGGCCGCCGTCCATCGGCATCCTGCACGCTGACTTCCGCGCCCAGCCAATAGCTCGTCCCGACCTTTTGCCCAACAAAACCATCGGAGTGCACGCGCCACGACCGGCTCTGACTGTCCGAGACGCTCGTCGTCGCCGACAGGATGCGCGCGCCGTCGGGCGTATCGCGCGCAGCCGCCTCCAGCTGTTGGGCCAGCTCCCGCCGCGCCACCGCCGTCAGCGCGCCGTAGTTCGGGTCCGCCAGCTGCAGGTCCACGTCGCTCTGGCCGCGGTACAGCTGCGGATCCGGCAGCGCCCGGAACGGGTCCGGCGCCAGCGCCCGGGTCATCGCGATCGCGTCACCGACAAAAGTGTCCAGCGCGTCTGGTCGCAAATCACTTGTTGAAACAGAAGCATAGCGGCCATCGACGTACAGTTCTACGCCCACGCCCCGCGTCGTCGCTTCGGTCAGCTTTTCCACGGCGCCGTCGCGCCACTGCACGGACACCTCGCGGACCTGGTACGCGCCCGCTGCCGCCTGCTGGGCGCCATGGATCCGCGCGCGTTCCACCACTTGTTCAGCAATTTCAAGCATGTTCAGCCTCGTCCGCCAACGGTCATGGCGCGCACGCGCGTGGTCGGCATGCCCTGGCTGACCGGCACGGACTGGCCGTCCTTGCCACACGTCCAGCCGCCGTCGTCGATCTTCAGGTCGTTGCCGACCATGTCGATCTGCTCCAACACCTTGGGACCATTGCCGATCAGGTTCACGTCCTTGATCGGCCGCGTCAGCTTGCCGCCTTCAATCAGCCAGCCATTCTTGACGTAAAACGTGAAGTCGCCAGCGCCGATCTGCACCTGGCCATTGGCGAAATTGCCGCAGTAAATGCCGCGATCCACCGACGCGATGATTTCCTCGGGCGTGTGCGGTCCCGGCAGCATGTACGTCGAGCGCATCCGCGGCAGCGGCGCGTGGCGAAAGCTCTCGCGGCGGCCGTTGCCGGTGGGCTGGACGCCGTAGTGGCGCGCGGAAATGCTGTCGTGCAGGTACGTCTGCAGCACGCCGTCGTGGATCAGCGTCGTCACGCCAGCGGCGTTGCCTTCGTCATCGATGTTGATGGCGCCGCGCGCGCCCTCGTTCGTGGCGTCGTCGACCACGGTGACAAACGGCGCGGCAATCGGCTTGCCCAGCTTGTCGGCGTAAATCGACACGCCTTTGCGGTTGAAATCTGCCTCCAGCCCGTGGCCGATCGCCTCGTGCAGGAGAATTCCAGAGCTGCCCGCGCCCAGCACCACCGGCATTTCGCCCGCTGGCGGCTGGCCGGCTTCAAACAAAATCGTCGTGCGATCAACCGCTTCGCGCACCAGCTTGTCCAGCTTGGCGTCGTTGTAGAATTCCAGACCGGCGCGCCCCGCGATGTTGCCGCCGTTGGACTCCCGCCGACCGTTCTCCTCAGCCATGCAGGAAAGATGAATCAATGTCATGGGTTGTGTGTCAAACGCCACGCGGCCGTCGCTGTCGACCATCAACACCGCGCCTTCCTCGTCGGAGAAATGCACGGTGACCTTTTGCACGCGCGGATCCGCGGCGAACGCGCGCTCCTGGACGCGCTGCAGCAGCGGCAGCCGGGTCGCGGCAGCCACCTGATCCCACGGCGTTTTTGCCGGATAGCGCTGTGGGATCGCGGTCGCCACCAGCTGAGGAATCGGCCGCTCGCGGCTCGGTCCATCGGCGATCGCGGCCGCCGTGAGTGCCGCCTGGCGCACGGATTCCGGTGTCAAATCCTCCGTGTAGCCGTAACCGGTCTGATCGCCGCGCAGCACGCGAATGCCCACGCCCAGCTCAATGCCCGACCACGCGCGGTTCACGGCGCCATCCTCGAGGCCCAGCGAATGTGCCACGCGGTGCTGGAAGTAGACGTCCGCACGATCGCCCCCGCGCGCCAGCGCCGCCGCGAGCGCCGTGCGGATCAGCGCCTCATCGACGCCAAAACGTCCGAAGTACTGCAACGCAGCGGCGAGGCCGGTGCCGCCAGAAACGTGTGCTGTGGACATGCAATCTCCCCAAAGCCTGCCGGGCCGACGCCGATGGCGCCCCCAAGATAGCGCCTGTCCGCCGGGTCACAAGCTTTCGCGGCAAAACGCCCCGCCCGACGCCACAGTTGCGGTGGCGTACCGGTCGGCTTGTGTTGGGGTGCTGGCCGCCGCCCGCGCGCGCGATGGACTGGCGCGCGCGGGCGAGGCCGGCGAAAAGGCCGGGAAATTACGGCGCTTGCATCACGACGCCGCAGCGGTAGAACGTCGAGGAGACGTCCGCCGCCTGGCTGGCCGCGCTGAACTTGAAGTAGACCTTGGCGCCGTCCGCGGGCGACTTCAGGGTCGTGATCGCCACGCCGGCCGCGGGCTCGACTTGGCTGCCGCCGCTGATCGCGGTGATGCCGGCGTCGCTGTACGCGTCGACCTTGAAGCTGCGCAGGCCGGAACCGAGTGACTGCGCACCGCAGTAGACGCCCAACGCGCCGCCGCCGACGCCTGCCGGCACGGTCGCGACCCACCAGTCGACGTCGGCGCCGCTCTTGAGCAGATCGCCTTCCAGAAAGCCCTGCTGGTTGCCGTTGCTGGCCGCCATCGTGATGGACTCGGCGCCGCCCGCAGCGTCGTTGCCGCTGTCATTGGCTTCCACCGGGTTGCTGCCGCCGGCGAACGCGCTGAAGAAGTAGAACTCGTTGGCGGTCGCGGCGCCGGTCGCGCGGGTCACGAACAGGTAGTAGCCCGTGCCGAACGCCAGCGGCGGCCCGAGGGTATCGGTCTGGGACAGATCCACCTGGGCGATCATCGCCGTCGGCGTCGCTTCCGACGCGATCCACGCCAGGCCCATCGGCGCCGTCGAGCCATTGCCGTCGATGCCGCCCGCGTCCATCGCGAAGTTGATCGCCGAGCGGCCCTGCGACACGGTCATGTCGGTCGGCACGTTGAAGTGGTACACGTCGATGTCCACGATGCCCTTGAACGTGCCCAGCAGCGTCGGGGTGACGTATTTGCCGGTCGTGTCCTTCTCGTACGCGAGCTCCGTGGCGTCGGCGGGCGTGTCGCCCTTCTCGACCTCGACGATCATGCCGGGATCCGAGTCCACGAGCGTCACGACGCCGATGTTGTAGTCCGTGTTGCCTTTGTCAGCCGGTGAAGCGCAGGAAACGCCAGTTTTTTCCGGATGTTCGCCCAGCCAGGTCCAGCATTCTTCCACGCGGATATAGTACGTGCCGTCGGCTGGCAGGTAGGTCAGCAGCTCGCTGTCATTGTTGGCGCGGCCGCTCGGGTCGTCGTCGAACGCAATCTGCTTCTTGTCCGGACCGTAGAGCGTGATGACGGTGTCGATCGTGTCCGGGTCAAACGCCGTCGTTAGCGACTGCGCCTGGATGAAGATGTACGTGATATCGCCCTTTTTGCCGGTAAAACTCCAATAGTCGATGTCACCGACCGGGGAGAGCTGATCCGAGGACGGATTGCCCGGCGCCGCGGTCGAAGCCGGCGTCAACGCCTGCGCGGTCTCGGGCGTGTTGTCCGGATCCACGGTCACCTGAATGTCCGCCTTGGTCGTGTCCTTGGCGACGTCCGGCTTGCTGGTGTCGCCGCTGGTGCCCGTGGTGTCGGTGCCCGTGGCCGTGTCGGTCTGCGTGTCGGTCACGGTCGTGTCCGTCGCCGTGCCGCCAGAGCCGGCAGCCGTGCTGCCACACGCGGCGACCGAGGCCGCGATCGCGAGGCCGGCGGTCAGGGTTGTCACGGCGCGATGCACGCCGACGAGACTGAGGTTCAAGCGATTCATGGGCAAATCCTCTGGCAATAAAGTTCGATGCACGGTCCGCGAGAAAGACCGCGGGGCAGAGTAGCAGAAATCTTGAGCCGATGTCACGAGTCCAGAACGGCGGCTCCAGGGCGATCGCAAGCTCTCGAACTCCTCGCAAAATTGACGAAACCCCATCAGCCTGATCTGCTGCATCACCGCGGAGCCGTGATCCGCGGGGGCAAACGTGAACCAGCTCGACGGATATCGCGAACTTTTCAGGCTTTCT
>CAIYWC010000044.1 GCA_903929795.1 uncultured Myxococcales bacterium | reverse complement strand
GGCCGAAGAGCGCGCCAAGGACAAGGCGGTGAAGCGGGCCGAGCGGCGGAAGTAGCGCGTTTCGCCGTTTCGCGGCGGTTTTGGGAAGCCGGTAACAATTGGCGTCCAGATGCCCGCGCGGAGGTCTGAATGGGTCGGTCATGCGGGTTTCTCACCGTCTGTGTCGCGACCGTCATCGCCGCGGGTTGCGGCAGCAGCAGCACGGGCACCGACGCCGGGAGCGATACCGGATCCACGCCCAACCCGTTGATCGGCGTGTGGACAAGCACGATCTCGCCCCAGACCGGGGTGTCCTACGCGCTCACGCTGACCTTCGCCACCGGCGGCGGCCTCACGCTGGGGCTCGGCACCACGCCCTCGTGCAGCGGCACGCTCAGCTACACCGGCTATGGCTGGACCAGCACCGCGACGACGGTCGCCATCACCGGGACGGGCGCGTGCACCGGCGCCGGGTTCACGTGCACGAACGGCGCGACCTGCGCCACGACGCCGCTCTCGGCGACGAGCTGCACGTTCGCCCTGAGCAACAGCAACAACACCCTGGTGCTGACCTGCCCGGCCCCCAACGACAGCCTGAACCTGACCTACACCCGCGGAACTTAGTCGCGACACGCTGCGCAACGAGTGGACGGTCCGGTTGGGGCGGGCACGTCGCACTGCAGGCACCGGTTGACGGCACTGGTGTCAACGTCAACATGTCCATTTCTACGTGAAGTGCGTCTGCAGATCGCCGTTGTTGCCGGATGCGGGTGCACGACTGCGCCTGAACATGCGAAAATGACGCGATTCTGGGCCGAAAAGTGACGCCTGACGCGCGGATGTGGCGGCGTCAGACTGGCCGGAGTGGTTGGTTTGCGCGCGGAAGGGCCGGGCGCGGGTGACGACTGAGCGGCCGAGCTGGGGGCGGACATGTGGTTTGCTTCTCCTTCTACACACCCGCGGACTTTTTCCCGGACCTGCTCTCGGTCCCTGCCGTAGCGGCTACGCGGCCTCGTCTCCAGGGCGTCGAGGTCAGGCACTGGCGCAGGGCGACGGCAGGGGATGCTGGCCACGCGCCCCGGTTAGGGGCCGACGTAGAGGCGGAAGCCAGGGTCCACGCTTAGCAACTCGGACTTGGTCTCATCGGTGTGACCGACCATGTAGGGGAGGTATGCGCCTCCTTGGTAAAACGCGTGCCACACTCCCCCTTTGCTGCCAATGTCGGAGTTTTCGCAGAGACCAGCGCCGGTCCCGAAGATTCCTCCGGCGGGCGAGCTCGCTTTCACCGGAATGCAGTACACATCATTCTGGAAGCCTGCGTATTTATTGGTGGTGGCCGGCAGCCCAGCAATGCGCCCAAAGGTGTACGTCAGCGGGTCGGCAGCGTACGTGACGAGTTGCGGGTTCCCGGTCCCGTAACTGGCAAGGGTCAGCGAGCTATCAGACGACAGGCGGCACACGGTGTCCACACCGCCGTTGCTCACATAGCACATCTTCAAGTTCTGCTGCCCCCCGCTCGCCTTCAACGCAGCCACAAACGTCAACGACACCGCCGCGCTACCGGTTCCCGAGGCGTCCCGGTCAACCTTGCTCACGCTGGTGGTCCACGCACCCGACGCCGTCTGCTGCCAGCCGCTGACGACGTAGCTGGTGTCGTTGGGTGCGTCGTCGCCGTTGCTGTCGTAGATGTTGGCGACGAGCGTCAGACCGCCGTTCTTCATGTCGCAGAACAGGTTGGCGGGCGCGATGGGACCGGCGCCATCCGGGTCGATGGGGTAGACGCCGTCTGTCGCCGTTGCATTGGCGACCAACGCGGCGTGGCAACTGGCGAAGGCGGTCACGCACCCACCGGCGCTACACGTCTTCCCGCTTTTCGCGCAATCGGTCGCGCTCGCCAAGCCCGTGCTGTCCGCGTTGCACTGACCCGCAAGGTTGCCAAGGCACGAAGCGACGTTTGCGCTACAGACAACCGCCGCGCACTTGCCGGGACCCCACGGCGGGGCGCCGGTCGATGGCGAGAGCTGTGCGCCGCCGATAACGGAGAGCGCAGCACCGACTGACCCGGTGTCCACCATCTTGGCGGTGCCGCTCAGGTTGAGAAGCGTGCAATCTCCCTTGCATGTCGCGGCCGTCGCGAGGCTCGGCGTGAAGCTTCCCGTGTACTTCGCACCGGAATCGATAGCGACGAACGCAATGTCGCCGGTGAAGCTCCAGTCCGGGATGGTGTCTGCCGCGAGCGGGTGCGTGCCGAGACGGAACGGCGCAGCCACGTCGAAGTTTTGCTGGAAGTTTGTCGTCGTGCCGGTGGCGGCCGCCTGACCGTTGACCCAGAGCGTGACAACCCCGCTGCTGCGGGTCGCAGCGACGTGCGTCCAGACGCCCGCCTGGATCGCACTGCCGATGAACGTGTTCGTTGAGCCCGCGGGTTCGCACTGGAAATAGACATTGCCCGTGTTCAGCGTCAAGCCGAGGTAGGTGTCGCCCACGCGGCGGTTGAGGATGTAGCCCGTGGCCGTCGAGGTCGGGCGGATCATCGCTTCGAGCGTGAAGTCGCCCGTTCCGAACTGGTAGTTCGCGCCGCTGCCGATGTCCACATATTCCTTTCCGCTTCCGTTGAGCGTCAGGGTCGAGCAGTCGACAGAGCAGGTCGATGAGCAGGCGTCGCCGTCGACCTTGTTGCCGTCGTCGCACTCTTCCGTACCCTCCCGGACGCCGTTTCCGCAGACCTGCATCACGCACGTCCCCGAGCTGCAGGTTCCGGGCGTGCAGTCTGAACCGATGTCGACGTAACCACTGCCATCCGCATTGCAAGTCGCCGGCTTGTTGGCTGCGCAAGTCGCCGTCGAGTTCGGCGTGCAAATCTGCTGGCTGCACGCGCCGCTTCCGCAGTAGAAGCCGACACCGCAGGTTTGCAGAATTGAAGGGTTCATCCCGGTTGCGTCACACTTCTTGACCACCTTTCCGTCGCAGTACAACGGATTCTGTGGGTCGCACAACAGGCTGACGCAGACGCCGGCCGAGCAGGCCTTTCCAGTCGCCGTGCAGTCGACCGGCAATCCGGTGAAGCCACTGCCATCGGCGTTGCAGGTCGTGGCGCTGGTGCCGTCGCACGTCGGCTTGCCAGGAGCGCAGACGATAGGTTGGCATGCTGGATCGCCCACCTTGTTCGGGCCGCAGAAGTTGCCGACGCCGCACGCCTGGGAGCCAACGACACTCGTGCCGTCCGGGCTGCACGTCTTCAGGCTTCCCGATTCGCAAAACTTCAATGCAGGCTGACAGATCTTCGGAACACAGCTGCCGGCGATACAGACCGTGGAGGACACGTCGCAGGCCAGCCCCGACGGCGCGATCGCGCTGCCGTCGGCGTTGCAGGTGCCCGGCTGCTGGCCGTCGCAGACCGACGCGGCCGGCTTGCAGATTTGGGCCTGGCACGCGCCGCCAGCGCAAAACTCATTGTTCAAGCAGGTCTTGCTGATCTTCGAGCTCAAGCCGTCGGCGGCGCAGTTCTTGACCGTTTGGCCGTCACAAAAGGTCGCACTGGGTGCGCAGACGAGAGCCTTGCAGGTGCCGCCAGAGCACTTTTGCCCACCAGCCGCGCAGTCGGTGGACGAGACGATCGTCAGCCCGTCATCGCTGCATGTGACAACCTTTTCGCCGTTGCAGTTCGTCCCCGGCGTGCATACCCAGGCCTTGCACTCCGGCTTGCTTCCGGGAGCCACGCAAGTGGTCTGCGCGGGGCAGGCCTGCGCGCTGCCGTAGCCATCACCGACCAAATCGCAGGTGACCATGGCGTTGTTGGCGCACGCGCCCTGGCCCTGCGCGCACACGTCCAAGACACACTTGCCCGTCTGCGCGACCGCGACTTTCTGGCAGTTGTAGATCTCGGGACAGTCGGTGTTCTGCAGGCACTGCGCGCACTTGCCTTTGGCCGTGTCGCACAACAAACCCAGCGGCGTGCACTGTTTGTCGCTCGCGCAGGCGACGAACGGCCTGCACGTGCCGGCTTCGCACAGTTCATTGGCTTGGCAATCGGCGTTGCCGAGACAGTCGACGCAGCGGTTGGACGCCTTGTCGCACACTTGGGTCGTGCCGCAGTCGGTGGAGTTCTGGCACGTCTTGAAGGGCACGCATGCCTTGGCTATGCAGTCGTTGCTCGCCGGGCAGTCGGCGGCGGTCAGGCACGCGGTGCACTCGCTGCTCTTCTGGTCGCAGATCGGCTGATCCAGTCCGTCCGGACCCTTGGCGGTCTTGCAGCCGAGCGAGTTGTTGCAGGCCGTGTAGGTCTGGCAAATCAGGCCGACGCAGTGTTGGCTCGGGCCACATTCTGCGTCCGAGAGGCAGGCGACGCAGACCAACGTCAATGGATCGCAGACCTTGCCCGCGGCGGAACAGTCCTTGTCGGATTTGCATGTCGAGGGTGCAACCGGGACGTCGGCTGTGTCGGCCGCGTCGGCTGCGACTGCATCGGTCGCGCCAGAATCGCTCGCGTCATCGGCGATCTCGTTGGCATCGGCGCCCACTTCGCCAGACACGTCCGAGACGGTGTCCACCAGTACATCGGCGTCGGTTTGTGCGTCTGCGACGTCCGCTAGCAGCACGTCTGCGTTCGAGGTGTCATCACCGCTTGCGACGACAGCAGGCACGGCGCCGTCGCCACCGCATCCCGTGAAGCTGAAGGCTGCTATCAACGTACCCACTATCGCCGCGTAGCGGACGATGTCTCTGCTGGTGAACCTCATGATGCCTCCTCGGTTGCTGACGCGCTCAGTACCACGGATGCGACGGACGGTGCAATCGCGTGCGGCACCGCTTGCCGCCCAGGATGTCCTGGATGAGGCTGCGTACCTGGGGCGCGGCAGGATGCGCGACGTGTCGGCTGGCTCGTGCCGGCCGCGGGTGCGCTGCTACGTCTGAACAACTGAAAAAGACGCGGGCACATCGTGGAATCATGGAACTGGCGCGTTGACGCCCGGCAGCCGCGTGCGTATCGTGGAGTTCTGAGCGCAGGAGGCACCGGATGGGAAACTCGCAGACCGTCGAAGAAGCAGCGGAGGATCTCGCCGCCACGCATCGCCACAACGACCCGGAAACGCTGGAAATCTACAGGATTCCTGCCGGCAACGAGATCCGCTTGCTTGAGGTGACCGGCTCCATCGGCCCTGCTGGCGATCTGCTGCCGTTTCGTTTTCGGGCACGCCCGGACCTTGGCGTGCCGTACGCCTCGGTCGTCGTGCTGGCGAGCCCCAGCGAATGGCGTGACCTGCAGGCGGGCAAGCTGCATCTGCCCGTAGAGTTTGGGAAACTGGAAGAACTCAAGAAGGTCGGCTGACCGTGCCG
>CAIYWC010000043.1 GCA_903929795.1 uncultured Myxococcales bacterium | reverse complement strand
GGAATTCGAAGGCCGCATGCGGATTTGTCGCGGATCAGCTGTTTGAACAGGGTCCAGGCGTCTCTCACGCCCAGCGCGGCTCCACGAGCAGGCCGTCGGCGACAAGATGGGCGACGTTTTCAGGTGCTGGGTAACCGCCTGACCGACCGCGCCTATCCCACCTCGTCTTGATCCGCCATGCTCCCAGACGCTGGCAAAACTCCACCCTACGTCGGCGCCTTCCAATTCCACGGCAGCAGCTCGTCAATCCGCGACGCCGGCCATGTCTGCCCACGAATCAGCACGTCCGCGATGTACGCCTCGGGATTGATCCCGCACGCCACCGCCGTCCGCGTCAGCGACAGCAGAATCGCCAGCCGCTGGCCTGCCTCGTCGTTGCCCACGAAAAGCGAAGAATCTCTGGATTTTGCAATCTGCCGTCCATTCCGCCCATATCGCGGGCGATCTCGTCGTCCATTACAGGTGGCATCCGCGTCACGGCAGGGCAATTACTATTGAATACACATGGGAATTGGCCGGTGGCACAGAGTACGTCGTTGCCGGAGCGTCGGGTGACCGCGTTGTTGTCCCCGCCTGGATGTGTGATCCGGATCGGTGTGCTGCAATGGATTCCGGCCCCGCAGTCGCGTCGCTTGCCGCGTTGGGTGAGCTGCGACGGTTGCTCGACGCGGTCGCCTGTCGCATTGGAGCTCCAGCGGGCGTGACGCCCTGCGAGGGGCAAGACCATGAATGCGCGAGCGAAGCAGAAGATTCGACAATCGAGCCTCCTGGACTGGCAGCCGGTCGAGAGGATTGCGCTACCTCCGGCGGATCAGACACGGCTGACACAGCTGCTGGCCGAGTTGCTGCTGTCGGTGGCCAAAGCGACTGCCGACGTCGCGGCGCAATCAGGGGAGGTGTCCGATGAGAACGACTGACTTGCCTGCGTCCATCACGTCGCGCGCCGCGGCCGTTTACGTTCGCCAGTCGACGCCTGGCCAAGTGCATGAGAATCTCGAAAGCCAGCGCCGCCAATATGCTCTAGCGGATCTCGCGCGCAGCTACGGCTTTCACGAAGTCCACGTGATAGACGGCGACCTTGGCCGTTCCGGCAGCGGCCTCGCGGAGCGGCCGGGCTTCGAGCACCGGGTCACGCTTGTTTGCTCCGGGACCATCGGCGCGGTGTTTGCCTTGGAGGCATCTCGACTTGCGCGAAATGGCCGCGACTGGCATCGACTTGTCGACCTGTGCGGCATCGTCGACACGCGTGTCATTGACGGCGACGGCGTGTACGATCCGCGGCGGCCCAATGACCGCCTGCTGCTGGGCCTCAAGGGCACGATGAGCGAGTTTGAGCTGACGCTCCTGCACAGTCGTCTGGCCGACGCCAAGACCGCCAAGGCCAAGCGCGGGGAGTTTCGCATGCAGGTGCCAGTCGGCTACGTCTGGCCGCTCGGCGGTCAGGTCGAATTGGACCCGGATGAGCGCGTGCAGGGCCTGATTCGGCTCGTCTTTCAGAAGTTCGACGAGCTTGGCAGCGGACACAAGGTCCTGTTCTGGATGAGAAAGCACGCAGTCGAGTTCTACGGGCAGCAGCGCACTGGCGGGCCCGGCGACAAGTCCACGCGGTTGTGGCGGCCGACGACGTACCGCCAGATCCTGAGCATCCTCAAGAGTCCGTTCTACGCCGGCGTTTACGCGTTCGGCAAGCGCGAGACAAAGGTGACCGTGTCCGACGGAAGGGCCCACAAGACGATGAAAAACCGCGCATCCGAGGCGGATTGGACCGTGAGAATCGCGGGCCATCACCCCGCCTACATCGATGAGGCACACTACGAGCGCAATCGCCAGCGGCTTGCCCAAAACCACTTTGCTGAGCAGTCACCGAACGCAAAATCAGCGCGTGGTGGACGGGCGCTCTTGGCGGGGTTGTTGAGGTGCGCGCGGTGTGGCCAGCGGCTGGCTGTGGCGTATTCCGGCCACAGCGCCAAGAATCCTCGTTACACGTGCAGCTTGGCGCATCGCAATCGCGGTCTCCCTCACTGCATCGGCTTTGGCGCACTGCGGACGGACAAGGCGATTGCCGAGCAGGTGCTGGCTGTCGTCGAGCCGCATGCCATCGCTGCGGCGGCGTCTGCCGCCACACTTGTCCAAAGCCAGCGGGATCAGGCGCTCCATGTCAAACGCCAAGCATTTGAGCACGCGGAATACGAGGTCAAGCTGGCAGCGCGCCGCTATGAGGCCGTGGATCCGGACAATCGGCTGGTTGCGCGCCAACTCGAGCTGAGGTGGAACGAGGCGTTGGCCCGTGTCGAGTTCTTGCGCGTCGAACTGCGGCGGGATGAGATTGAAATCCCGGTGGCGTTCGTCGCTCCTGAACGGCTCGACGCCCTCGCACGCGACCTCCACGCCGTCTGGCACTCGGAGCACGCAGACATGCACGTCAAGCAGCGAATCGTCCGCACGCTGATTGCAGAGATTGTCGCCGATGTGGACGATGCCGCTGGCGAGGCCGTGCTCACCATCCATTGGCACGGCGGCCGGCACACGACCGTGCGCGCGCGTTTGCCCAAGACCGGAGAGCATGGCTGCCAGCACGCGCCGGATGCGGTGAAACTGGTGGAATCGATGGCAGGAATCTGGTCGGATGAGCACATTGCAGCCACGCTAAACCGCCTCGGGCACCGGACCGGGCACGGGCTCTCCTGGACGGGCAGCCGGGTCCGCGCCCTGCGAAAAACCCACGATATTGCAGCCTATCCATCACGCGATGGTGACGGCACTTGGCTGACGATGTACGAATCCGCCGAGGCCCTCGGTGTCACCAGTCACGTCATCCGCCGCCTGATACGGCTTGGAAAACTTGCGGCGTCGCAGGTGATGCCGGATGCTCCTTGGCAGATCCGCGCGGCCGACCTTCACTCTCCCGCGGTGACGGAATTCCTCGCGTCGCGCAGGACACTGTCCCCGTGTCGTCATTCTCCGGCCGACGGACAGGTAATGATTCCGGGCATTTGAAAAGGGGGTGCATAATGAGCAGGGTCTTGCCACGACTCGCAAAGCCGCTTCCGAGCCGTTGTTGTCCACGGGCACCTCCACCCGGTCGAGAAACAGCGTCATCTCCTGCCAGTTCTCCAGGATGTACCGCGCCGCCTTCGCCGGAGGCTCGCCGGGCAGCCACGTGGGCTCGTGCTCTTCCAGCCATTTCTTCAGCCGGTCCATGGCGTTGCGGGAGAACGTCTGGCGCAGTTCGCGGTGCGCCGGGCTCTTGACCGCGTCCGCCGCCTTGACCGCGTGCTCGACCGCGTACACATCCAGAATGATGTCCAGCGCCTCGCGGATTTCCGGTGCTTTGGACATCGCGTCGAACAGCCCCCGGCGGCCATGAGCCAGGCACCCAGCGCGGTCGCGGCCATCGGGCTTGGTCACTTCGTTGTAGCCGCTGTAGGCGTCGACCACGAGCGTGCCCTTGCTCGCGCCCAGCACCGCCGACGGCGTTTTGCCCGACCGGCTCGGCGAAAACACGTACACCAGCAGCTTTTGCGCCAGAAACACCCACATGTAGGCCTTGCGCGTCTTGCCCTTGTCCTGCACCTGAATCGGCGTCTCGTCCGCCTGCACGACCTGCTCCAGCGCAATCAGCGCCAGCATCCGCTTGTAAATCGCTTCGAGCAGCTCGGCGCCGCGGTGAAACATCGCGCCCAGCTGGGCGTCGGAAATCGGCACGCCCTGGCGGTTCAGGTGCTGCGCGAGCCGGTAGAACGGCATCGAATCGAGGCAGTGCGCCGCAATCGTCCACGCCCACAGATGCGGCCCGTACTGCGTGCGCTCGGCCACCCGCGGCGGCGGCGGCGCGGTCACGATATGCGACCCGCACTGGCACCGCGCCTTCTGCCGCTCGTGCTCCAAGCGAATCATCTTGAGCTGCAGCTTCTCGTATTCGCTGGAAATCTCCGGTGGCATCGCGTGGTCCGGCAGGCCGCCGCACTCGGAGCACGTGGGCAATTCCGCCGGCAGCGGATGCACCACCTTCTCGACCGGGAGGTCACGCTTCCACTCCTGAATTTCCGCCCGCTTCTTGCGGGTCTCTTCCGGCGTCGGCCCCGCGATGTCGCCGCGTTTCTTGAGCTCATCCGCCGGCCGCAGCAGCTTCTCCGACTTGTGGCCAAAAAGCGCCTTCTTCAGGACCGCATTCTGCTGCTCAAGCTCGGCGATTCGCTTCGCCCGAGCCTCGGCCTCTTCCTTCCACCCGCAGTCATGTCCGTCGGTCGGCGTCATGCCGACGTTAGATCAAAATTTCGACGACTTGTCGATCTTTTGCGGCGACAAATTCGTAAGTGGTTTTGGCGGCTCATGAAGTTTCTGCCGCCGCGCGCGGGTCCAGTCGATGCCGTCGAGCAGCATGGCCAAATCCGACGCCGCCATCGCCACCGACGTCTCCCCCGGGCGCACGGCCGGCAGGCGGAAAACGCCCTTCTCCAGCCGCTTGCTGTACAGCGACATCCCGCCCGGCGACCACCAAATGACCTTCACGGTCGTCTTTTGCCGACCGAGGAAGATGTACAAATCGCCGGCCAGCGGGTCGTGCCCCTGCCAGCGCGCGCGGGCCTCGGCAAGGAGCGAGTAGAAGCCCTTACGCATATCGCAGGGCGCCAGCGCGAGCCAAATGCGGGTCGATGGCGAAAAACTCAGCACGCAAGCGTACGCAGCGCAGCGACGGCCTGGGCCAGCGTCTGCGGGTCGAAGCCCGGCGCGATGCGGATGACGGCGTCGGAGACCACAATCTCGACGCCCGACACTTCGCGATTCGGGAGTGATTGCGTGCATACGCGCACAAAGGATCGCGTCGCGGGCTCGACATTCGGGTGCGCATGCGTGCGCATCTGCCACCAGTACAACGTGCGGTCGGACAGGCCGTGCCGGCGGGCGAAAGCGGAAAGGGAAAGCCCGCTTCGACTTGCGGCGGCAAGCACGGCGCGGGCTTCGTCCTCTGTCCACGGGTCGCGGCGGGTGGACTTGCGGGGTAACGGCCCAGCGAAACACGCCCAGCTCTGACCGACGCGCCTACACGCCAGCCAGCGCCGCCGCCTTCTTCCTCGCCACCCACTGTTGCGGCAGCAAATCCGCGACGTCCGCATCCTCACCCCGCCGCGCCAGCTCCGG
>CAIYWC010000042.1 GCA_903929795.1 uncultured Myxococcales bacterium | reverse complement strand
GGCCTGACCGACGCCATGCGCCACGCCGTCGTCTGCGCCCAGCTCGCCGGCCCGAACGACAAGGCCCGCGTCCTGGCCGCCACCGAGTTCCTCGACGTGACCTACGGCGGCGAGGGCGGCGTCGACCACCACGCCAAAATCGCCATGAAAGCCGTGTTCTGCATCGCCAGGCGTGTCGGCCCGCAGCCGCACATCATCGCCGCCGCGAACCTGCCGAAATGCCTGGGCGACCAGCCGCAGATCAACCTCTCGCGGCTGCTCTCGGGCGCTGGCATCCTGCCGCATCAGCCGATGTGGAGCTATCCGGACACGCACGCGGAGCTGGACGCGCTGGTCGAGGTGCCGCCGCCGGACAAGAAGACAGCCCTGGACCGGCTGCGGTCGGTGAGTGGCGGCGTGTGGCTGCTGTTGCGCCCGCAGGTGGAAGGGCTGCGGGTGGCCACGGACGCGTCACACCTGCCCGAGCACACGCTGTTCCTGGCGCCGGACACGCAGAACCTGCAGCTCGATGACGCCGGCGTGTCGTGGCAGCAGCCGATGCCGACCGGGATGCAGTCGATGCACGTGCCTTGGCTGGCGATCGGCGGGATGCGGACACCTGATGCTCAGCACGGCTGGTTCTGGCCGCTCGATCTGCCGGAGCCGACCCAGACCCGCCTGCAGCAGGATCCGACGGTGTGGCAGCGGATGGTGGAGCGCGGCTGCGTGTCGCATGTGCCGGCGTCGGCGATGCCGCCGTTCATCGTGATGTCGCCGCCGCAGCACGTGACGCCGCAGCAGGCGCTGCAGTTCGTGCAGGATCACGGCGCCGGCATGATTCTCGTCGACCGCCACCGCGCGAACGTGCAGGTGCCCACGAGCCTGCGCGCGCAGCCGATTGTCGCTGTGCCGATTGGCATTCACGGCATGACCGCGATGGTGGTGGCCGAGACCGATGGCCTGACCGCGACGATGCCGGACGCGGATGGGAGGCCAGCGCTGCTGCGGGCGCCGTGGGATGGCGTGCTGATGGTGACGTCGATGGGCGGTATCGCGCACGCGACGTGGAACTGGCCCGGGCACGCGACGCCGGAGCTGTTGCACGACATGACGGCTGGATCGACCGGCGACGGCGTCATCGCGTTTGACCAGCCGTGCGGGCCGCGGCAGGCGCAGGGAATCCCTCTGATTCGGGTGGAGTTTCACATTCGGCGCGGTGGCGTGCATTGAGCACGCGCTGCAGCGGTCGTTGTGACCGGTTCCGATTGAGTGCCATGCTGCAGCGTGCACTTGCGAGACGGCGCCGCAGCATCCGGTCTTGCTCTCTGCACTTGTCGGCCCAGCCGAGCTGCGGATCGCCATCGGCACCGACCCGGCGTACATCGGTGCCGTGGTCGCCGCCATTGCCCGCGCGGTGCAGCGATGCTGATGCTGCCGCCGTCCTGCCGGATCTACCTCTGCCCGCAGCCGTGCGACATGCGCCGCGGCTACGACGGCCTGCACGCCGAGGTCAAGCGCCGCTGCCAGGAGGATCCGCTCAGCGGCCACCTGTTCATTTTCATCGGCAAGACCCGCGTGCGCGACGTGAAGAGAAAACAGTCGCCGGCGAGCACCTCCTTGCCGAGCTGCCACTTGACGATGAACGCCAGACCGTCAAAACCCTTACCCAAATCGACCGGCGCCGGGCAAGCCCAGACTTTGCAGGCGCGCGACGAGCCAATCATCCGAGCGCCCGCAGCACGCGCACGGCGGTGTCGAGGTCGAGGCCTTCGAGGACGGCGCCGGACGCGGTGCGGATGCGCAGGACGGCATCTGTGCGCGCCGCGACGACGGGCACGAGCGACGGCGCCCGCGGCTCGTCGGCCCAGCGCTGCAGCGTGTTGATGCGCAGTCCGAGGTCGCGGGAAAGCGACGTCCACGACTGCCCGCTCGCGGTAACGGCCCAGCGAAACACGCCCAGCTCTGACCGACGCGCCTACACGCCAGCCAGCGCCGCCGCCTTCTTCCTCGCCACCCACTGTTGCGGCAGCAAATCCGCGACGTCCGCATCCTCACCCCGCCGCGCCAGCTCCGG
>CAIYWC010000041.1 GCA_903929795.1 uncultured Myxococcales bacterium | reverse complement strand
TTACCAACCGTGTCACCGACCACGCAGGCCGAGGGCGGCTGCGCGGGCGTAAGTGACTGGTTTTGCGGGGAACGACAACTACGCGTGACGAGGGATTCTAATTGTCGCGGAGTGCGACGAGTAATTGTCGCGCGGGAGCGACATGGCGACCTATGGGGCCACGGCGCAGCTTTATCAATGGCTAATCGTTGCGCTGTGGCCATGGGCAGACGGCGCGGTGGTTCTGCTGGCCGGGTCCACCATCCCGGCATCCTTGACGTTTGTTGTCGTGCTTTGGACGCTCTGGTCGCGCGGGGGACAACGCTCCCATCTGGAGCGCCTGGCAGTGGTGGCTGTCGCAGCCGTGCTGGCGATTGGTTCCTCACTCCCCCGCTTGGCGGACACTGGCATGGACGCGAACGGCGCCGCGCTCTACGTTGCCGTGTGGGCCGCTTGGTGGCTGGGGCCCTGTCCACGGCGGGCGACGCGGGTCCGTATGGCATTGTGCGGCATGGCCTTTATCGGGACCGGCTGGCTTGTCCGCCCCGACATGGCTGCGCTGACGTTTGGCGCTGCGTTGGTCAGTGCAGTTTGGCCACGGCGGGATGACTTGACGACGCCTACCACCAACCGCTCGGCTCGCGCGTTCATCGTCGGTGGTGTGCTCGGGCTGGTCATCGCGTGGCTCGGTTTGTGGCGGGTGTATGGGACTCCTGTTCCGCCGTCGTTCTGGGTCAAGACTTGGGCGACAAACCCGTACGGACCGGAGTTCGCCCAGCCGCGGCGCCTGCTCGCCCTTCGCCAGGTTCCCGTTTGGCTTCGCCGCGACGGCTTGGCGCTGGTGCTGGCGGTCTGGCTGACCTTGCGCCTCCGGCCACGGTCACCTCAATTCGTCGGCTCGTTATTCGCAGTCCTTGGGCTCACCGCGTACTTCTCGCTGGCCGTTGTTCCCTTGATGCAGCAGCAATGTCGTTTCTACGCGCCGTTTTGGCCGGTGCTTGTCCTCGTCGCCGGTCACGCTTGGTACGCGAGGACGCGGGCGGTGCCGAAGCGCCTGGTCTACCCGCTCGTCGTGGCGCTCGTCGTGATGTTGGGCGTTGTCGTGCGGCGGGTTTTCACGCCCGTGCCACCGTCGCGGTCACAGGTCACTGCGCAAATTGACGCCCGCCCACCAGGAACGAGCATCCTGGCCGCCTCTTTTGTTCCCGGTGCGTCCTGGCAAGCCTGGCCTGGCGCGGACCACCTCGCGCGTGTGCCACTGACCTGCGCTGTCGCAACCACCGAGCTGGGCCGGGTCAGTCAAGTCATTGGCCTGCGTCCAATCGTCGACCTCGCTGGCCTCATCGATCGGCAGGTCGCCCAGCACGGGATCGATATCGCCCAGTTCATGGCCGAGCCACCCGCGCTGGTCTGGTTCAAGGAGCAGAACTACCACGCGCACCTGCGGCCGTTGGTCGCGGATCCGGCGTTCCTTGCGCGTTACCTGATTATCCCTGCAGCGCAGCTCGGCGCGATCTACAACGTGGCGATCCTGCGCGAGGGTCCGTGCGCGCTGCCATTGCGCGAGGCACTGGATGAGGCGCAGCGTAACGGCCCAGCGAAACACGCCCAGCTCTGACCGACGCGCCTACACGCCAGCCAGCGCCGCCGCCTTCTTCCTCGCCACCCACTGTTGCGGCAGCAAATCCGCGACGTCCGCATCCTCACCCCGCCGCGCCAGCTCCGG
>CAIYWC010000040.1 GCA_903929795.1 uncultured Myxococcales bacterium | reverse complement strand
GACGCTCACGAGCGAGGTGGAGGCGTGCGTGCGCGAGCGCAACGAGAACCGTGCGACCATCCGCTGGATGTTCACGCTCGAGAAAGCGAGGGCGAAACTGCTGCGGGCCTACCGGTCAGAATCGGTGTGACGAGGTACTAGTGACAAAGCCTCGCAAACACGTTCTCATCGCCACGCCTACGCCATTCTTCGGCGCGGGGAGGCTAAGGATGCAACCCCGCTCGCGTCAAGTGCAGCCGGCCAAAAACCGTGACAAAGCACGCAAGTCGGAAGTATCGCTTGTGGAGGTCACCGCGCTGGGCGGGCTGGGCGACGGCATCGCCCGCCTGGACGACGGCCGCGTGATGCTGGTCGCCGACGCGGTCCCGGGCGATCGTCTGCTGGTCGAGCACCTGCCGATCGTGCGCGGGCTGCTGCGCGGGCGGATTGTCGAGGTCGTGGCGGCATCCGCGCATCGCCAGACGCCGCCGTGCCCAGTTTTTGCCCAATGCGGCGGCTGCACGTGGCAGCACATCGATTTGGCGACCCAGCACGCGGAAAAGACAAGTTTTTTGCGGCACGCGCTGGGGCGCACGGCGGAGATCACGACCGAGATCCAGTCGGTCGCGCAGTGGCGGCATCGGCGGCGCGTGCGGCTGCACCTGCGGACCGAGCGCGGCAAGCTGATCGCGGGGATGATGGCGCGTGCCTCCCACGACATCGCGGAAGTGAGCGATTGCCTGGTGTTGACCGAGCCGCTGAGCCGGCTGCTGCAGGTCCTGCCGGACGTCGCGCGGCCGTGGCTGAAGACGGGCGAAGTGTATGCGGTGGAGGGCGTGGAAGGCGTGTTGGTGGGGCTGCACGGGCTGCCGCACGATTTTCGTCTTCTGCCCAAGGCCGACGCGCTGCTGGCGGAGCTGGGCGTGGCGGGCGTGACGCTCTCGCTCGGGCGGCACCAGGACGCCGCGGGGCTGCGCGAGGTGACGCTGCCCGAAACGCGAGGCGACTGGCCGGTACGCGTGGACGCCGCGGGGTTTTGCCAGGCGACGGAGGCGGGCAACCAAGCGATTCGTCACGCAGTTTCGGCGGCTTTGGCGGCGATCGGCCCGGTGCCGCGCATCCAGGAGTTTTTCGCGGGCTCGGGCAACCTGACGGCGCTCTGTCTGGGCCACGCGCCGGTCGTGCGGACGGTCGAGCGCGACGCGGACGCGGTGGCGCGCGCGCGTGCGACGCTGGCCAAGGCCGCGCAGGTGCAGCTTTTTTGCGGCGACGTGGACGAACTCATCGACGCGCCGCTGGCCGGCGAGACCTGGCTGCTCGATCCGGGCCGAGCCGGCGCGCGCGGCGTGTGTCAGCAGGCGGCGGTCGAGGGCCCGCAGCACATCGTCTACGTGTCCTGTGCGATGGACACACTGCGCCGCGACGTGCAGCTGCTGCAAGGTGCTGGTTACACGGTACAATCGGCCGTGGTCATCGACGCATTTCCCCACACGCCGCACGTGGAAGCCGTGGTGCGGCTGCTGCGCGCCTGAGCTTGGCGCAAGCCGCGGACCTTGCTACTGTTCACCGCGGGTATACACGCTGACCGAATTCGCAGATCATGGCGGCCGGACCCACGGCGTGCCTCCAGAGGAGCGCGCTCGCGGTCCCAGTCCGAAATGCAACAGGGCTGCCTGGGCAAACAGGAAGTCCGGTTCGGGTCAGCTGGGGTAGACCGACTCGGCGCGTTGCGCGTCTGAGGTGACGGGTGCTGAGTTGGCTCCTGATGGTCATCGGCGAAGAGCCGGTCAGCGATGAGGCGCTGTTTGTGCGTTACCAAAACGGCGACGCGCGGGCCATCGCGACGCTGTACGACCGCCACGCGCGGCCGCTGCGGGCCTTTGCCCAGCAACGCGGGGCGGCGCGGCCGGACGACGTGGTGCAGGACACGTTTCTGCGGGTGGTGCGCAATGGCGCTGGGTTTCAGGGGCAGGCCAAGTTTCGCACGTGGCTGTACACGATCGCCCGCAACCTGTGCGTCGATGCCTCGCGGCGGGATCGCTTTCGCGCGGGACCTTCGCTGGACGCGCCGACCGGGAGCGACGACAGCCGCACGCTGGGCGATCGCATTGCCAATGACAGCATCGGCACTGACGCGAGCCGCAATCTGGCGGATCGCGAGTTCCAAACCGCGTTTGACGCGGCGATGGCGCAACTGCCACAAGAGCAGCGGGAGGTGTTCGCCATGCGCGAGCTGTCCGGACTGAGCTTCGCCGAAATTGCCGAGGCGACGGCGTGCAACGAAAACACAGTAAAGAGCCGAATGCGCTATGCGCTCAAGCAGTTGCGGGAAGCACTGGTCGACTTCTTGTGAGCATTGCGCGCGAAATGCGCTAGAATTGAGAGGCGGTGCGGGCTGTGTGGGTCCGCGCCAGGCAGCCGGGAGAGGGATGATGGTTGGGCAGGAAGCCACTGGAAACACAGCGCAAGAGCGACTGGACGCGGCCGTGGTCGACGCCTATGCGCGGCGCGTCGCCGGTGAGCCCGCGACAGACGCCGATGACACGCTGGACGCGGAGATCGCCGCCGCCGAGCTGGCCGCGTACGCTCAGTTGCACCGCCGCGTGGCTGACCTGCCGCTGCCGGAGGTGGCGCCGGGCGTGCGGTCGGTCGTGCTGACGGCCGCGGCGCTGGGCGCACAGGAGCATGCGGCGCGGCGCCGGCAGCAAGCACCGCTGGCCCGCCTGCTGGTGTGGCTGATGCGTCCGGGGCCGCTGATGGCGTTGGCAACGGCCGCGGCCGTGGTGGTCGCCGTGTCGGTGCGCCATGAGGATGCGGCAGCGCCATCGCCGCCGCCGGAGACCGCCGTCGCGATGGCTGAGGCACCTGCGCCGGCGCCGGCCAAGCCCGCGTCACCCGCGCCCGAACCAATCGCCGCCGCCGCTGAACCGGCCGCGCCCGCTGCTGTACCAGTTGCAGCCGTTGCGCCGGCTGAACCACCGCCCGTGCCGGACACGCCGTCGCCCGCGCGCATGGCGCGTCCGGTGCGCACGATTGAAGCGCAAGCCGCGTCTCTGGGTCCCAGTGCCCCGGAGGATGCGCCGCCGCCTGCCGCCGCCGCGCCGGCCGAGGAGGATGCCAAGCGTCAGGCTCCGCTCGCGGTGCACGCCGCGAAGTCGGTCAAGAACCGCGCGGAAAATGCCGATCTGGAGGATGCGTTTCAGCCGGCCCAGCAAAACGCCATGCGCGGGATGCCGGCGCCGAAGCCCGCGGCGCAGGCGCTGGACGCTGCCGAGAACGCGCCGCCGCGAACGGTTGACGCGGCGCCAAGTGCGTCCGCGCCGGCAGCGGTGCAGAACGCCGCCGCCGCCGCCGAGGCCGAGTCGCAGCAGCGCGGCGGCACGCGCAACCAGGTGGCTGAGAAGGCGGGTGCGGATGCGGTGGCCCGTTCGCGGCAGCTGGTTGAGGATGCTCAGACGCCCGAGGAGCGCGTGGCGGCGCTCAAGCAGCTCATCGCGGCGGCGCAGGCGGCGGGCGACCTGAAGACGGCGAAGGCCGCGCAGGGCTCGCTCAAGGCCATGCAGGCGCAGGTCGTGGCGCGCAAACGCGCCGAAGCGCTGCAGGAGACGCCTCCCGCCCAGCGCGCCAAGGCCGCGCCGTCGCAGGGTTCGGGCGAGCTGAAGGCCGACAAGGCGCGCCAGTAACCGCTATTTTTTCAGCCACTTGCGCAAGCGACGCAGCAGCGGCGTCGCCCGGACGAAAAGCAGCGTCGCCTTGGGCGCGTGCAGGAGACGCGGCACGAACGCCCCCGTCGCGGTCAGCAGCGGCGCCTCGCCCGGCAGCGGCCGGCGGCTCCATGACGTCAGATCCGGCGCGTCGCCAAACCCGTCGCGCAGCCAGCGGGCGCGGTCGATCGCCAGCACGCCCGGGCGCTCGAACGGCATCGCGGCCACCGCCTGTCCTGCGCGCACGTCCGCCAGCACGCGCAGCGCGCGCTTATCTGGCAGCGCGTCCGCGTCAACGAGCAGCACCGTGTCGGCATCCACCCGCCGCAGCAGGGTCGCCAGCGTCGCCATCGGTGTCACGGCGCCACCCGGGACGGCGACAATCAGCGCGTGCATCGCTTCCGCGTCGGCGATGCTCTCGTCCACGGAGCCGAGATCCAGCAGCCACCAGCGCACGTCCGGCGCTTCCACCAGCGCGCGCCAAGCGGTCAGGCGATCGGCGATCCGGCCGCCATCGTTGCGGCTCACCAGCACGAACGCCGTCGTCGCCAAGTGCAGCGGTGGCGCCGTGACTTCCTCGTGCGTCTGCGCCGGCAGCGGTCCGCCCACCGCCTGCCGTCGCCGTTTGGTGGCGTCCGCCGCACGGTCCACCATCGATGGGTCAGCGCCCTGCGGCTTGTGCCGCTGCGGCAGCGGAGCCTGGGTCTCCGGCGGCTTTTGCGCCAGTGCCTGTGCCCGTTCCTGTTCATCGCGCAGCAGCGTGTTGTGCCGCGCGGCGCGCGCCAGCATCGACTCTTCGCGCGGCTTGGCCAGCAGGGGCTTGGGCGCCTCCGGGATCAGCCGCTGGCGCGCAGTCGGCATCGGCGTCGGGTGGGCGGCCGGCCGCTCATCGCGCGCTGCGTCGCGGGCCTGGCGGTTGCGCGCCGCGATCGCCGCCATGTCCAAGGCTTTCGGTCGCGCGTCCGGCTTGGGCTCTTCCGCGTGCGGCGCCTCCGGCGTTCGCTGCTGCAGGTATGGCCGCGCGGGCACCATCGCGCGCGGCGCGGGCGGCGTCTGCGCGACCTGCTCCGCCAGCGGGCGGTCGTCCAGCGCGGAACGGTGCCGGTTGTAGCGCGCGGCCCGGTCCGCCAGCGCCGGCGGCGCAACGGCAACGGGTGGCGGCGGCGGCGCCACATCGAGCAGCGGCAGACTTACCTGACGCGCCGCGTCCTTGCGTGGCTTCCCTTTGGCGCGAGCGGGCTTGTTTGGCGGTGGCGTATCGGTCACGTTCGTTTGTCGCAATGGTTCGTCGGGCTAGCGCGGGATGTCGACAAACACGTAGCGGCCCAGATGGGCCGAGAGGTAACTGCGCTTGTCTTTGAGCGAAATGACGATTCGCGTCCCGCGGCCGAGCATGTCCTCGGCTTGGATGAAGTCGATTTCCGTCGGGAAAGCGCCCGTCAGAATCTCGCGGCGCATGTTCGGGTTTGCGATGGTGACTTGCGGCAGGTCGATGACAATGTGGGCGTCATCGGGGCGATACACGTAGCCGCACGCCTCGTGTTCGAGTTGCACGTACACGCGCGACGCATCCGCGGTGTTCTGAAAACCGATCCACGTCAGCAGCTGCGGCTCGACCTTGCAGCGGCCCGTCGGATTGCTCGGCACTTCGCTATTCCAGTCGGGCACTTGCCCGCTGTACGGCCGGTCCTTGTACAGCTTGCCGTCGCGATCGACGAACACTTCCTTTTGGCGTTCCTCGCCCAGCAGCGGAAACGGAAACGGCTTGGGCGGCGGGACAAACGGCCCCAGGCGCAGCGCATCGTCGCCGACCGGCGTGCCGGCTTCCGTCGGCTCATAGGCTGGCCCGGTCTGGGCGTCGACCGATGGGCCATAATCCGCGTCGGCATCGACCGGCGCTTTGCTCTCCGGCGTGGCGGCCTCCGGTTTGGCCTCAGGCTTGGCGTCCAGCACCGGCTTTTGCGCCGCAGGCTTGCCCTTGGTCTTGTGCCGCGCCGCCAGCGCAGTCGCGGGCAGCGCCACGAGCACCGCGATGAGCAGCAGTTTGTGCCAGGACTTCAGACCCACCAGAACCTCAGGTCGCACGGGCGATCGTGCGTGCATGCTAGCGCGGATCTGCGCCATGTCCAGCCAACGCGCAGGGAGCGGCCAAAAGTCCCGGACCGGCGCTACGGGACCTTGACCGTGTGCGAGCCGGCATACGACCGCCCATCGGCCGAGTTGGCGTCGCAGCGGGTGGGCAAAACAATGGCGGCGCCGGCGGTGGGCAGCAAATCGACCTCGTATTCGCCGGCGTAGCATGGGCAGCCGTCCCAGGCATTGCCATCCGCGGCCGTGTCGCTGTTGGCGAAGTAGTTGGCGTCGATCTCCCAGACGTCGATCTCGTCCCCGGAGAGCAGCGTGACCGCGCCGCCCAAGCCGTCACAGTCCAGGATCGTCGTGCCAGAATTGCAGGCGCCGAATTGGATCGCGATTGCGCCGCCGTTCAGGCTGATGTAGCCGCTGTCCTGCGTGCTGTCGGCGCCCATGTGGCCGTCGAGCGGACCGGTCGCGGTCGCGGTCACGTCGTGCGCGTTGGCGCAGCTGGGCGGCGGGGGCGCGGTGTATGTGGCGGCATTTGGCATGCCGACGGCGATGAGCTTGCCGGCGCGCCACAAGCCGACGCAGTCGAGGTCCATGCCAGGGCTGGCGCCGCACTTGCCGTTGATGAAGCTCGGGTCGGCGGACCGGTCGCGGATGACGATCCCGGTGTAGCTTGGAACCGTGGCGGTGCTGTCTGATGCGGCGCTGATGGCGTCGCTGACCGGGCCGCAGCCGTCGGCGTAGGCGGCGGCGTCGGACTGTGGGCTGGCGGTGCTGTCGCACGCCACGGCGGCGGTGGCAACGAGAGCCAAAGCGAGCAACCAGCGGACGGACATCGGCAATCTCCCGGACAGGCGGCAAAACGGTAGCGCGATTGATCCGCACCTGCAAACGCCGCGCGGGACGCAAAAAGCCAGAAGGCGCCGACCCTCGCGAGCCGACGCCTTCCGGACGTACTGGCGAACGGGAACTACGGGACGGCGACCGTCATCGAGCCCTTGTCATACTGGTTCGGGTCGGACGGAACGTAGACTGAACCGGCTTCGCTGCCCAGGGTCGGGCGCAGGTCCACCTGGTACTCGTCCGCGTAGCAGACGCAACCGGAGTAAGCGTTGCCGTCCGCCGGCGTGCCGCTACCGGCCTTGTACGTCGTGTCCACTTCCCACACGTCCAGCTGGTCGCCCGGCAGGATGTCGATGAGCGCGCCCGCGCCGTCGCAGGTCGTGATCGTCGTGCCGCTGACGCAGGCGCCGAACTGCATCTCAAGCGAGCCGCCGTTCAGGCTGATGTAGCCGGTGTCCGGGCTGGACGCGTAGACGTGGGCGTCCAGCGGGCCTTCAGCGGAGCTGGCCTTCGACTTGCCGGCGTCAACCGTGCACGGGCTGGCCGTGGCCGGAGCCGTGTAAATTGCGGTTCCGGGCTTGCCGACACCGATCAGGACGTTGTTGCGGTACAGACCGATCGCGTCCAGGTCCGTGCCCGGGCTCGCGCCGCACTTGCCGTTGATGTAGCCGGGATCCTGGGACTTGTCCCAAATCACGACCGACTTGTAGGTCACGGCCGGGCCCGTGTCGCCGGTAGCGGCGTCGGTGCCCGTGGCGTCGGTGCCCGTTGTGGCGTCCGAGCCGGTGGCGTCTCCGTCGGCGCTCGTGGTCGCGCCACAAGCCGTCAGAACGGTCATGGACGCCAGACCCAGGATGGTGAGAAACTTCTTCAAATTCAACATGTCTAGTTGCCTCCAGCAAATTGCGTGGGTCTACGATGCGGCGCGAATCTGGATCGCGCGGCCTGCCCGAACGCAGCGAAGGATAAGGCTGCCCACCGCAGTGTCAACTCAGTTTCACGCAAATTGCCGCGGGCTGATCCAAAAGTCACGTCCTTTGCGATTCTTAACCATCTGAAGAGACACGGGTATTGTCATTCTGGCAGCGACATGGTCCGTTTCCGGCGGGAGTGGCATGACATCGCTGTCAGGATTTGACGCAGAAATGCGCCGTCGCCGGATTTGACTGCGCAGTTAATGCCTTGAAATCACAATTGAATGTTGATTATCGATGCGTTTGGCAAATGGCTTGCATCGGTCTGTTGGTGTGCCGTGCGAGCGGCCACCCACGGCGACCAAGTTCGCCCAGCTCAGGAGTCACCCATGAACGCGCACGCCACCATCGAGACTGAGTGTTTCGCCGACGACGAAATGCTGCCGATTGATGACGAAACCGGCATCAGCGAAGGCTATGCTGCCGATGCGAAAGGGGAGCGCCGCCGCCCGCGGCAGGGCCACGAGAGCGTGCCGACCCAGGAATTCATCGACCCGACGATGCTGTATTTGCAGCACATTGGTCGGGTTTCGCTGCTGACCCGCGAGGGCGAGGCGGAAGTCGCCAAGCGCATTGAAGACGCGTCGGCGGCAATTCTGGACCTGTTGATGCGCGTCCCGGCTTGCCGGCCGCTGCTGTCAGAGCTGCCGATCGCGATGGCGACGGACCACGAGCTGTTGAAGCAGTGGACGGACGCCGACGGCTGGCGTGACCGCGACGCGCGGATCACCACGCTGGCGCGCGCGGAGCGGTTTCGGGATCGCGTGATCGAGCTGGACGCGGAGATCGTCCGGCTGACGGTCGAAGGCGAGGCGGACAGTCCGCTGTTGGTGCAGGCCAAGCGCTCCAAGTACCGGACTTTCTGGGAAGATCGCACTGGCGAGAAGCTGATCCAGAAGGCGCTTGATCTCTTCACCGAGCAGGCGCGGACCGCGGTTCGCGCGGAGCAGCGTGTGCGCCGGGGCGATGAGGGAGCGACCAAGGATTCCGCGCGCAAGGCTGTGAAGACCTACGGGTTTTCGGCAGAACAGGCGTCGCGCGATCTGCGCACGGTGCGCAAAAGCCAGCAGGCGATCGCGGAGAGCCGTTCCGTCATGATTCAAGCCAACTTGCGGCTTGTCGTGTCGATTGCCAAGCGCTACCTGAACCGCGGCATGGCGCTGCTGGATCTGGTGCAGGAGGGCAACATCGGCCTCATCAAGGCGGTCGAGAAGTTCGAATGGCAGCGCGGCTACAAGTTCTCGACGTACGCGACCTGGTGGATTCGCCAGTCGATCACGCGCTCGATCGCCGACCATGGCCGGACGATTCGCATCCCTGTGCACCTGATCGAGGCGCTGAACCGGATCCTGCGCGAGCGCACGCGCCTGGAGCAGCTGCACGGCCGCGAGCCGTCGGTGGAAGAGCTGGCGGAGGCGACCGAGCAGCCGCTGGACCAGGTGGAAGTGATCCTGCGGATGGTCAAGTCGCCGCTGAGCCTGGACGCGCCGGTCGGCGAAGATGACGCGCAGCTGGTTGATTTCGTGGAGGATCAGAGCGCGGCGAAGGGCATCGACGTCGTGCTGCAAAAGGACCTGTGCGACCAGACGCGCCGCGCGCTGACGCGCCTGCATCCGCGCGAAGAAGCCGTGCTGCGGCTGCGCTTTGGCATCGGCAACGACGATTGCCTGACGCTGGAGCAGGTCGGCGAGATGTTCAATCTGACCCGCGAGCGCATCCGCCAGATCGAGACCGGTGCGCTGCGCAAGCTGCAGTCGCCGGCCCATCGGCAGATGCTGGAATATCTGGTCGAGAGCTGATGTTTGCATGACTGGCGGCACCTCGCGTTCGATCCACCGCGCGCGCCGCCGGTTCCACATGTCCAGCCTTTCCCGCGGGAGCACCGATAACCGCGGGGAAGGCTGCTGACATTTTTGTCGTGCTCCTGACATTCTTGTCATGCCCGCCGGCAATTGAACCGCCGCTGGACTTCCGCTATCCTTCCGGCCACGTTTGGCTACCCGCCGCCATCGCACACACGGAGTTTATCGGCATGCGCACCCTTCGCACTCTCGTCCTGTCCATTGCCACCCTCGCTGTCGCGCTGTCTGTCACAGGCTGCAAGCGCCCGTCCGCTCAGGCGATTGTCCTCACCAAGGACCAGGAACAGCAGATCGCCGCGGCGGTCCTGACGGCGCCGCCGGCGGATCTCGACCAAAAGCTGGAAGTGAAGTTCGAGGACAAGCTGACGCTGCTCGGCTACAAGCTCGAGCCCAAAGACAAGGCCGCGGCCGGTGGCAACTTGACGCTGTCGCTCTTTTGGCGGGTGGACCAGCCGCTGCCGGGCGATTGGAAGATTTTTGTCCACATGGAGGCGCCGGGGCTCAAACGCCAGCCGTTTGATCACTACGGCGTGGGCGGCCTGTATCCGCTGGCGCAGTGGAAAAAGGGCGAAATCATCAAGGATACCGTGACGATGGATATCCCGGGCGACTGGCCCAAGAGCAACACGCAGCTGCTCATCGGCGTGTTCGATTGGGGCGCGTGGAACAAGGCGCAGCAGAATCGCCGGCTGAAGATCAGCAACGCTCCGGCGGGCGCGGCGCAGGCTGAAGATCGGCTGCTGCTGGCGACGATCAACATCGGCGGGGCGGGCGCGCCAGCCGGTGGCGCGGGCAACGTGGCGCCGCCGCAGCAAAAGGGTCCGACGTACACGGTGGGCCAGGCGCCGCAAAAGCCGACGATCGACGGCAAGCTGGACGACGCGGTCTGGACGGCGGCGACCACCGTTGGAGCGTTCAAGCAGCCCAATGGCGGGCCGTCGGCGCCGGCGATGGCGACCGATGTCAAGCTGGCGTGGGACAACGAGAACCTGTACCTCGGCGCGAGCGTCAAAGACGACGACGCGCGCAACACGCACACCAAGAACGACGACACAACTTGGGAAGGCGACGTGGTCGAGCTGTTCTTGCAAGTGCCGGGAAAGGAAGACTACTACGAACTGCAGTGGACGCCCGCGGGCTCGACTTTCGACGCGCACTTCACCGGCCATCGCCAGCCGGCGTGGGAAGAGGCCGCGAAATTCCAGAGCAACATGACGTCCAAGGCGATTGTGGACGGCGACGTCAACGCCGACGGCGCAGACAAGGGCTGGACCGTCGAGGCGGCGATCCCATGGAAATCGTTGGGCTTCGATAAGGCGCCGGACGCGGGCACCCAGCTGGCCGCCAACCTGTACCGCATCGACGACAAAGGCACGCACGACTTTCAGCACATGGCGACGTGGGCGCCCGTCGGCGGCGATTTTCACCAATTGAACGGCGCGGGCACGCTGGTGCTGGGTGGTGGTCCTGCGGCCGCGCCGACGCGCCCGTCGCTGCTGCCCAACGGCCGCGTGATCCCGCTGCTGCCGGGCGCCGTCCAACCGGCACCGGCCGTCAAGCCGTAACCCGGCGCGGCGCAGATGTCAGAAACCCGTTTTGATCCCGCACACTTGCCGCAGGACGGCTTTGCCCGGTTGACCGCCGTGATGGCGTCCCTGCGCGCGCCGGCGGGTGGTTGTCCCTGGGACCGCGAGCAGACGCTGGCGACGCTCCGCGCGTACCTTGTCGAAGAGTCGTACGAGCTGCTGGACGCGATCGACGCGCTGGGTCCCGCCGGCCACGCGCTGCCCGCGGATGCACCGTTCGCCGCGGATCCGACAGCGGTCGCGCATTTTCGCGAAGAGCTGGGTGACGTCCTGCTGCAGATCGCGTTCCAATCGCGGATTGCCGAGGAAATGGGCTGGTTTACGGCGGACGACGTCGCGCGCGGCATCGCGGACAAGATGGTCCGCCGCCACCCGCACGTGTTCGCGACGGCTGAGCCGGAGCACCACGAGACGTCCGCGCAGGTGCTGGACGCGTGGGAGCAGCGCAAGCGCCAGGACGGCAAAGGCGCGCTGGACGGCGTGCCGCGGAACCTGCCGGCGCTGCTGCGCGGTCAGCGGATGGGCGAGAAGGCCGCGCGCATCGGCTTTGACTGGCCCAACGTGACGACCGTGCTGGCCAAGGTGGACGAAGAGCTGCTGGAACTGCGCGAGGCGCTGCAGGCGGGCGACAAGACGCACATCGCCGAAGAACTGGGCGACCTGCTGTTCGCGCTGACCAGCCTCGCGCGGCACGCGGGCGTGGATGCCGAGCAGGCGGCGCGCGGCACGCTGGATAAATTCACCCGTCGTTTCAGCCATGTGGAGCAGGGTGTCGAGGCGCGACACGGCAAGGCCTACCGCGCCAGTCTGGACGAACTGGAGCGGCTCTGGCAGGAAGCCAAGGCGCTTGAACGCAGGTAACCGCTTGAGCTAATTCAGCAACGCGGCCTGCTGGCGCAGCATCTCGGCCATCTGGTCTTTCAGCGCCAACTTCTTCTTCTGCAGCTCGCGGCGCGTCTTTTCGTCCTCCGGGCTCAGGTAGACGTGCAGCTCGTAGCGCAACAGTTCGTCGTCCAGACGGCGATGCGCGATCTCCAACTCCGCGTAATACGGGTCTTCCTTGCGCAGCTTGAGCTTCAAAACGTCTTCAGAAACATGGACTTGATGCATGGGCGTAGCCTCCACCACAGCATTGCTGTGTTTGGTTCACGCGATCCGGCTTGGCGCGTCAGGCTGCCGCTCAGGTGACTCGACGCGCGACCGTGGCACCAGCTAACGCCCTTCTGCGCCTTTGGTCAAGCCGATTCTGCGGTCCGATTTCTGTTGCAAGTGTCTGAAACTGCATGGCACGCGCCGCCGGCGGCGTCGGCCAGTGTCATGGCGATGTCACGCCTCAGGCGCTCGGCCGCGCGCCAAAAAAGCCGTCGCCCGCGGCTTCCGACTTGTCGCCCGCGAAGGCCAGCACGGCGAGCTTCGAGGCGACGCGGCCCGCGATGTGCCGGTACCGCTCCGCCAGCAGGCCATTGGGCTCGGCTGCCACGATCGGCCGACCCGCATCCGCATTCGCAGAGAGCGCGAGATCGATGGGCAGCTGTCCCAAGAACTCGATGTCCTGCGCCTGGCAGTGCGCGTCGCTGTGACTTGGGCCAAAAATATTGTAATCCTTGCCGTTATCCGGGCAGCGAAAGTAGCTCATGTTCTCGACCAGGCCGATCACCGGCACTTTCAGCATCCCGAACATCTTCACCGCGCGCAGCACGTCGGCGAACGCCACGTCCTGCGGGGTCGAGACCACGACCGCGCCGGTCAGCGGCAAGGCCTGGCAAAGACTCAGGATCACGTCGCCAGTGCCCGGCGGCAGGTCGACGATGAGGTAGTCCAGCGGACCCCAGTCGACGTCCTCCACGAACTGCTGCACCGCGCGACCGACCATCGGTCCTCGCCACGCCACCGCCGTGTCCTCGCCCACCAGAAAACCCATGGAAATACAGCGAATTCCGTGTGCCTCGAACGCGACGATCTTGCGCTCGGCGTTCACCACCGGCTTGTGGCCGCGCAGACCGAGCATGATCGGCACGCTCGGGCCATACACGTCCGCGTCCAGCAGCCCGACCTTGGCGCCGGCTTTCGCCAAGGAAAGCGCGAGGTTCACGGCCACGGTCGACTTGCCGACGCCGCCTTTGCCCGCGCCCACGCCCAGGACATGCCGCACGTTGGGCAGCTTGGAGCGGCCCAGCGGCGGATCCGCCTGCAGCGTCAGGTACAGCTTGCGCTCGCCCAGCAGCGGCCGCAGCGCACCTTCCACAAGCGCGCGGATGCGCTCCTTGTGCGGCGTCGCGGGCGTCGTCAGCGCGATCGTCACCGCCAGCGCATGGTCCGAGATGTCCAGGTCGCGCACCAGCTTCGCCGACACGAGGTCCAAGCCCAGGTCCGGCTCAGTGACGCTCACCAGCGCTTCCATCACATCATCGTGGCTCAAGGGCATCCGCTTCTCCCGGGCATGGTGTTGAGGCCGCGCGCAGTGCGGCAGCGCGGCGGTATAGGGATGACAGCGGTGGAGTGTCAATCGCCGGGACTCAACACCGCGCGGCTGCTGACAAAACCGTGACACGCAATGGTCGTGGCAGCACTTTTGCGTTGACACCGGCCGGGACGAGTCCTAATCTGCGACTTGGCTGGTCGGAGTTGAATCCGCCGCAAGGACACGTGCTGATGCTCCGACTTTCCCGCAAAGCAGATTACGGCCTGGTGGCGCTCAAGGCGCTGGGCGGGCTGCCTGCGGGCGAGTCGCTCTCCGCGCGCGAGCTGGCTGAACGCTACCACCTTCCGCAGGACTTGACGCCCAAGGTCATGGCCAAACTGGTCACGGCGGGTATGGTCGACGCGTCGATGGGCAAGATGGGCGGCTACCGACTGGCGCGCGAGCCGTCGCTGATCACAGTGGCGGAGGTCGTGCGCATCCTGGACGGCGAACAGCACATTGCGCCGTGCCAGCAGGGCGATCTGATGGGCCAGTGCAGCCGGCTGGAAGGCTGCGAGATCAAGAGCCCGCTGGACACGCTGAACGCCGCTGTGATGCAAGTGCTGGAAACGATGACGTTGGCGCAACTGTAGGAACGCACGATGACTGTCAAGCTACCGATTTACATGGACAATCACGCGACGACTCGGGTCGATCCGCGCGTGGTTGAGAAGATGCTGCCGTATTTCACGGAGATTTTTGGCAACGCGGCGTCCAAGACGCACTCGTTTGGCCGCGCGGCGGAAGAGGCGGTCGACAAGGCGCGGCTGCAGCTGGCGAAAGCCATCGGCGCTTCGTCGGACAAGGAGATCGTCATCACGTCGGGCGCGACGGAGTCGGACAACCTGGCGATCAAGGGCGCGGCGCATATGTACCGGGAGAAGGGCGACCACCTGATCACGGTGTGCACCGAGCACAAGGCGGTGCTGGACAGCCACCATGCCCTGGAGCGCGAGGGTTTTCGCACGACTTTCCTGCCGGTCAAGCCCGACGGGTTGATCGATTTGGCGGAGCTTGAAGCGGCGATGACCGACCAGACGATTCTGGTGTCGATCATGGCGGTGAACAACGAGATCGGCGTGGTGCAGCCGCTGGCCGAGATCGGCAAGCTGTGCAAAAAGCGCGGGATCCTGTTCTTTTGCGACGCGGCGCAGGCGATTGGCAAAATCCCCTTGAATGTCGAGGAGCTGGGAATCGATATCTTGGCGTTTACGGCGCACAAGCTGTACGGGCCCAAGGGCATTGGCGCGCTGTACGTGCGGCGCAAGAATCCGCGGGTGCGGCTGGAAGCGCAGATGCACGGCGGTGGGCACGAGCGCGGGCTGCGTTCCGGCACGCTGGCGGTGCCGCTGATCGTGGCGTTTGGCGAGGCGGCGGAGCTGATCACGCAGAACCTGGCCGAAGAGACGGCGCGGATCGCGGCGCTGCGGGATCGCCTGTGGAATGGCCTGACGTCGCAGCTGCAGCACATTTACCTGAACGGCCACGCGACCGAGCGGGCGCCGGGCAGCCTGAACGTGTCGTTCGCGTACGTGGAAGGCGAGTCGCTGCTCATGGGCATCAGCGACATCGCGGTGTCGTCCGGCAGCGCGTGCACGTCGTCGTCGCTGGAGCCGAGCTACGTGCTGAAGGCGCTGGGCGTGAATGACGAGCTGGCGCACACGTCAATCCGCTTTGGAATCGGCCGGTTCAACACCGAGGAAGAGATCGATTACACGATTGCCCGCGTGGTGGACGTCGTGACCCGGCTGCGCGAAATGTCGCCGCTGTGGGAGATGGTGCAAGAAGGCATCGACTTGCGGACCGTGAATTGGACGGGGCACTAAGATTTTGATTTGACTGCAAAAAGGTCGTGTAGCGATGGCGTATTCTGAAAAAGTCCTGGATCACTACAATAACCCGCGCAACGTCGGCGCGCTGCCCAAGGACGACCCGACGGTCGGCACGGGCGTCGTGGGCGCGCCCGAGTGCGGTGATGTCATGAAGCTGCAAATCAAGGTCGGCGCCAACGGCGTGATCGAGGACGCGCGCTTCAAGACTTTCGGCTGCGGATCGGCGATCGCGTCCTCGTCGCTGGCGACCGAGTGGGTCAAAGGCAAGACGCTGGCGGAAGCGGCGGCGATCCGCAACACGGACATCGTGCAGGAGCTGAACCTGCCGCCGATCAAGATTCACTGCTCCGTGCTGGCGGAAGACGCGATCCGCGCGGCGCTGGCGGATTTTGCCGCGAAACAAGAGAAGAAGGCTTAGGCTCGTCACCCGGAGAGGCATTGCGATGATTGTTGTCACGGAAAGCGCCATTGAACGTCTGAAAATTGTCGCGGCGGAAGCCAACGTCGAGCTCGCCGGCATCCGCGTGGGCGTCACCGGTGGTGGCTGCTCGGGGTTGAGCTATGTGCTTGATTTCGAAAAAGAAGCGCGCCTCGGCGACCGCGTGTTCGGCGAGAGCCCCAAGATCTTCGTCGACCGCAAGAGCCTGGTTTTTCTGGACGGCACGACGCTGGACTTCGAGGGCGGGCTGAACGGCAAGGGCTTTGTCTTCAAGAACCCCAACGCCACGTCCAGCTGCGGCTGTGGTTCGTCCTTCGCTGCCTGACCGATCGCTTGGAATCAACTGAAATGGCTGAGCAATTTGACCGTCCCGCGCGCGATTCGCCGGATGCGCCCCGCGCCGTTCGGCCGTGGGTGCTGGACCCGGCGACGGGCGCGATCGACCTGGATCGTCAGCCGGTGCCGGGCGAGCCGGAGCCGGACCATTTCGCGATCCTCGGCCTGCCACGGCGCATCCTGCTGGACGCTGCGGCCATCGAGATCGCGCACCGCAGCCTGATTCGCGACCTGCATCCGGACCGCTTCCATGCCCAGGGCCCGCACGCCGTCGCCCAGGCGCAGTGGCATTCCTCGCGCGTCAACGACGCGTGGCGCGGTCTGAAGACGCTGGAGCAGCGCGCGGCCTATGTGCTGCTGCTGGCCGGCGAAGCGCCCGACGAGCGCTACCGGCCGCCGCCGAGCCTGCTCGCGCTCGTCCTGGACGCCAATGAGGCGATCGATGAGGCTGGTCACGATCCCGCGGCGCGCGCGCAACTGGCTGAGTTACTGACTGATTTTCAGGCGCAGCGGGCCGCGTTGGGCGCGGAGTTGGCGGATGCTGCCGCGGCGTGGGATGCTGCGCAGGCGGGAGACGGTGCCTCGGCCGCGCGCGCGCGCTTGCGTGCTGTGCTCGGCCAGGCACGCTACGTCGACAACCTCATTGGCCGTGCAACGACGGCACTTTCCGCCCCAGACGCCGCTGATTCGGCCAACTGAGCACTGCATGGCAATCCAGATCTCGTTTGGCGGTGACAAGCGCCGGGACAAAAAAGTCGTCGCGGTCGGGATCGACCTCGGCACGACGAACAGCCTCGTGGCGTACGTGGGCGCGGATGGCAAGCCGCAGGTGATCGGCGGCGCGGACGGGCCGATGGTGCCTTCTGTCATTGCGTTTGCCGCCAACGGTCAGGTGCACGCGGTCGGGCACACGGCCAACGCGCAGCTGCTGACGCACCCGGAACGGACGATCTACTCGGTCAAGCGGATGATGGGCCGCAGCGCGCCGGAGATCGTTCATGAACTCGGGATGTTGCCGTTCCAGGTCCATAGGGCGGCCGGATCGGCGGCGGTGCGGATCGAAGTCGCGGGCCAGAAGCTGACACCTCCAGAACTGAGCGCGCACGTGTTGCGCGAACTGAAGGCGCGGGCGGAAGCGCATCTGGGCCACGCGGTTGAAAAAGCGGTCATCACGGTGCCGGCGTACTTCAACGACGCGCAGCGCCAGGCGACCAAGGACGCGGGGCGGCTGGCGGGGCTGGACGTGCTGCGGATCGTCAACGAGCCGACGGCCGCCGCGCTGGCGTATGGGCTGGACAAGAAGCCGCAAGGCCGCATTGTGGTTTATGATTTGGGCGGCGGCACTTTTGACGTCTCGATCCTCGCGATGCACGAAGGCCTGACCGAAGTGCTGGCGACGGGCGGCGATACGCACCTGGGCGGCGACGATTTTGACCGGCTGGTGGTGGCGACCGTCGCCGAACAGCTGGAGCGGGCAGGCATTTCGGTGCGCGGCGATGCGGAGAAGTTGCAGCGGCTGCGCAAGGCGTGCATCGAGCTGAAAATTGCGCTTTCTGCTTCGGAACACGCTGTGGTGCAAGCGGAATTGCTGGAAGGACAGCGCATCGAGCTGGCTTTTGACCGCACCGATTTCGAGGCGCTGATCGCGCCGCTGGTCGAAAAGACGCTGGCGCCGTGCCGGCAAGCGCTGCGCGATTCCGGGCTGTCGGCGGCGGAGCTGGATGAGGTGCTGCTTGTCGGCGGTTCGACGCGGATCCCGTTGGTGCGGCGCAAAGTTGAGGAATTATTTGGTAAAGTTCCGCGCGGCGACATCGATCCGGACCAAGTCGTGGCGCTGGGCGCGGCGGTGCAGGCCGACATCATGACCACGGGCCGGCGCGACATGCTGCTGCTGGACGTGACGCCGCTGTCGCTGGGCATGGAGACCGTGGGCGACGTGGTGGTGAAGATCATCAACCGCAACAGCGCGATTCCGGCGTCCGCGACGGAGGAATTCACGACTTCGGTGGACAACCAGACCGGCGTCGTCGTGCACGTGCTTCAAGGCGATCGCGAGCTCGTCAAGGATTGCCGGTCGTTGGCGAAATTCGTGATTCCGATCGAGCCCTTGCCGGCGGGGCTGGCACGCGTGGCGGTGACTTTCCTCATCGACGCCAACGGCATCCTGCACGTCATGGCCAAAGACGTTCGCACCGGTCGCGAGAAATCCATTGAAGTGAAGCCGACGTATGGCTTGACGGACGACGAGGTCGTCCGGATGTTGGAGGACGCGTTTGACCACGCGGAAGACGACCTGAACTACCGGATGTTCCTGGACGCCAAGAACGAGGCGGACCAGATCCTGGAGGCGACGCGGCGGGCGCTGACGGGTCCGGCGGGTCAGCGGCTGGACGCGGACGAGCGCGAGGAGATCGATGGCGCCATAGCCGGGCTGTCGGCTGCGCTGCGGACCCAGCAGGCGGATCCGGTGCGCAAGGCGCAGCGGCGGCTGAACGACGCGACGTGGCGGCTGGCGGAGCTGGCGTTGGCGGAGGCGCTGAACACGGCGGTGCACGACCCGCGGCTGGCGGATGTGCTGGCGCAGGGGCCCGATCCGGCGGCCGTCAAGCCCGACCACCATGGCCAGCGTATCAAGTAGGGTCAGCCCGGCGCTTCTCGCCGACGCGCGTGCCAGCCTGCGCGCATGCCGCCTGTGCCCGCGCGCGTGCGGGGTCGACAGAACATCCAGTAAATTTGGGGCATTTTGC
Source organism: uncultured Myxococcales bacterium (assembly GCA_903929795.1). GTDB lineage: Bacteria > Myxococcota_A > UBA9042 > UBA9042 > UBA9042 > CAIYBN01. Next base: position 61,579 of record CAIYWC010000040.1, on the reverse strand, counting down.
CGCCTGGACGGATCCGCGACGGTCTACCGCGAGCTGCTGTCTGTCGGCGAGGAAGCGGCGATCACGCCGACGTGGCTCGTCGATCTCGGTGGCTGCAGCCTGCGCTGCCTATTTTGCTCCGAGTGGCACCATGTGGTGCATCCGCACGCGGCGCCAGCGCAGACGCTCAACGCGGCGTGGTTTGTGCCGCAACTGCGCAAACGCAAAGCACAAGGCGCGCGGACGCTCAGCTTTGTCGGCGGCGATCCGACCGTGAGCGCGGTCGCCATTCTGGAGGTACTTGCGCAAGTGCCCGACGCGGATTGGTTGCCGATCGTATGGAATTGCAATGGCTTGTTGAGCGATCTGGCGCGCGATCTGCTGGCACCCGTAGTGGCGACCTGGCTGGTCGACGTGAAATTTGGCAACCCGGCTTGTGCCGAGCGCCTGGCGGGCATCGACGGCGCGCTGCAAGACCGCGAGGTGACGCGCACGTTGGAGTTCGCGCGCCCGCGTGGGCTGATGCTCCGCCACCTCGCGATGCCGGGGCACCTGGCGTGCTGCACCCAGCCCGTCGTCGCGCGCTTGACGCGTGACTATCCAGAAATTCAGCTGAATCTCATGACGCACTACTTGCCGATGGGGCCGGCACGCGAGGTCCGGCTGGCGCGTGCGCCGGAGCTGGGGCGCGTCCTGACGGCGGCCGAAGAGCTGTCAGCGGTCTCACTCGCCGCGGATATTGCGCTGAGTGAATAAGGACTTGCAGTGCAAGTGAGACTTGTGAGACCAAAATTCGGTCTCACTTGCACACCGTCACGTGCGCTCTGCGCGCTAAAATCATCTGAAATAACTGGATAACTTCAAAAACGCGTCTTGGCACACGCGATGCAAGGACCTCCTGCGTGGGCATCTGACCGCTCACGCCGGGAGTCTTCATGAAGCCGTTTCTCGCCCGATTCCTGCCACGCGCGACGATCGCCGTGGTTCTTGCCGTCACGCTTGCTGCCTGTGCCGCCGAACCTGCGGGTGAATCGCCACCGTCGGATGCCGCAGCTCCGGACGCCGGTGCCCGGGATGGCGCCGCCTTTGCGCCCGGTGCTGCGGCCGCGGCCGTCGCACCGGACGCCGACGCGCCGGCGCCATTCATTGTCAACCTTGCGGTGGAGCTCGCCGATGAGCTGGATGACGCCGACCGCGCCGCGCGAATCGGTGAGATCCGCGACCGGCTCCTGCAGCAGCTGCCGCGCGAATCCGTCGCTGTGACGAGGGTTTACGCGCTTGTGCCGGCCGTGGCCGTGCGGGCGAATCCGGCATGGCGCGAGGCGATTGCGGCCATGCCGGAAGTCGCTTCCGTTCAGGACGACCTGCGGATGGAGACGAACCTGAAGTACGCCGGGCCGATGGTTCAAGCGACCGACGCGCACAAGCTCGGCTTCACCGGCAAAGGCGTGCGGATCGCCGTTATCGACACTGGAATCGATGCGACGCACCCGGACTTGGCTGGCCACGTCGCGGGACAGCACTGCTTTACTCAGGGCGCCTGTCCGCCCAACGGCACGTCGGAATCGAATTTCGCAACCGACGACGAAGGCCACGGCACGCACGTCTCCGGCATCCTGGTCAGCGCCGGGAAAGTCGCCGCGCCAGGCATGGCGCCGGGCGCCGACGTCGTGGCCGTGAAAGTCCTGGACAAGAGCGGCTCCGGCAGCGACTCGGACATCCTCGCAGGCTTGGATTGGGTGGCAGCGCACGCCAAAGCGCTCAACGTCCGCGTCATCAACATGAGCCTGGGCTCGCAGCAGAGCTGGGCGGGCGCGTGTGACAAGTCCGACCCAGCGACGTCGGCCGCGGTCAAGCTGCTGGATCAAAAGGGCGTGGCCGTCTTTGCGGCCGCCGGCAACGAGGGCGTCAAGAACGGCCTGGGCAATCCCGCGTGCCTCGCGCAAGTGCACCCGGTCGGCGCGCTCTACACGCGCGACTTGGCCTCGGCCAACTATCCCGGACTCTGCGCCGACAAAGCGCCCAAGGCTGGCACGCTCACCTGTTTCTCCAATCGCGGCAAGAACTTGCATCTCGTGGCCCCCGGCGCGCCGATCGTCTCGGTCGGCATGGGCGGCGGCACCGCGACGATGTCCGGCACTTCCCAAGCGACGCCGGTCGCAGCGGGCGTTGCTGCGCTGCTTGTGGCCTGCAAGCCGTCGCTGACCGGCGCGGCGCTGGACAAGCTGCTGCAGCAAACGGGCAAGCCCGTGGCGGATTCGGCGACGGGTCTGACGTTTCACCTGGTGCAAGCTGCGCAGGCGCTCAAGTCTGCCTGCCCCAAGTAGCGCTCCGGGCTCCGCCGGCCAATCGACCCGGACCGCCGTCGGCGGGCCACGCTGCGGCCGCCGGGTCGGTTGGTGGTCGGCGGGGATTTGCACACTCCACCGCGCGCCGCTACCCTGCCGCACGTGCAAGGCGACTTTCCCCAACGCTTCGGTCCCTACGAACTGCTCCGGCGCATCGGCCGCGGCGGCATGGCTGAGGTGTTTCTGGCAAAAGCGCCGTCGATTCAAGGACAACCGCGCCTGGTGGCGGTCAAGCGGATGCACCCGCAGTTGGGCAACGACCGAGCGGCCGTGGACATGCTGGTGCAGGAAGCCAAGCTGTGTATGCAGTTCGACCATCCCGCGATCGCCCACACGTTCGAGCTGGGGCATCAGGACGGCGTCTGGTACTTCGTCATGGAGTACGTCGATGGCGTGGACCTGGGCGCGCTCGTGCAGGTTGTCACCGCGATGGGCGAGCGTCTGGACCCGGTGGCCGTGGCGTACATCGTCGCGGCGATGGCGCGCGGCCTGGATCACGCGCACAACCTCAGAGGTGCGGACGGCCGGCCGCTTGGCATCGTGCACCGCGATGTGTCGCCGCAAAACGTGCTGATCAGCGACCGCGGCGAGGTGAAGCTCATCGATTTCGGCGTCGCCAAGGTCGCGGCCAAGGTGGAGCAGACGATCGCGGGCGTCATCAAGGGCAAATACGCCTACATGAGTCCGGAGCAAGCGGCCGCGCAGCCGCTGGACGCGCGTTCCGACGTCTTCAGCCTGGGCGTGTGCCTGTTCGAGCTGCTGACCGCGCAGGGGCTGTTTCGTCAGAAAGAGACGGCCTCGCCGTTTGCCGTGCTCCATGCGGTGCGCGAAGCGGTGATTCCACGGGTGCGCGCGGTGATGCCGGACGTTCCGCAAGCGCTCGACGATCTGACCCACCAGTGTTTGCAGCGCGATCGCGATCGGCGCCCGCAGAGCGCCGCGGAAGTCGCCGATGCCTTGGATGCCTGGCTGGCCGCCGCCGCGCCGACATTTGGTGCTCAGGAGTTGGCCGCGCTCGTCGCCGGGATTCTCGCGGATGCGCCAGCGGACGCCCGCGCGCGGTCAGACGTGGCGACGCCGCCGTTGCCGTACCTCGATCGCACGTCGTTTCTGCAGTCGCCGTTCACGATTGTCAGTCAGATTCCCGTCGCTCCGTCCGCGCCTGCACGCGCGGCGCACCCTGCGCGGCCGATCTGGTGGCCGACGCGCCGTGCCACGCTGCAATTCCTGGCGGTCGGCGCCGGCGCGCTGGTGTTCACGGTTGCGTGGATGGTTGTCGCGTGGCTGGTGCGCTCCGGGCAGCTCTGAGTGCAAACACCGCGGAAATCATGGACTCTGCACGCGATCGCCGACTCGAGTCGCGCGAACCGTCAGAGCACGCGCAGATCCGCCAACGGCACGCGCACGCTCATCAAGCCCAGCAGCACTTGGACGTGACCGCCCGCCAACTCTGCGACTGTGCCCGTCTTTCCGGCGAACAGGCCCTTTTGCAGTTCCACCCGCGCGCCGGGCGCCAGAACGCCGCTGCTCGTCGCGGGCTTGTGAGGTGTCGGCCCCAGCTCAAACGGCCGGCCCGGCGCGAAACTCGCTTGATGCGGCGGTGACCGCTGCGGCTGTGGCGCGAATTCCTGACGGCGAAACGGCGGTTGGCGCGCAGGCTCCGGGCGCCGCGGCGGCTCAGGCGGGCGCATTGGCTCGGGGTGCCAGGTCGGCGGCATGATGCGCTCAATCGGCGGCCGCACCGCGTCCGCCTGGGCCGTCCGCCCGGGTGTCTGCGGGGTCCACGGCGGCCGGTAGCCGCGGCGCGCGGGCGGATCGCGCTCGGCACGCGCCGTCGGGATCGACAGTTCGTCGGGCGGCGGCACCACCGACTCTGGCTCCGGCGCCGTGGGCGGCGATGGCGCCACCGCCGGCTGGAGCGTCACGCCAAGCAGCTGCGCCAGCAGCGGCAGCACGACCCCGCTCCAGGCGGCCAACTCGTCCACGGTCAGCAGCCCGCCGATGGCCTCGGCCCGGGTCATCACGCGCTCCAGCAGCAGGTCGCCCGCCAGCTCCGATTGCGCCAGCGCCTCGGGCGGCACGTCGATCTCCCCCAGCCGCACGCGCATCCCGGCCAGCGCCGCCAGCTCGGCCAGCGTCCCCCGCATCGGCTGCCACGCCGCCTGCTGTTCGCCTGGCAAACGCAGCCGCAGCGTCACGCCGGTGTTGTCCACGACAATACCCGCGTACATGTGCGCCGTGTCTACGTTTTCCGCGTCCACGCGTGTCCAGGCCACGGTCAGCGAGCGGACTTCATGCTGGTTGGTGAACGCGGGCTCCTGCCGGCTTGCCCACAGCGCCAGACCCGCAGCGCTCAGGCCGGCGGTTGCAACCGCGCTTTCGAGCGCCGCAGCCAACCGCAGGCGCACGCGCGTGCGCTCCGGCGTAAACCGGTTGGATCGCCACTTCGCCGCTTCAAACGCGGCAAAATCACTCTCTCGCCAACCGGCGAATTCTTCTGAGAAAAGTGCCACAGTTGTTCCCGGTTCAGTGCCTTTCGACGCGCTGTCCCGCCTCAAGCGCGGAACCGGCGGCCGTTATCCGCAGCAGTGCCGCGACAGCCTCTTGCAATGCCGGGACTAGACCGAAAGCGCGACGCGTGTCGTCATTGCCTCGCCCGCCGTCGCCGGATTCAGCTCGAACGGCGTCAGCCAGTGGGCGTAGTCGTCGTTGCGACCACGCACGATATCGAAAAATGCCTGCTGCAGCTCTTCCGTCATCGGTCCGCGCTTGCCGCCGCCGATCGTGCGACGGTCGATCTCGCGCACCGGCGTCACTTCCGCGGCGGTGCCGGTGAAGAAGACCTCGTCCGCCGTGTACATCTCGTCGCGGGCAAACAGGCGTTCCGTCACGCGAATTCCCCGCTTGCGCGCGATCTCGATGATCGACGCCCGGGTGATACCCGACAGGATATTGGCCGACAGCGGTGGCGTCACCAGCTCGCCGTCGATGACCATGAAGATATTTTCCCCTGTCGCTTCCGTGACATAGCCCTGCTCGTTCAACAGGATCGCCTCGTCAAAGCCGTTGGCGACGGCCTCCCGCTTGGCGAGAATCGAGTTGATGTACTGGCCCGTCAGCTTGGCCTTGGACATGACCGAAGCGTGGCCCGGCCGCTTGAAGCTGCTGATGGACGCGCGGATACCGTTCGCCAAGCCTTCTTCGCCCAGATACGCGCCCCATTTCCACGCCGCAATCATCGCGTGAATCGGGTTGCCCTTGGCGCCGATGCCCATCGCGCCGTCGGCGATGTAGATGACCGGCCGCAAGTAGCCTTCGTCCAAGCCGTTGGCGATCAGCGTCTCCACGCACGCCTGCGCGAGCGTCGGCACGTCAAACGTCAGGCCTTGGTCCAGCGTGACCAAATGGCACGACGCCAGCAGCCGGTTGATGTGATCGCCCAAGCGAAAGACCGCGCCGTGGCCGCTGCGCTGTTGATACGCGCGGATGCCCTCAAAAGCGCCCAGACCATAGTGAAACGTGTGCGTGAGGTGTGGAAAGCGGGCTTGCTCCGCCTCGACCATGTTGCCGTTGAGCCAAACACGAACGTCGGACATCGTACCCTCCCGCTGCCGTGGGAAGCTGGCCCGGCAGATGCTGAAGCCTAGCCTGTGTAAACGCCGCTGACAACGCCAAAAACCTTGCCTTCCAGCCGCTGTGACAACTTGCAAACAATCCGGCTTGCGGCTAGACAGGGCAGGCGCAGACGCGCAAGGAGAAGCCCATGGCGCACGAGAATCTGACCGTCGTGATTCTGGCCGCTGGCCTCGGCAAGCGCATGGCGTCCCAGCTGCCCAAGGTGCTGCATCCGGTGCTGGGCGAGCCGATGCTCGGCCACGTGCTCCGGACGGCGGAAGGCCTGCAGCCTGCACGGATCGTCGTGGTGACGGGCCACGGTCGTGCGCAGGTCGAAGCGTGGATCGCGCGCCGCGCCAACCCGCAGCCGATCGCGTGCGTGGAGCAGGTGAACCCGAATGGCACTGGCCACGCGATGCTGTGCGCGCAGCCGGCTTGGGCGGGTGCGTCGGAAGTGTTGATTCTCTATGGCGATGTGCCGCTGCTGCGCGTGGCGACCTTGCAGGCGCTGCTGCGCGACCGCGGCGATCGGCCGCTGTCCCTGCTGGTGGCGCGCGTGGCCGATCCGAGCGGCTACGGCCGCGTGGTCCTGCAGAACGGCGCGGAGATCGCGCGCGTGGTGGAGCACAAGGACGCCAGCGCGGCGGAGCGCGAGATCGACGCCGTGAACGCCGGCATGATGGCCGTGCGCGCGGATTTCTTGGCGCAGTCGCTGGCGAAACTGACGCCGAACAACGCGCAGGGCGAGCTGTATCTGACCGATTTGGTCGGCATGGCGGCGCAATCGGGGCACCCGGGCGTCGCGACTTTTGCCGTCGACGCGAGCGAGACGCACGGCGTAAACAACCGCGCGGAGCTGGCGGCGGCGACGGCGGTGTTGCGCAAGCGCGTGAACCACGCGTGGCTGCTGGCGGGCGTGGGCATGGACGAGCCGGAGACGGCGTGGATTGAGGCGACCGTCCAGCTGGAGCCCGACGCGAGCCTGGGCGCGGCGGTGGAGCTGCGCGGGCGCACGCGCGTGGCGGCTGGTGCGCGGATCGACCGCGGCTGTGTGCTGCACGACGTCGCGGTGGCGTCGCGCGGCCACCTGCTGGCGTACACGGTCGCGACCGAGGCGACAATCGGCGAGGGCGCGCATGTCGGGCCATTTGCCCACCTGCGGCCGGGCACGGAGCTGGCGGCGGACGTCAAGGTTGGCAACTTCGTCGAGACCAAAAAGGCCAAGCTCGGTGTGGGAGCAAAGGCCAGTCATCTCAGCTATTTGGGTGACGCCGACATTGGCCCGGGCTGCAACATCGGCGCTGGCACCATCACGTGCAACTACGACGGCGTGAACAAGTTCAAGACCACGCTGGGCGAGGGCGTCTTCATCGGCTCAGACACGCAGCTCGTGGCGCCCGTGACGCTCGGCGACGGCGCGTACGTCGGCGCGGGCAGCACCATCATCCGCGACGTGCCCGCCGGCGCGCTGGCGGTGTCGCGCACGGAGCAAAAGAACGTCGAAGGCTGGGTGGCCAAAAAGCGCCAGCGGCAGGCCGCAGCCAAGGCGGCCAAAGGGCACTGACCTCAGGCCCGGACGCGCGTCCGCAGGCCCGGGTTGCCCGCCAGCGCGTCCGCGATCGCGCCCGGCTCGCGAAACCCGACGATCCACACCGTTTGCGCACCGCGTGCCAAAATCTCCTGCACTTCCTGCAGCTTGACGATCATCCCGCCTTGCACCGCGCCGGAAGCGATGAGCCCGTCGATCTCGGCCGCGCGCAGCTCCGGCAGGTGCGTCGCCGGGTCCTGCAGGTCGCGAAACACGCCCGGAACGCCTGTCACCAGCACGACGTCGGTGAACGCGAGCTGCCGGGTCAGCCCGGTCACCAGACTATCCGCATTCAAATTCAGCAGTTGGCCGTGCGGATCGCTGACCAGCGACGACAGCAGCGGCACGAAGCCCGCGGCCCACAGCGCGTCCAGCAGCCGCGCGTCCACCGCCGCCAGGTCAGCCACCAGACCGTAATCCACCGGACCCGGCTCGCCGGGGACCGCCTTAGGCGGCCGCTTTTGGCCCACCGCCAGTCCGCCGGAAGCCGCCGGGGTCGATACCGCCGGTAGCTCGGCCGCGAGGCACGCCGCCAACAGCGCCGGACCGACTTGCCCGCACATCGCCATCGCCACCGCATCGAGCATCGGCGCATCGGTCACGCGGCGCCCGGCGCGAAACGTCGATTGCAAGCCCAACCGCTGACCCAGCGCCGTAATCTGCGGCCCCGCCCCATGGACGACGCACAGCCGCCGCGCCGGATCCGCCGCCAGCACCGCGGCCAAGTCCGCCGCCAGCCGCGCACGGTCGTCCGCCGCAAGCAGCGTCTCGCCGCCGACTTTGACAAGAATTTTGCGGGTCTGCGCCATCCGCTACGGCCACTGCGCGGGCTGCAACAGCCCGGTAAACTCGTCGATCCCGAGCATCACGTTCAGCGACTGCACCGCCTGGCCCGCGCCGCCCTTGATCAGGTTGTCGAGCGCCGCGTGCAGCACGACCGTACGCTTGCCATCGCGAAGTTCACCAGCTGTTCCAGACACTTCCACGTACATGCTACCCGCCACGGCGTTCACTTCCGGCAGGCGCCCGTCCAGCACGCGGATCAGCGGCTCGCGGTCGTAGGCGTCGTGTAGCAGCGCGTTGAGCCGGGCGGTGTCGACTTCCGCCGGCACTTCGGCAAAACACGTCGCGAGAATGCCGCGCACCAGCGGCGCGGAGACGGGCACGAACGCCAACGTCAAATTGCGGGCGCCTTCGTCGGTCAAAGTCTGAATAATTTCGGGTACATGCTGATGGGCCAGCGGCTTGTACGGCCGCAGCGTCTGCGCCCGCAGCGGGTGGTGCGTCCCGGGCTGCGCATTCGCGCCCGATCCAGAAGATCCAGTCATTGCAGAAACTTGTACGCAGCCGCTCAGCAGCCCCGCGCGCGCGAGCGGCCACAAGGCCAGGGCGATCGTCGTGGCGAAACAGCCGGGACTCGCGATTCGCCGTGAACGGGCGATCGCCGCGCGCTGGAACTCTGGCAAACCATAGACAAAAGTGCCAAGCCGCTCTGGATGAGGATGCTGCGTTTCGTAGAAATGCTCGTAGGTCGTGCGGTCGCGCAGCCGGTAGTCGCCGGACAGATCGATGACGGCGCAGCCCAAATCGCTATACTTTGCGCCAACTTGCGCGCTCACCCGGTGCGGCAGGCCGATGAACACGACGTCCGCGTCCGGCGCGACCGCCTCGGGCTCCGCATCCTCCACGCGCAAATCCACCAGCTGCGTCAGCGCCGCCAGCGACAGGTGGATGTCGCCGATACGCTTGCCAATTCCGTCCTTGGCGATCAGCCGCGTCAGCCGGATATCCGCGCGCGGTGCCAGCTGGCGAATCAGCTCTGCGCCGCCGTAGCCCGTCGCCCCGACAATTGCCACGCGGACCGGCCGCGGCAGGTTTGCGAGGATGGCGTCAGGCATCGCGATCTCCAAGTTCTTGAAATCTGTCGGCTACAGCTCGGACAGGCCGTCCAGCGCGCCGCGGTGACCCGGCACCAGCTGCAGCGCGCGTTCATAGCAGTTGCGCGCCTGATCCAGCGCCAGCCGGCTCATCCGGCAGCGACCCATGCCGACCAGCGCATCGGCCCGCGACTTCGGCGACGCCTTCGTGTTGCGCGAGACCGCGTCAAACAGCCGCAGTGCCCGGTCTGTGTCGCCCAAATCCAGGCACGCCCGACCCTGGCCCAGCATCGCCAGCGGGTCGTCCACGCGCACTTCCAGCACCCGGCGGAACGCGTCGCGCGCCTTCGCGTGCTCGCCCAGCTGCTCCCAGAGTTGCGCGGCCTTTTGCGCGTGCGCCGCCATCTGCTCGCGATCGCCCTGGCCGTGGTGGCCGACCAGCCAGTCCTCCAGCTCCGCCGCGCCCGCCGTGTCGCTCGTGGCTTCCAGCATTTGCGCCAGGATTGCGTCCAGCCGCGCGCTGTGGCCGTTCAAGACCAGCGCGTCCTTCAGCACGCCCGCGGCTTCCGCCACCTGGCCCACCGCCGCCAGCGCCTCGCCCAGCTCCAGCTGCAGCGCGCCCAGCTGGCTGATCCGCTCGGCGCTCAGCGTGTTGGCATCGCGGCTGTCACCCAGCGTCTGCAGCCACTGCCGCAGCGATTCCGCATAGGCTTCCATGGAGTTGCGCGCCTTGTACAGGTCGCACAGCCGCCGCCGCGCCGACCACCGCCGCGGATCCAGCTGCACCAGCCGCACCAGCTCGCGAATCGCCTTGCCCGGGTTGTCCAGCGGCCCGGCGTACAAATCGGCCAGCTGCTGGTGCAGGGACGTCTGCGTCGCCGTGTCGACCGCGTCCTTCAACAGCGCCTCCAGACCTGCCGCCGCCTCGCGCGGATCGGCGCTCCGGGCTTGCAGCATCGTCTTGAACTGCGCCACCGCCGGGTCGTTCGGCGTCAGCTTCTCCAGCGCCGCGATGTGCTCGGCCGCTGCCGCCGCGTCCACCTGGTCGGTCAGCGTCACGCGCGCCATCTGCCGCCGCAAGCTGGCCTTGCCTTCCTTGCGCGTCTCCACCGCCAGCCGTTTGTCGGCCGTGCGCAGCCAGGTCGGCCACTCGTGCTGCTGCTCGGCGATGCGCAGCAGCTCATCCAACACCGCGACATTGCTTGGATCATCGACAATCGCCGCCTCCAGCGCGCGACACGCCGTCGTCCCGTCATTGAGCTCCGCCGCCGCGTTCGCAAGCTTGCGCAGCATCAGCGTGCGCGACGGCCCCGGCTGCAGCGCCTCACTGCGCCGCGCGAACAGCGGAATCAGCTTCTCCGGATCCGCGCCGGCTTTGCGCTCCAGGAACACAAAAGCCTCGTCGTTGGCCGGATCCGCGTCAAAAGCGCCTTCGTACGAGGCGTGCTGCGCGTCGATATCGCCCAAGCGCTCGTGCTGCCGCGCGGTCTCAATGAGGATGCGCGCCCGATCGCCTGGATCTGCAGTCACGTGCGCCAGCTGAACCAGCACCGCCGCAAGCTCCGCGGGCTGCTCGGTCTCCCGCAGCAGATCCGCCAGCACTTCCAGGGCATCCACGTCATCGGGCGCCTGATCCAGCCACGTCTGCGCGGCATTCACCGCCACGTCCAGGTGACCGAGCGCGCGCGCCAGCGCCGCCACTTCGCGCAGGCCTTCGCGCTGCCGCGGCTCCTGGGGCTGCGCCGCCAGCCGCACCTGCCACGCCGCCATCAGGTCTTCGCGGCGGTCAATCGAGCTCAGCAGCTCGCTCAGCTGGGCGAACGCCGCGTCGTCGTCGGGCCGCAGCGACACAAGCGCGATCAGGCGCGCCTCGGCAAACTCCTTCTCGCCGCGCGCCAGATCAAACGCGATCGCGCGCCGCAGCACCGTCTCCGTCTGCTCCGGCGGCAGCTCGGCATCCAGCATCAGCGCATAGGCTTGCTCCAGCGCGGCAGGCTGGGTCTTGGCGTCGCACAGGCGCTCCAGCGCCGCCAGCGCCTCCAGCGTCGGGCCTGACCGCAGCGCCGTCAGTAGCGCGGCCGCCGCGCTCGCCACGTCGCCGTGCTGCTGCTGCACGGTCGCCAGCGCCTGGGCCAGAACAATCCGCGAGGTCGGCCGCTGCGTCCGTTCCATCCGCTGCTGCAGCACGGCCGCCAGCTGCGGCCACTGCGCGTGGTGGCGGTACTGCCGTTCCAGCAGTTCCAGCGTCTCATCCAGCAGGTGCGGGTCGTGCTGGAGGCTCTCGGCCACCCGAATCACGTCGGTGCGGTCAGGCTCGCTCGCCACGGTGTCCTGGAGCAACCGCAGAGCCTCGCGCGGCTTGCCCAGTTGGCGTTTCAAATCAGCCAGTTCTACGCGCAGCGCACCGCGATCCACGTCGCCGCCCAGCAGCATCGCGCGTTCGATGGCCGTCGCCAGTGGCGCCGGATCGCCCGCCTGCCGCCGGAATGCCAGGACGCGATCGCGCGCAGCGGTGCTCTCCGGGTCGTCATCCCATACCAGCTGCCACAGCGCCGCCGCGCGCGCCGGTTCGCCTTGCTGCACCGCGACGTCGCCCGCCTTGGCGGCAATCTCCGCCCGCTGCTCGGCGCTCAGATCGGCGTCCATCACGGCGTCTTGCGCCGCGTCCAGCCAGACGTCCAGACGGTTGTGCTGCGCCGCCAGCGTTCGGGCTTGCTCCAGCGCCGCCAGCGGATCGCCGTCAGCCGTTTGGCCCAGCAGCAGGTCCACCGCGCCGGCGATATCGCCGGCCACCGACGCCCGCAGCTCGGCCAGTTGCCGCACCGCGACTTGCCGGCTCTCTGGCGACGCGTTCTCCAGCGCCTGTTCCGCCGCGCGCAGCCGCAGCGGCGCCACCAGCGGATCGCCCTCGGTCTGGGCCAGCAGCGTCACCAAATGCGGCCCCGCGGCCACCGCGTCGACCGTCTTGTCGCGCAGCGCCTTGAGCCCATGCACGTCCGCCAGGGCCAGCACCAGGTGCAAGAGCGTGGCCTGCTGCGCGGTGTCTGGCGTGTCCAACAGGCGGTGCAGGAGCGCCGCGCCCGCGATCTCCGCCAGCGCCGGTGTTCCTGCGAAATCTGCCACTTGGTGAATATCGTCGATGGCTACGCCCCGCGCCGCGGCTTGGGCAAACTCCGCGGCCAGCTCGTCGGCCAGCGGCGACCCTTGGGCCAGCGCCAGCGCGTGTTCCGCCACGCTGCGGTCCCACGTTTGCGCCACAATCACACGCAGGTGCGCGATCGCCTCGGTGCGCTCGCCCGCGCGCTCCAGCAGGTCCGCCAGCAGCCGGCGCTCCGCCAGCGCAGCGTCGCCGTCCAGCCGGGCCAGCAGCAGCTGACGCGCGGCAATTTCCCCAGCCAAGTCAGCCGAGTCTGCGGCGTGCGCTGCCCGCCGTGTTCCCGCCGCGATCGCCACTGCGTCGTCGTCCGCCGCCGACAGGTCTGCCAGCCGCTCAAACAGGTCTTCTCCGCGCACGCCGGCATCCAGCACCTGCGTCAGCCGCTGCCACGACGCATCCGCGCGCTCGTCACCGTGCGCCGATAGCCACGCGTTTGCCGCGGCAAGCCGCTCGCCGTCGTCTTTCAGGATCCGCTGCCAGCCTTGCGCCAGATGCTGCGTCTTCTGCGCGCCCGCCGGCAGCAGCGCGGCGATGCCGTGGTACAGCGTTTCGTCCAGCGGAGTCTCTTCGGCCTGGTTTTGCAAGATGCCCAGCGCGTTCGCGTTGTCGCCCGCTCCCTGCGCCGCCGCCGCTGCCTTCAGCGCAAGCGCCAGACGCGCCTCTGCGTCGTCGGTTTCCTGCCGCAGGGCGCTCAGCGCCGCCGCTTCCCCGGCGTGATCGTCCAGCCGCTCGCACACGTCACAGAGCGCCGCCGCCGCTTCCCGGCGCGCATCGGCGTCCGGGTGCGTCAGGACGTCTTGCCACGCCAGCCGCGCGGTCGGCAGATCGCCCAGATGGTCCGCCAGGCGCGCGCGCTCCTGCTGCAGCGCCAGACGCGCGCCATCGTCTTTCGCCACCGCGACCCGCCGCGCCAGCACGGCCAGCCGCGCGCTGTCGTCGTCGGACGCCTGGGCCCACGCATCCGCGCGTTGCAGCCACACCGCATCGTCCGGGCTATCCGCTAGCGCCGCATCGCAAATCTGCCGGCGAATCGCCAGCGTCGTCTCATCGTCCGGCAGCGCCGCCAGCGCCGCTTCACGCAGCTCCGCCCGGGTCGCCGCATCCGCCGATTCCGCCGCCGCCAGCAACGTCGCCGCCAGCCGTTCTTGGCTGATCGCGGCCGTCTGCGCCAGCTGCTGCACGCGGACAATCGCCTCGCCCGCCTGCGGACGCAGCACCAACAGCATCGCCGCCGCGTCAAAAGCCCCTGCCGGGTCTTGGCCTTGCGCCCGCAGCGGCACGAGCCGCTCCAGCAATTCCGGTTTCTCCGCCGCCGTCGCGTGCGCCAGCCGCAGGGTCAGCACCGCCGTCAGCCGATCGCGATCGCCGCGCAGGTCCAGCACGTCCGTCAGCGACCGCGCCGCGGCCGCCAGCGCCTCGGGCAGCGCGTCCGTCGCCAGTTGCAGCAGATCCGCCGTCGCGCGCTCGGTCGCTTCGTCGTCGTTCGGGTCGTCGCACGCCAGCTGCAGCCACGTCGCCAGCGCCGCCGGCAGATCGTGGGTGTCGTCGAGCAGCGCCGCCAGCTCGCGCCGCAGCGCCAAACCCGTCTCGTCTGGCAAATCCGTTTGCGCAATGCGCTGTTGAAGTCCAGTTAGCAGCGCCGTCGGCTCGCCAGCTTCGCGCAGCGCCCGCAGGTGCAACGCCCACAGCCGGTCGTCGCCCGGATGCGCCGCCAGCGCTTCGGTGGTCACCGCGACCGCGGCCCGCGGGTCGTGCTGCGTGTCCAGGTGCAAGCTCGCCAGCTGCAGCCACGCGCCGACGCGCGCCGCCGTGTAGCCCAGTCGGGTCTGCTCGGTCAGGGCGAAGACCAGGCCGTCTGTGTCGCCGCTCGCAGCAAACAGTTCCGCAAGCTGCTGAAGTGGCTGCGGATCTTGGGGCGTCATCTGGTGCAGCAGCGTCCACCCGGTGACCGCCCGCGCCGTGTCATTCGCCAGCGCGCCCCGGTTCGCCAGTAGCAGCGCGGCGTGTTTGCGCAGTTCCGGCGGCTGCTCGCCCGCGGCGATTGCCGTCAGCAGGCCGTCGCAATCCGCATCCTCGCCCGCGTCGGCGGCACGGTCAGCCAGCACGTCCAAGTGCGCATTTTCCGGAGCAGTTTCCACCAGCGCGCGCGCCGCGGCATAGCGCCGTTGTGGGTCGCTTCCCGCGGACTCCGCTGCTTCATCCAGCCACGCCTGCCGCTGGGTCGGCGTGGCATTCGGCGCCGCGACAAGCGTGTCCAGACAGCGCAGCAGCCCGTGCTGGGTCGAAGCGTCGTCGCTGCGCATCGCGCGCAGGATCGGCAGCAGGAGCTCGGCGATGGCCGGGCCTTCGATCGGGTCTTCCAGCAGGCTCAGGCCCACGCCCAACAGCGCGTTTTCGCTGTCATTCAGCGGCAACACAGTTTGCGGATCGGCGTCCAGCGTCGCGGCCAACCGCGCCAGCACAGCCAGCGCCGCCGAGGCGTATTCCGGTTCCGAACGCTGGTGCGCCAGGTCGACGCGCTCCAGCGCCAAGCGGGCCCGCGAATCGCGGCTCAAGTCGTCGCGCGCCAGCAGCGCGTCCAGTACATCGGCGCGCTCGTCCAGCGATCCCGCGTTGCGCAGCGCCGCCGCCAAGCCGTACCACGCCTCCAGCGCTTCAGGCGTCTCTTCCAGCACTTGCCGATACAGCGCCGCGGCCGTCGCCGGGTCCGCCAGCGCGTGATCGCACAGGTTCGCCGCGCGCATCAGCGTGTCCGCGCGCTCGTGCGCCGTTTGCAGCTCGGCCAGGCGCTCCAGCGTCGCGACCACGGCCGGCCAGTCGGCTTGCTCCGTACACACGTGCTCGCGCAGCGCCAGGACTTCCAGGGTATTCGGGCTGGATTCCGTCGCCAAATCAATGGCATGGCGCGCAGTTTGCAGATCGCGCCCAGCCGTCAGCAGCAGCTGCGCCGCGTCCAGCCACAGCGGCACCCGCAGCGTGTGGGTCCCCGCGTCGGCTGGCACCGCGTCCGCCCAAGCCAGCAGCCGGTGGGGCACGGCGTCCAGCTCGCCAGCGCGCCGCGCCGATTCCTTGAGTTCGTTAATCGCTTCAGGCAGTTGTGTGAATTCGTGCCGCGCGACCAACTCGTCGATCCAGTCTGCAGCCGCCGCCGTCGCGTCGGACCACAGCCCCGCGGTGACCAGCAGCGTCGTGCGCATCTTCTTGTACTGCGGCAGTTCCGCGATCGGCGCGAACACCGCCAGCGTCTCGACCGCCAGCCGCTCCAGACCGACCAAGCTCGACGCGCGCGCCGCCGTGAGCAGCGCCTCCGCCGTCGCAACGATGTGTCGCTGCCGCTCCTCGGCGTCTTCCAGCTGTTCGGCGGCCTCAAGCGCGTCCGCCAGCAGCTCGGTCGCGCGCACCGTCTGGCCAGTTCCCGTCACGGCATCGGCAGCGGCCCGCAGCAGGCCGATGCGTGCGGCGAGGGGCTTGCCGTCGGCAACGGCGGCGATCGCCTCGGCAAACTCTGCGGCCCCGGCGTCATCGGACGCAAAAGTGGCCCGCAGCCCCGGCACGTCGCCCAACGCCACAAGCGCGTGCAGGTGCGTTGAGCGGGCGATCGGCGAATCCGGTGCGATCTCAGCCAGCTGGCGCGAGATCGTCAGCGCTTGCTGCGCCAAATCGCTGTCGTCCGCCGCGTTCGCCAGCAGCAGCGGGCACAGGCGCTCCAGCACGGCGATCCGCCGCGCGTCGGTCAGCTCGTCCAGCGCCAGCTGAGCCAGCAGCATTTCGCGCAGCTGCGTCGGCTCGTGGTGCGCCCAGAGCGTGTGCAGCGCGTCCAACGCCTGCAGCTGTCCCGGCTCCAGCTCCAGCAGCAGGCACCACAGCGCGGCGATAAAGCGCTGCTGCTGCGGATTGTCCTTGCCGCCCAACAAGTGGCCCGCTAGCTGCGCCGCCTCTTCCAGGATCGCCGCGACCGCGTCCCGCTCGGCTGGCGGCGTCAAGTCACGCACTTCCTGACCGGTCATCTCGGTCGGATGACGGCCCCAGCGCGAGCGCAGGTCCGTCATCAGCGCGTCCAGCAGCCGGTCGCGATCGCCCCGCGCGCGCCAGAGCGCCTGCGCCTGCAGCCGCGCATCCGCGCGATCCGGCTCGCTCATCGCCGCGCGGTCCAGCCAGGTCGCCGCCTGCTCCGGGTCGTTCAGGTGGTCGCGGTACACTTCACCCAGCTGCTGCGAGAGCGACGCCAGTTCGTGCGGGTCCTCTGCCGCGTCCACCGCTGTCAGCAGCATGTCGCGCACGCCGGGCCAATCGCCGGTCTCGTGCAGCGTCGCCACGACGGCCTGCAGCGCGTCCGGGTTGCGCGGGTCCAAATCCAGCACGCGCAGCCGCGCTTCCAGGGCCGCACCGGAATCGGGTAGGCGGGCCGGATCGGTGTTCAGCGCAGCCAGCCGGTTCCAGATCGCGATGGCGAAATCGCGCGCCGAGCTGTCGATCACCGCCCGCGGGGCAAAAACATGGGCGCTCCGCGACAGAAGCGCGGCCAGCTCCGGCCAGCGCTGACCCGCCGTCAGCAACCGCTCCAGCGCGGCGATGGCGTCCATGTGGTCCGGCTGCACGGTCAGCACGCGCTGATAGGCCTCGATCGCCCGCTCCGTCGACGTCGCGGGATCGATTGCTGCGAGCGGACCCTCGGCCAACTGCGCCATTTCCAAGGCGATCCGCACCAACGTTCGGCCATCGCTCTGCGCCGCGCGCTGCGTCAAAGCCGCGAACAGCCGCCGGTGATCGCCGGCGCGCCTGTACCATTGCTCAAAGAAATCCAGCGCTTCCGGATTCTGCGGCGATAGACTGCGCACGCGCCGGAAATGCCGCTCGGCTTTCTCCAGGTCACCTGTCGTCTGCGCCACCTGGGCGATCGCCAGGCTCGCCGCCGACTCCAGCACGCGGTCGCGCGTCTGCAGCGCGCGCAGCCGCAGCGCCTCCAGCGCCGGTTCCGCGCCCACGCCTTGGGCAAACGCTTCAGCGACTTCCAGCCGCGCCTGCAGCGCTGCGTCTTCCGGCGCCATCGCCACCAGGACGCGCAGCGCCGCGACCGCCGCTTGCGGATGACGCTGCTCGATGTCGGGGAGATTCGCCAGCTCGTCCGCGTATTGCAGCCGCAGCGCGCTGTGCTCGTCTTGCAGGGCCAGCGCCAGCGCGCGCGCCAACTCCTGACCGTCGCCCATCGCGCGAGCCACTTCGACCCACATCGGCGCCACTTCGGCCGTCGCCACGCCGGCGTCCACGGCATCAGCGAGCGCCGCCGCCGCTTCCGTCAGCGGTTCGTCGCCGTGCAGCAGCATCTCCGCGTAGCCCACGAGCAGCCGCGCACGATCGTCCTCCTGAGCGGTCCCCAGCTCGACCCGCATCGCTTGAAGCGCCTCGGCGCGTGCCTCCGCTTGCTGCAGCGCAATCTCCGAGAGTTCCAGCAGCTGCGGGTGCAGCGGCGCGAGGTCGGCCAGCTTGGCCAGCGTCGCTTGCGCCGACGTACCGTGACCCTGCTGGATGTGATACTGCGCGGCCGCAATCAGGTCGTCCGCGCGATGCGCCGGCGGCGTCAGCTCGGCGATCGCGTCCACGAGGTGGCCCAGCCGGTTGAGACGCGCGAACCCTAAATCGTCCGCAGCCAGCACTGCCAGCCGCCGGCCGACCGGCGGATCCGGAAACAGTCGAAACGCCTCCAGCCACAGGCTCAGCGCGCGATGCGGGTCTGCGTGGTTGCACAGCGTCGCCGCGCGATCCAGCAGCGCTGCCCGCAGGCGCGGATGCAGCTCAGACGCGGCGAGCTGCAACAGCCGGTTGGCCATCTCAGCCAGGACGGTCGCCGTCATGTCATCGCGCAAAACCGCAGCGATTTTCTCGATGTCCGCCTCGATGGGCAGGGCTCCATTGGCGGCCGGCTGCTGCATCAAAAGCGTGCTCCTGATCAAGGTCGCGGCACAGCGCCAGCGGACCAACTTCCGCGGCCGAGTCTAGCTGGCGATCTTGCCCTCGACAAGCGTCCAAGCGGTCGAATCATCGCGCATACTTGTCCTCCAGCCGCACCACATCGTCCAGCTCCGGCGTGCTGACTTCCACCAGCCGGACGTCGGTCTCGCCAGCGCAAAACCGGTGCACAGTTCCGGGCTTGACGTGATACGACTGGCCGGGCTTGAGCAGCAATTGCTGCGGTGGGTCGCGGCCGATTTCCAGGATCAGCACGCCTTCCAGAACGCAAATCGTCTCTTCCTTTTGCTCGTGGTATTGGCGCGACAGCATTTCGCCCGCGGAAATGATCAGGAATTTTCCGGCGTAACGCGGTGTTTCGGCCCAGATTTCTTCATGGCCCCAGGGTTTGTCGACGATGCGCATGTGTTCCTCGCGTTGGGACGATGGAGCCTGCCACAAGCCCGCGCGTTCAGCCAGATTCCTGTGCCGTCGCAGCCGGCGCGCGGTGCAGTTGTGGCGAGAAACGCACGAGTTTTCGTCCACGCAGCACCAGTTGACCGCGCACGCATAGCAGTTCGCGATCGCCGTCCGGCTCCTGACGTGACAGCCGCACAATCACCGGCAGCAGGTACACGCGCGAGGCGCTACGCAGCGTCAGGCCATTTGGCCCCAGCACCGGGACGTGCTTTTCGTGATCGTCCAGCTTGGCGAGCAGCGGCGACAGGTCGTAGCGGAACACGTGCTTCAAGCCCAGCAGGCCTTGCGCGTGGAGCTGTGCGAGGCCCGTATGGCGCAGCCGTTCGCGAATCCTCAGCCGAAATACCGCTGTCGTCACGCCCAATTCTGGATTCACTCGGTCCGCCGCCAGGTATTTCTGCACCGTAATAGTTTCGCGCGCCAGCACGAATTCGCTGCGCTGTGGGTCCATTCGCGCTTGCAGCCGCAGCCGCGCGATGCGATCCGCGTACGTGTGCTTCAACTTCTCAGCCAGCCAGGACCGGCCAACCTCTTTGATGCGGTCCTTGGCCGCGTACACAAGCGCGCCGACCAGCGCCGCCAGCGCGAGCGACACCGTCGTCGCGCCGGTCGTGACGGCGTTGAGCACGGAAATCTGCCAGGCAAAATAGAAGACCGCCGCCACCATCGCCATCGTCGCGGCGATCCAGTTGCGCAGCCGCTCGTCCAGCATGAACGCCGTCACGTCGAGAAACAGCGCTTGCTGGAAGTGTTTTTTCAGCTGCGCCGCGCGGTTGACATATGCCTCGACCTCCGCGGGGCTGTGCGGCGCCGCCGGGTGCATGTCGGTCGCCTGACGGTGGCCGTGCTCCGCCCGCAGCGCCGCCGACAGCGCGTCCAGCACGTCCTGGCTCGCGCCCGCCATCAGCCGCGGTTTGTGCGTGTGGCGTGCGTGCAGCGCCGCCCGCAGGCGGGTCAGCAACAGCAGCACGTGGCCCGACACGTACTCATCCGCGAGCAGCTTTTCCCGCTGGAGCGACGCGTCGTTGTTCGCGCTCTGCGCTGCCAGCCAGACCCGCAGCGTCACCACGTGGCCCAGCGCGGCGTGCAGCCCGGCGATCGCCTCGGTCGACTCCGCGGCGCGTAGCGTGCCATCGCGCCGCTGGGCATCCATCAGGAGCTTCACCGGCGCGCGCCCAGTCACGCGCAGCGCCTGCGCCACCGACAGCGCGCGCATACGGAGCCCGTCGCGTGGGTCGCCGACCGTCGGCGTCTGGCGTTGCTGGCGCAGCGGCGGACTGGTCAGCCGGGTCCGCACTTGATAGCGCTGCCAGGCGTCGTGCGGCACCCAAATCGCATCGGGAATCTCGAACTCGAACGTCACCTGGTAGTTCTGCGTCACGCCCGGCGGCGCCAGCGGCACCGTGCAAATCCACTCCACGCGCGACTGGTCGTGTGCCGCGACGTGCAGCTGCAGCGGCGGAGCGTCGGGATCGGGCAGCGGGTCAGTGCGGTGCAGCAGGGTCATCAAGGGCTTCACCGTAGCAACTTGTCATCAAGCTGTCACATTCCCCGCCCCCGGCCGCTGCCTTGACACAAGCTGCGCCGCCGGGTCTGCTAACTGCGTCTCCGGAGGTTGCATGTCTGCCGCGCCCGTCCCATCCGCCCCATTCGCGCTCGCCGACCGCCTGACGCCCGCGTTTCGCCGCCGCCGGGCGCAGAACTGGGTGTTCCTGGGGATGATGTACGGCTTTTTCTACATGGCCCGCTACAATTTCTCCGCTGTTTCCGCGTACCTGTCTGACATTTTTGGCTGGAGCAACGCTCAACTCGGCACCGTCATCTCCGCCGGCACGATTGTCTACGGCTTTTCCGTCTTTCTGAACGGCCCGCTGGCCGACAAGATCGGCGGCAAGCGCGCGATCCTCATCGGCTGCGTCGGCTCGGCGATCTTCAACCTGCTGTTTGGCGCCGGCTACCTCATGCTCGATCACGCCGCCGTCTGGAGCGCCGACCGCCAGCACGTCACCGCCGCCGCTGTTCTCAACTTTGGCCTGACCGCCAGCACTGCGCTGCACATCTTCGCCGCGCTCTGGGCGCTCAATCACTACTTCCAGTCGTTTGGCGCGCTGTCCATCGTCAAGATCAACGCGCACTGGTTCCATGTCACCGAGCGCGGCAAGTTTGCCGGCATTTTTGGCATCATGATCCAGTCGGGCCGCACGCTGGCGTTCTCGTTTGGCCCGTTCTTGCTGGTATTTTTGCCCTGGCAGTATGTATTTTGGGTGCCGGCGCTCGCGCTGTCGCTGCTGTTTGTCGCCAACAAGCTTTGGGTCGCGGATAGCCCCGCCGCTGCCGGGCTGGGCGACTTCGACACCGGTGACATGACCCAAGCGGAGGCCGAGGCGCCTGCCACGCTCGGCTTTGTGCTGACCAAGGTCTTCGCCAATCCGACGATGTGGGTCATCGCGCTGGCGTCGATGATGATCGGCTTCGTGCGCAACTCGGTCGATCACTGGTGGGCCAAATACTTCAGCAATGTCTACCACGTCGCGCCCAAGGAACTGAGCCACTTTTTGCCCTACCAGATCGCGTCCGTCGGCATGCCCATCGCGGCGATCCTCGGCGGGCTGCTGGCCGGCAACGTCTCCGACCGCGTCTTCGGGTCGCGGCGCGCACCGGTCATCGCGTTCGCCTTCCTCGGCCAAGCCGTCTGCCTGGGTTTGCTCGGGCTGAACGACAACTACCTGGCATCCGCGTGGGTCTCGATGGGCCTGCTGATCGCCGTCTCACTCTGCATCCAGGGCGCCCACTCGATGGTCGGCGGCGCGGCGTCGATGGACTTCGGCGGGCGCAAGGCCGTTGCCACCGCCGCCGGCTTGCTGGATGGCGCGCAGTACCTCGCCGGCTCGATCGTCGGGGTCGGCATGGGTCACTTGCTCGACCGTTTTGGCTGGAAAATCTGGGCGTCCGCGCCAATCCTGTTCGCGCTCATCGGGTTTGCCCTGATCGCACGCCTGTGGAACGTGATCCCCGGCCGCGGCGCGGGTCACTGATGGCGGGCTTGGCACCGCTCTGGCGCGCTCCCACCTGGGGTGGTGGTTTGTGAAGAAGTGTGCTGAAAATGGTGCGATTCGGCATGGGCAGTCCGACAATGGCGTCGGGGTGTTGACCACCGTCAATGACTTCCCGGGGTAGCGCGTTACCTTCGCGAGCCCTGCCTGCCCTTGCCTCCGGTGAACGATTGAAGACGGCCTCGCCCAAGTCCACCCGATCCGCAGGATGCAGCGAATGCATCTTCAACAGCGCTGCCATGGCCGGCGACACGGCGGCTGCGGCGGTTTGCGAACGCGCGGTCGCACGCAAGCTCGCGCCGCGCGAGGTGCTTTTTCGCGAAGGCGAGGCCGCGACGGGCATCTACACAGTGCGCAGCGGACAGCTCAAGATCGTCACGGTGGACACGACCGGTCGCGAGCACGTGCTGGCGGTGTTCGGCGCGGGCGAGATGCTCGGGTTGGATACGCTGGATGAGGGCGTCCACCATGTTTCCGCCATCGCGCTGCGGTCCGCGGAGGTCTGTGGTGCGCCGAAGCTGGACATGGTCGAGGCGCTGAAGCACTCGCCGCAGCTGGGCCGATACATGACGCGGCGGCTGATCGGCCAGCTGCGCGAGGCGCGGGCGCTGCAAGTCTGCCTGGGGACGGTGCGGTCAACGGCCAAAGTTGCGTCCTGGCTGACGCGCCACGTCAAGACGGCGGACGACGGCGAGCTCTGCGTGCCCAAGAACATCACGCTGGCGGACTTGGCGGGCGTCGTCGGTCTGGCGCAGGAGACCGCGTGCCGCGCGTTGGGGGAGCTGGAACGCGACGGCTGCATCCGCGGCGAGACCAAGCGCTGGGTGATCACCGACCGCGATGGCCTCAATCAGGCCGGCAAGGTCCAGGATCGCGGCGCGAAGCGGTAGGGTCTGACGCGAACAAATTGTTATTTATCCAGAATTCGCGGAATCGGCACCGTCATTCGGTGTCCGAGCTGAACCGGGGCGGCGCGCTCCTGCCAGCCAAAAAGCCGCAGCAGGTCGCCAAAAACGGCGTCGCCCAGCGCGCGCATCGGCAGCAGGTGGGCGCGCGTTTCCAGGTGAATCCGCTGCCCCGCTTGCAGGCCGTTGGCCGCGGCCAAATCCGCTTGGTAGATGCGCAGCCAGCGCTCGATCACCGGCTCGTCGGCTTCCAGATGGAACTGCAAGCCGTAGGCGTGCTGGCCGTAGCGGAACGCCTGGTTGGCGCACAAATCGCTCTCGGCCAGGTGGACCGCGCCCGCCGGGATCGCGAACGTGTCGCCGTGCCAGTGAAAGACCTGCCGGCCATCGGCCAGGTGGTGCAGCGCCGGATCCTGCTCGCCCGCCGCCGTCAGCCGCACCGGGTGCCAACCGAGCTCCTGCGCGCGATTGCGCCCCACGTGCGCGCCCAGCACGTGCGCGAGCAGCTGCGCGCCGAGGCAGATGCCCAGAATCGGCAGCCCGGCATCGAGCGCGGCCTGCAGCAGGCGCATTTCCGTCAGCAGGTGTGGATACCGGTGGCCTTCGTCGACGTTCATCGGTCCGCCGAGCACGATCAGCGCGTCGTAACCGGTGATGTCGGGCACCGTGTCCGGATTGCGCGAGAAGTTCACGAATTTGATGCGAATTCGCGCTGCGCGCAGCAACCGATCCAGGGTGCCCAGCGGCTCATGCGGCACGTGTTGCACGACCAGGATTTTGCGCAGCGGTTGGGGCATCGGTGGCGGTTCCGGCGGCTGTTGTCGCCGCAGCGTAGCGGATTTGCGGATGCGCCGCGAGGCCGATTCCGCGTGCCTTCGTCAGTTGTCAGATAAACCCTATCAGCTTAGTTGACATTGACGTCCAGTCTTGGTATTGGCACTGTGAAGCGCGTGGGCATCGGTCTGCTCCGGCGCCATTTTCACGACGCGCGCGTCGCAAGGACTGCACCATGAGCCACATTTTCTCCGACAACTCCCAGTCCATCGGCCGCACGCCGCTGGTCCGCCTCAACCGCATCATCGGCAACCCGAACGTGACCGTGCTGGCCAAGATCGAGGGCCGCAACCCCGCGTATTCCGTCAAGTGCCGCATCGGCGCGGCGATGATTTGGGACGCGGAAGCGCGCGGCTTGCTCGGCCCGGGCAAGGAGATCGTCGAACCGACCAGCGGCAATACCGGCATCGCGCTGGCGTACGTGGCGGCGGCGCGCGGCTATCCGATCACGCTGACCATGCCGGAGACGATGAGCGTGGAGCGCCGCAAAATTCTGGCCGCGCTGGGCGCCAAGCTCGTGCTGACGGAGGGCGCCAAAGGGATGAAGGGCGCGATCGCCAAGGCCGAGGAGATCGCCGCGAGCGACGCGAAGTATTTCATGCCGCAGCAGTTCAAGAATCCGGCCAACCCGGCGATTCACGAAAAGACGACCGGGCCGGAGATTTGGAACGACACCGACGGCGCGATCGATGTGCTGGTCAGCGGCGTGGGCACCGGCGGGACGATCACCGGGGTGTCGCGCTTCATCAAGCAGCAAAAGGGCAAGCAGATCCTGAGCGTGGCGGTGGAGCCGACGGCGAGCCCGGTGATCACGCAAAAGCGCGCGGGCCAGGAGATCGTGCCGGGACCGCACAAGATTCAAGGCATTGGCGCGGGCTTTATCCCGGACACGCTGGACCTGTCGATCATCGACCGCGTCGAGCTGGTGACCAACGAGGAGTCTGTGGAGTTCGCCCGGCGCCTCGCGCGCGAAGAGGGCATTCTGGCGGGCATTTCCTGCGGTGCGGCGGCGGCGGTCGCGGATCGCCTGGCGCGCTCCGGCGCCTTTGACGGCAAGACCATCGTGGTCATCCTGCCGGATTCGGGCGAGCGCTATCTGTCGGGCATCCTGTTCGAAGGCGTGTTCGACCAGCAGGGCTTGGCGGTCTGACTACTTCGCGCCGCTGGGCAGGAAGCCGAACCAGGCTGCGGCCAGGATGAGGCCGAACGCCACGCCGTGGTTCCAGCGCGGCGTCTCGCCCAGGGCGAGCGCGGCAAAAACCATGAAGACGGCGATCGACAGCACTTCCTGCATGATTTTCAGCTGAAAAGCGGAGTACTTGCCAAAGTAGCCCAAGCGGTTGGCGGGCACCTGCAGGCAATACTCAAAAAACGCGATCGCCCAGCTGACCAGGACGGCCTGCCAGAGCGGCGCCGTCTTGAAGCGCAGGTGGCCATACCACGCGATGGTCATGAACACATTGCTGGCGAGCAGCAGCAGCAGGGTCGACATGCGGGGCTCCGGTCAAGCGGCCTTCTTGCGGTCCAGCCGCCGGACGATGAGCCAGATCAGCGCCAGGAACAGCATGAATCCGCCGATCTCGGCGGCCAGAAACGCCGGATCCTTGACGAACTGCGCCGCGTCCGGCGGCGGATGGGCGGCATACTGGTCGCGCCGCTTTTCCGCCGCTTCCATGTTGTCCAGGCACGAGCGCCGCAACCGCCGACCTGCCGCTTCAATGCTCGCCGTGTTCAACGCGTCGTAATAGATCCGCACCGCCGTCGCCGCGCGCCGCAGCGACTTGGCCTGGATCCGCGCGATCGTGTCGATCGCCGCCTTCACTTGGGGGTCGTTCGCGTCGCCGAGGTACTCCTTGCGCCAGCCGCCGTCGTCGGGCAGGGAGGTGTCCAGCGCCGTCAGCGTTGGCGCACCCGCCAGCAGCGCGGCTTCATACAGCGCGCCGCCATCGCGGGACGCCAGCTTGGCCTCGGTCTCCACCAGCACGGTCGCCAGACCGCGGCCGTCCTGCCACGGCGCCGGCTGTTTCGGCCCGGCCTGGTACGGCTTGAGCTTGTCGCCCAGCGCCGCCAACAGCTCCGGCTCGTCCTCGCCCATCGCCGCCCATGCCTTGGCGATTTCCGGATGCGCCGGCCCGCCCGTCATCGCCAGATACACCTGATCCTCCAACCAGGCTTCCAGCATCAGGTGGTGGTTGTGCAAAAAGCCCAGGCCAACCTTGGGAAACGACGGCAGCGGCCCGCAATAGCCGCCGCAGGACTTCAGCGCCTCCGCCCAGTAGGCCAGCTTGGCGCGCTTGAACAGGGCATAGCTGCCGACTTGCACCGTGTGCAGCGGTCCGGCCGCGTCCTCGACGTAGTGTAGGCCGGCAGCCAACCAAGCGATTTCAATCGGCTCTCCCGCGCTGGTCATCTTCAAGTGGCCCCAGAACTCCGCCAGCGTGCAGACGTCCAAGTGCATCTGTGCCATCCACGCGCCGTACGTGATCACCGGCCCGGGAAAGCCCATGGCGATCACGAAATTCCACGGCTCCGTCTTCAGCACCGCCACGTCATCCGATGGCTTGTCCGCGACCAGCTGGTAGTGCGCGTGCGCCTGGCTGGAAAGACCAGTCAATTCACCCATGTTCAGCGTCATCGGGTCAAACGGCACCAAGTGGCCGTTGGCCAAATGAATCGGCTCACCGTGCAAGTTCAGCAGCAGCCGGTCCTGGTTGCGCCCGTCCAGGTCGGGCCAGCCGGAGCCCTGAATGTGCGCGTCAAAGCGCTCGGTGCCGTCCAGTCCCTCGATCGTGTCCAGGCCGCGGATACGGTGCTTGAGGTCGTAGTTCAGGCCCAGAAACGCGCGAATGGACGTCGCGGCGAACGCTTGGGGCACGGGAAAATGGTGGCGAAAGCGCCAGCCGTCCAGGTCATCGGCCTTCATCTCGTCGATCGAGAAGCTCTCGCCCATCCACACCCAGAACTTGATCAACGAGTCTGCCGGCAGCCCGGACATGTTGCCGACGGGCATCTTGCCGCGGAGCGCCCGCTCGGTGATGAAGTGGTGGACATTGACCGAAAACGCTTCCGCATCGCGTGCGCACACGGGCGCGATCGCGCAGGCGAGCAGGCAAAGCCGGGCCAGCGGACGGAGCAGGGCGACGATGGGCGTGGGCAGCTTCATGGCGCCATGGTAGCGAACCGCTCGGTGCGGCGTCTACACGTGTTGACGCGAGGCGGCGGGAGAGTTTGAATTCGCCCGAACGGACCAGCCCACGAGCTGACGTGAGACCAAGCGGTCAGAATTGCCAAAGCGCAAAATGGATCGCCTTGCCGGCCGCCTTGCTGACGGTCTCGTCCAGGATCGCGCCCAGCTCCTCGCCGTTGCGCGGATCGACCCAGTGGTCGTCGGCCAGCTTGAAATGCCAAGCGCGGTCGCCCGCCGCGTACCACACTTCCTGCAGCGGCGGCTGGACGTTCAGCACGTACACCTGGCCGCGGCTCGCGCGGATGCGGACGACGCCGGCGTTCATCTCGCCCTCAATCACATCCGGATCTTCCAGGTCCAGGCGCTTGAGCACCCGCGCGTAGATCGCGTCCACGGTTTGGCGAAACGTGCGTTCATCCATGGTGACCTACTCTTTGACCGCATTGCGATTCCAGCTGGGGATTTCGACAACCAGATCGCAGCTGCCATCCGGCACGCACTGGCACGCGAGCCGCGACTGCGGCGTCAAACCGGGCGCGGTGTCCAGCATGTCCTCTTCGGCTTCATCGGCTGGCGAGCAGCTCGACAGGCCCTCTTTCACCACGATGTGGCAGGTCGAGCACGCGCTTACGCCGCCGCAGGCGTGGTCGATCGGCACGTGCGCGCCGTTCAGCAAGATGTCCAGCAGGGAACCCGGCTGGCCGTCGCGGCCGTACGGCAGCGCCTCGGGCTTGACTTCGATCAGCGTCGGATGGCCGACCAGCCGCACCGTGAATGGCCGCTTGGCCGGCGCGTTCGCGATGGACTTGTTGTAGGGATTGACGCCGCCCATGGCCAGGTTCCTCTCGACCGCAGGCGGTCGGCGCGTGCAGTGTAGGGGAGGCCCGAGCGCGTGCCAAGCTAAATCCGACTAGTGCGGTCGCACATTGGACTTTGCCGCCTTGCGCCGCCAGAGGAGCACCGCCAGCGCCGCGACGACCAGCGGCCACGTCCGCTGCGGGTGCCCGCGCGCGTCACAGCCCGCCGCGCCATTCGCATTGTCCGCCGTCGCCTTTGTCGCCTCCGCGGGCGCATCCAGCGACTTGTCGCCCACCACAAGCGTCGGCTGCGTCGGCAGCGGCGTGCACTGCATCAGCCCCATGTGCTCGGCGATCGTCTCCACCTTGGCGCCGTGCTTTTGCACAAGGTCCAAGAAGCCCTGGAACTGGTCCGGCGTCACGTACGCGTCGCTCGGCGCGTCGGCGGAGGCCCGGTGGAACACCAGGATGATCCAGCCGCCGTCGATCTGCTCCGCGCGGCTCAGCAGCTCCTCCAGTTCGTCGTTTTTGGAGATGTTGGTCAGCACGTGGCCGTTGAGCTCGTGGACATTGTACGGCGGCTGGTTCACGTCCGGATGCAGCGTGCGCATGTACGGGTACAGCTTGGCCATTGCGGCAAGGATCTCCGGCGTATACGAGCCAAACGGCGGCGCGATCCCGTACGCGTTCGAGCCCCAGCCTTTGAGCGTCGGGATTGGGTCCGTGATCTCGGAGGTCCACTGCGCGGTCGTCAGCGTCGCCAGGTCCGGGTGCGTCAGGGTGTGGCTGGCGACCTCATGGCAGCGACCCATCAGCGATTTCACGTCTTTGGACAAGATGTAGTCGGACTGATAGCCCGGCTTGTCCGGATACGTGGTGATGATGAAATTCGTGCCGCGCCAGCCCATCTTTTCCAGCCGCGGGATCAGCATGTTGTACGCGGACAGCCAGCCGTCGTCGAACGTGAAGGTCACGGTCGCTTTGTACTTGCCTGGCAGCACCGCGGCGCCTCCTTGGCCCACGCAGCTCACGTCGTCGATGTCCAGGGTGCCAATCGGCGAGATCGTGTGCAGTACCCGCAGCCGCTGGGCGCCATCGGGCACCGTCACTTGCGCAGTTGCCTGCGTCCACGTCGCGGCCGGCGGCAGCGTCACGACCGGCTCGTACGACTCGGTCCCGTCGGCGTAGTGCACCCAGAGCAGCAGATCGGTCGGCACGTCGGCGCGGTACCAATCGCTGACGGTGTAGACGTTGTCGGTGCCGTCCGCGGCGAAATCGACGCCCCACCACTTGGCGTCGCCGTCGGTCCCGGTTGCGGTGACCTGCACGCGCGCGCCGCGCCCGGTGTGGCCGGTCAGCGTCCAGGTGAACGTGGCCTGGACCGCGCCCCACTCGTCGGTCGTCCAGTTCGCGGGGCCAACGCCGCCGTCCGCGTTGGCCTGCTCAAAACCGGCGTTGGGAATCGTGGCGCCGAGCGCGGTGGTCGCCAAGCCACAGCTGAGGATCAGCCACCAGACAAGTTCGCGCATCACGGATTCTCCGCAAACGCCGTTTTCAGCGCATAAAACAAGGGCTTACGTCGCTCCACAACGTTGGGCACGGTCGTCCAGGTCGCCCAAGTGAACAGCGGCAGACCGTCCGCGGCGATGGTCTTGCCCTGAACCGCAGCCCGCGGCGCCGCGTCCAACAAACGGTAGTGATCGCCAGACTTTTGCGCGGTCGCGACAAAAACGCGAATCCCTTCAGTCACTTTCACGTCCCAGTCGGGTGTCGCCGGATCGTCCCACAGGATGCTGCGCGTTGACGGGTCGGTCACCCAAATCGCGTGCCACGGCAGGCGAATCTCCAGCACGCCGTGCGGTCCAGCCGCAATGTTCGCCAGGGTATCCTGCGTCGAATCGCCCACTTTCAACGTGCCCCAGGCGTGGTACTGCTTGGGCGGCGGCGGCCACTGCTTGCCGTCGAACTCCACGTCCATCGACTGGTACTGGGCGTTGTTGTTGACCAGCTGATTTTCCAGGACAAATTGGCCATCGGTCGTCGCCACCGGCGTGCCGCCGACCTTGCTGGCGCCGTTGATCTTCGGCATCGGATCGTACGTCGCATCCACGCGCAGCTCGTCGATCGCGCCGTCCAGCAGCACCAGAGACTCAAAGCCCAGGCCCGTCGCTGTCGCCAGCGTCGTGTCGTCCGGCGCCGTCAGGGCGCCCAGCAGGTGGTTGCCCAGCTCGCCTTCTGCCGTAGAAATGCCAATCATCATCGTAATTTTGCTCAAGTCCGGCGTCGCGTCGTCGGCCAGTTGGACGTACAGGTACAAGAACGCCGGGTCGGCCGCGAGCTGCACGCGCGTAAGCCCGCCGGGCTGGGGCGCCTGCTGTGCGGCCGCAAAATCGTCCGGCGTCCACTCGTCGGGCTTGCCGTCCACGGTTTTTGACCAGCCAGGCAATGGATAATACGAGAGAATTCCGAAATTCTCCTCCGGGCTCATCGCGTCCAGCCACAGCCGTCCGCTGTCCGCGGGCAGCATCGTCGGCGTCGTGACCCAGGTGCGCTTGAACCACTCGTCGATCCACTCAAACGCGACGGTGCCCGCCATGCCGGCTTCCAGGCAGCTGTGGTAGAGGTCGTAGACGACGTTGGCTTGGTCGGCTTCGCTGTAGCCGCCGTGGTTGTAGGCGTACGGGTTGATGTGCGCGACGCCCTGGCTCGACGGGATGCCGTATTCCGCGACCAGAACCGGCACGCCGGGGTGGTGCGCCTTCAGGTCTTTCATGTAGCCGAGGTAGCTGTTTACCGCGCCCGCGGCGTCGAGCGTCTTGTCGTAACCCGGGTCGTAGATGATGAATTCCGGGTTGAACGGATAGATGTGGTAGCTGGCAAAGATGCCCTTGTCGTACGGCGCGAGCAGATCGAACTGCGCGAAATTGCAGTCGACCACGTCCTGGCCAAAGTTGGGCGACTCGGTCGGGTGGTGGATCGGGTCCAGCGCTGGCCAGCTTGACCAGCCGATCGGTCGCAGCACGCCGTAGCGGTCGAATTCGTAGCTGAGCACGGTGTCCAGCTCGTGCGCGACCCAGCCCTCGATCGGCAGTCCGCCCTTTTTCATGTGCAAAAATCGGCCGTTGTACTCATTGTAGCCGGCCCATTTTTGGTTGGAAGCGGCGACCAGGTTGCCGTCCATCTCGTCGCCCGGCAGCCAGGACAGCAGCCACGGCGAGACGTCCGCGTCGTAGTGGCCGGACGCCTTGCCGAACCGCTCGTCGATGTCGACGTCGCCATGAATCGCGTCGACGTCCAGGCGAATCTCTTCCTCGAAAAGTGCCGTGGAATCGCTCATGTAGTCGCCGTCGGTCCGTTCGTCCAGCCAGATGCCGTGCATCAGGTACAGCGGCTGATCGGGATGGTTGACGTTCCAATCGCGAAAAGCTTGATAAAACACGGGGTAGTGCAGCGTGTAGACGCGGATGACGTTGGCGCCCAACTCCGCGATCCCGGCGAGCCAGCGGTCGTAGTCAGCGCGCGTTGCGGCCAGATCGCCGGGATAGTAGCCCGGCTTGGCGATCGCCAGATCGACGCCCTTGATGAGAAATTTTTGCCAGCCTTGGCCGCGATCGATCTCGAAAAAGTCGCCGTTCGTGCGGAATTGCGCCGTCGCGGGCGCGCTCGCACCTGGCGCGGGCACGTCCGTACACGCGGCCGCGCAGGTCGCCAGCGCGAGCAGGATGGTCAGCCAGAAACGCCACATCGGCCCGTCCTCAACGGGTTGCACAACGATACGGCATCCCGGTTGCGCGCGCCAGTTTGCGCGAATTGGCCGCCGCCGTGGCGATCGGGTATCGTGCGGCAGGCAAAGCACGGAGGCCAGATGCGACAAGCGAATGCGTGGGTTGTGGCGGCGGTTGCGGCGATCTTGGGTGCGTGCGGAACGGACGCGCCAGGCGCGGCGGACGATGCCGACGCTGGACCCGGCGACGTGGAATTTGTCGATTGGCAGCCGTCCGGCAAGGACGCGACAAATCTGGACGCGGACGTCAGCGCCACGGACGCCGTGAATGCGGATGCGGCAAGCGATGTTGCCGACGTTTTGGATGCTGGCGATGCGCCGCAATACGACGTCACCGCGGACATCGGCGGCGGCCTGCCTTCCGAGATCACCGCAATTCACGCAGCGACAACATTTTTTGACTTTTCCGGCATCCACGAAGTCGCGCTGACCGTCGCGCCGGCCGACTGGACCGCATACCTCGACGGCGTGAATCAGCCCGACGGCCAGAAGGTGTACAACTGGTACCAGGCGGACGTGCAAGTCGACGGGACGGCGTTTAAAACCATTGGAATCAAAGGTTTTGGCAACGGCAGCCAGATTGACAACCCGGCCAAGCCCAACGTGCGGCTCAAGTTCGACCAGTACAACACGGCCGGCGTTGGACCCGACGGTGAACAGGCATTTCGCCTCAAAGCCTCCGGGCAGGATCCAACGTTTGTCCGCGAGCCGATCGCTGGGGCGATGCTGCGCGCGATCGGCGGCGACGCGCCGCGCTTCAGCTGGGCGCACGTCGCGATCAACGGCAGCGACTACGGCGTCTACGAACTGCAAGAAAGCGTCGACAAGCGATTTTTTGCCAATGCTTTCAATAACAAGGAAGGCAACAAGTTCGAGCCGACCATCGGCTGCATGGGCATCGACTGTCCCGACGCGGGCGGCTGCGCGGCGCTCAAGCCGGCGTACACGGGCAGCCCGGGCGATCCGCAGGCGATCGTCGACGCCGCGCAGGCGATCACGGACGCGACCGACGACCAACTGCCGACGGTGCTGGACAAGTACTTCGTCGTGGATGAGCTGCTCGCGGATTACGCGGTCGACGCTGTGCTGTCGAACCTGGACGGCTTTGCCGCCGCGGGCCAGAATTTCACGATTTACGGCGACCAAAATACCAAGAAATTCCATTTGATCGCCACCGGTGTCGACCTGACGTTCGGCAACTTTAACAACGCGTGGTACGACCTCGCGCTGCCGTGGGGCGCGCCGAATTCCTGGTGCGCGACGCGGACGGACCAACTCTACCAGCGGATTTGGCAAAACCCGGTGCTCAAGCCGCTGCTGCTGGCGAAATTCCAAGCGCTGCAGTGCGGGCTATTCCGCGCGACGACGCTGCTGCCGCTCATCGATTCCTTTCACACGGCGCTCAAGCCGCTTGTCTACAGCGACCCCAAGGGGCTGTACACGCCCAAACAGCTGGACGCGGACTACGTAGCGCTCGACGCCTACGTGACCGCACGGCAAAAGACCCTGAGCGACCTGCTGGGGCCGTGCAAATAGCCGAGCGAGCCATGACCACGCAACCGTTTGAATATTTGGACAAAGCCTGTCTGGCCGCGACGAGCGGTCCGCTGGGTTGTTCCAACGCGCCGACCTGGGAGCTGCACCTCGACGGGCAGCTGCCGGCCGCCGCGGTACAACAGGCGCTGCGCTGGCTGTGCGTGGCGTATCCCACGTGCGGGGCGACAGTGGTGCCCTTGGACGGAACAGCGGATTCCGCCAAGCATTTCGCGTGGTCGTGGTCAGATGAGCCGCCGATTGCCCAGCTTTTTGAATTCCACGACTTGCGCGATCAGCCGGACGCCGCCGCCGACCGTCTGCGCGATGCGGTGCACGATCGCTTCCTTGACCTGTTCGCGCGGCCGCCGCTGCAGCTGATCCTGGCGTGGCTGCCCGGCAACCGTTCGCGGCTGTTCGTCAAGCAGCACCATGGCCTCGCGGACGGCCGGGCGATGATTGAACTGTTGCCGGACCTCGCGGCGTTCCTGAACCACGCGCTCGCGGGCACGCAGCCGGATGCGGCGGCGCTCGCGGTCGTGCCGCGCCGCGCGGAGCTTGACGCGTTTGACCTGACGCCGTGGCAGCGCCGCGGGCTGCTGCTGGCTGGCATCGGCGAGTACATCCGCAGCGCGTTTGTCAGCCTGCGCCGGCCGTTGTCGGTGCTCAGGCAGAACGTCTCGCTCGATTACTCAGGCGGAAACCGGACTTTGCACGTGCCGCTGGCCGCCGCGCAGCTGCAGGGCTGGAAAGACGCGGCCAAGCGCGCGGGCGGCAACCTGAACTGGATGCTCGCCGCCGCGTTTCTGGTCGCCAACAAGCGCTGGAACGAGGCGCACGGCGTGAAGGTGACGCGGATGAACGCGACGACCGCCGCCGAGACGCGGCCGCGCGGCAAGCCATTTCGCTCGTTCGCCAACCATTTGGCCTTTCATATTCCGGACATCGACTTCACGCGGTTTCACGCCATCGCGGACGTGATGCCCGAGATCCAGCGGCAGGTCAAAGCACAAAACGACCGCCGTGCCCACTTGAAACGCTACCTTTTTGAGCGCTGGTTCGCGCTGACGCTGAAGATGGCGGACTTTCGCAAGCTGCTTTTCGCCTCGCCGCGCACGGTGGTGAACCTGAATTTCAGCAACGTGCTGGCGATTCCGATCCCGCGGCTGCGCGGTCCGGGCTGGGACGTGACGGCGGTGCGCGTGTCGACGCCGCTGATTCCGCGGACGGCGATTGTGCTCACCCTGACCAACTACGACGGCGTGGCGACGCTGAACTTCAACTTCAAGGCGTCGGTAGTGACCGAGGTTGAAGTGCGCGAACTCATGGCGGTTTTTCAGTCGGAAGTCGCGCAGTTCGTCGCCGCGCACGGTGCGCCATGAACGGCTGGCTGACAGTGGAAATGCGCTGGCTGCGCCTGCTGTTGGATGCGACCGTGCCCGATCTGCCCGACCGCGCCGGCCTGCCGCAAGTCGATCTGACCACTTTCTGGCCGGAGCTCGCACGGGTCGCGCCGCCGCTGCTGCGTCTTGGCCTGCGGTTCACAACCTGGACGTTCACCTGGCTGCCGCTGGTGTTGCCGGGCTACGGGCGGCCGTTCTTCGCGCTTTCGGCCGACCGCCGGGACGCGTTCCTGGCGCAGATGTCCGACACGCCGGTGTTCCTGCTGCGCCAGCTGGCCGCGACGCTGAAGGTGATCGCCTGCTTTGCGCTGTTTCGCGACCCGCCGTCGCGTCGCGCCTTGGGAGTCGTGCCGTGAACGTGCTGGATGGGGCGACGATCGCGGCCCCGCACGCGCTCGACTGCGACGTCGCGATTGTCGGGACTGGGCCAGCCGGGGCTGCCGCCGCGCGCACGCTGGCCCTCGCGGGTCTGCGCGTGGTACTGCTGGAGGAAGGTCCGTGGGTGCAGCCGCGGGACTATCCGGTCGACGGTTTTTCGTCGATGGCGCTGCTGTACCGCGACATGGGTGCCAACGTCGCGCTGGGCAACGCGCCAATGCCCGTTCTGCAAGGCCGCGCGGTGGGCGGCACGTCGGTCGTCAACGGCGCGATCTCGTGGCGACTGCCGGAGGACGTGCGCGCGGGCTGGGTCGCCGCAGATCCCGGGCTCGAGCAAACGCTGGATGCGGGCACGCTCTCCGCGCTTTTTGACGAAATCGAAGACGACCTGGGCATCGCGCCGACCCAGGCCAGCGTGGCGGGGCCCAAGAACCTGCTGATGGCGCAGGGCGCGGACGCGCTGGGGCTGGAACACCGGCCGATTGCCCGCAACACGCGCGGCTGCGAAGGCTTGGGCCGTTGCCTGCAGGGCTGTCCGCATGGCCGCAAACAGTCGATGGATCTGACGCTTTTGCCGGTGGCGTGCCACCATGGCGCGCAGATTCTCAGCCGCGTGACGGTCGCGGCTGTGCAGACGGAGCATGGCCGCGCGGTCGGCGTGATTGGTCAGGCGGCGGGCGGTGGGCGCGTCACCGTGCAAGCGCGGCTCGCCGTCGTGCTGGCGGCCAGCGCGATCCAGACGCCGATGCTGCTGCACAAGAGCGGGATTCGCCATGGGCCGGTTGGCCAAAATCTGCAGGCGCACCCGGGTGTTGCGGTCGTTGGGCAATTTGCCGAGACGGTGCGGATGTGGAATGGCGCGACGCAGGGCCACGAAGTGATCGGGCTGCGCAAAGAAGGCATCAAGTTTGAGGCACTTGGCTACGATCCGGCCATCATTGCCAGCCGAATGGACGGCATGGGTCGGGCGTTCGCGCGCAACTTGGACCAGCTCGCCCACGAGGTCCACTGGGGCGTGGCGGTCCGCGCGCACGGCCG
Source organism: uncultured Myxococcales bacterium (assembly GCA_903929795.1). GTDB lineage: Bacteria > Myxococcota_A > UBA9042 > UBA9042 > UBA9042 > CAIYBN01. The sequence continues at coordinate 25,677 of CAIYWC010000040.1, read as the reverse complement.
CGGTCGCGTGCGCGTTGGCTGGCGCGGCCGGCCGGTCATCCAGTACAACCTGACGCCGCGCGACGTGGATTGCATCCGCCGCGGCGTGCGCGTCCTGGGCGAAATGCTGTTTGCGGCCGGAGCCTTGCGCGTGCTGCCCGGCGTGCACGGCTGGGCGCCGGTCGTCACGGACCGCCGCGAGATCGTGCGGTTCCAAACCGAAGGCCCACGGCAGCCTGATGCGTACCACGGTGCAATCACACATCTTTTTGGCACCTGCAAGATGGCGACGGATCCCACGCACGCGGTCGTACGCCCGGATTTTCGCCACCACACGGTCGCCGGGCTGTACGTCGCGGACTCGAGCGTCTTTCCGACCGCGACGGGCGTGAATCCGCAGACATCGATCCTCGCGCTGGCGACGCTGTGCGCGCGCAGCATTTTGCGGCAATAGCCGACGGCAACGGCCCCAGAAGCGCTGCGTGCGGGCTGGTCGCCATCAAGTTGCGCATCGCCGATGCCGCCCGTATGATCCCTCGCGCTCTGGCAAGTGTCAGCGTTTGCGCCGCGGGCATCCTTCTGTGACCGGACCATTGAACGGGGTTGTGATGAATACTGTCTTGATTTTGCTTGATAAACGGTTCGTTCTCAGTTGTCTGGCGCTGGCTGCAGTCGCGTGCGGTGGCACGACCCCGGCGAGCCAGCCTGCCGATGACGCGGTGGCCGACGTGGGCAAGGAGGATGCGGTGACCGGCTCGGACGCAAAGGCGGACGTTGGCTTGGACACGCAGGACATCGCGTCGAAGACCGACATCGCGATCGATACTGGCCCGGAAGTGACGCCGCAGTGCACCTCCAACTCGGACTGCAACGACAACGACCCGTGTACCGACAACATTTGCCTGAACGGCGTGTGCAGCAACCCGCAAAACGCCGGGCCGTGCGACGACGGCGACCCGTGCACGCAAAATGACTACTGCAAGAAAGGCACCTGCGCCGGCACCGGCACTTGCACGGACACTGTCGACGACACCGGCCCGGACACGAGCGTGGACGCCAGCGTCGACGCGAGCGGCGACGTCACCGGTGACGCCGCCTCCGCGACCAATTGCAGCAAAGCGGAATGGGATTCGACAACGAACATGGCTTTTGTCACAGCCCTGGGCACTTGCGGTACGGGTGCGTGCAAGCCGGCCGGCGCGCCCATCACGAACACGCTGGACAAAGCGTGCATGGCCACATGCATCGCCCAAGCGTACCCGATGGCATCGCAATGCGCAGATTGCTTTGGCGACTTGTCGGTTTGCGTGTCGACCGCCTGCGCGTCGAGCTGCTCGAACTTTGTCAGCGCCACCGTCACCGATCCGGCGTGTATCTCGTGCGCCGCGCAGAACTGTGGCAAAGCGCTGAGTGCGTGCAGTGGCTTTAGCGCGCCCGATTGCGCCGCGGACAGCGATTGCAACGACAACAGCGCGTGCACCACCGACAAGTGCACGAACATGTTCTGCAGCAACACCAGCGTCTCGTGCGACGATGGCAACGCGTGCACGACCGATTCCTGCAACAAGACCAAGGGTTGCACGTCAGTCGCGCTGCCGGCGAGCGTGACGTGCGACGACAACAACGCCTGCACGGAGAACGACAACTGCGGCACCGGCACCTGCACGGGCACGGCGAAAGCCTGCAACGACGGCAATCCGTGCACGGACGACGGCTGCAACCTCGCCGGCGCTTGCACGACCACGAACAACGCGGTGAGCTGCGACGACGGCGTGACCTGCACCACCGGCGACGCGTGCGCGGGCGGCGCGTGCGCGGGCACAGCCACCAACAGCGCGTGCGACGACGGCAATCCATGTACGACGGACAGCTGCGCCGGCAAGTCGGGCTGCCAGCACGCCGCGGCGGGAACTATCGCTTGTGATGACAATAACTTCTGCACAGTGAACGACGCCTGCGACGTCACGACCTGCACCGGCACCGTCGGCACACCGTGCGCCGACAGCAACGTCTGCACCAGCGATATCTGCGATCCGACCGCGGGCAACTCGGCGCTTTTGGCCTGCAGCCACAGCGACATTTCCGGCGCCAAGTGCGACGACGGCAACGCGTGCACGGCTGACTCCTGCGACCCGACCAGCGGCTGCAGCAACGCCAAGCTGTCCGGCACTTCGTGCAACGACGGCAACGCCAGCACGATCGGCGACACGTGCACCGCGGGCGTCTGCGCCGGCGTGGTCCCGCAATGCCTGAACAACGGCCAATGCGACGACGGCAAGGCCTGCACGACGGACGCCTGCGACCCGACGAGCCACGCGTGCACGCACGAGGTTGTGACCGGCAGCTGCTTCATCGACGGCATCTGTCACGCCGACGGCGACACGAACGGCGCCAACGCCTGCCTCGCCTGCACGTCCGCGACCAGCAACAACGGCTGGACCAACGCCAACGAGTCGTTCTCCTGCGGCACCGCTGGAACCTGCGCCAGCGGCAAGTGCGTCGACCCCTGGCCGCCGATCGCGCCGCTCGCCAACGGCAAGACGTGCACGCTGCCGACCTGCGACGCCTCGTCCAAGCCGGCGTTCTACGCGGGTGGCAACTGGACCGTGACGACCAAGACCGTGTCGACGACATGCAACGCCTTGATTCAGCTCGTAGAACCGCGCGCCAATGTCGGCTACACAAAGACCGGCAGCGCGCATCCACAGAATTTCGTTGGAGGCTGCGACTACGCGCCCGGCGGCACGACGACGCAGATCGGCACGATTGTCAGCAACGTGGAGGCCAGCTGCTCCGTCAGCGTCGACGCGAACTACGGCGTCACTTCCGTGGAAACCAGCATCGTCACGTATGGCGCGGGCAAGGGCACTGGCACGGCGACCGCGACACTGTACGACCTGCCGGCCATCGCCGGCGAGCCGGGCAACTCGTGCCAAATCGTGGTCCAGGTCACCGTCCAGCACGTGCCGGACTGCGCTGCCGACGGCGACTGCAGCGACGGCATCAGCTGCACCACGGACGTCTGCAGCAGCGGAATCTGCCAGCACAACTTGGCCCCTGCCACGTGCCTGATCGGCGGCCAGTGCATCGCCGACGGCGCGTACGCCGGCACGACCGGCAACGACTCCTGCCGCGTCTGCGCCGGCAAGGTGCCCAGCCAGTACGGCTGGATCATCCTGAGCAGCGGCCAGCCGTGCAACACGATCCTCAGCTCGCCGGTGGCCTACAGCTGCGGCGTGGCGGGACAGTGCTTGCCTGTCACGAACTGAACACACCGGCTTGGTTCAGCGGTTATCGCGGTCGGTGGGCTCGCAGTCCTGCTGGCTGACGCCGCCGTAGCCCCAAAAAATGGCGCACGAGCCGCCACTTCACCGTGCGCGTCGGCCCGCGCAGCTACTCCGTCAGCACCAGCTTGCTCAGGTGCTCGTAGAGCGCGTACCGCCGGTTCAGCGCGTGCTGCGCTTGCTCCATCATCTCGTGAAAGTGTTCGGGATCACGCACTTCCGTCTGCTTGAAGCGGTTCTCCTGGCTGACGAACTCCATGAGCGTCTTCTTGGGCGGCGGCGAGTCGAGCCTGAGCGGGTTCTCGCCCGCCGTTTGCCGCCGCGGGTCAAACCGGTACAGCGGCCAATAGGCCGATTGCACTGCCGTTTCCTGATGTTCCAGCGCGTCGCTCAGGTCGTAGCCGTGCGCGATGCAGTGGCTGTAGGCGATGACCAGCGACGGCCCGGGATACGACTCCGCCTCCTGCATCACCCGCACCGTGTGGGCGTCCTTGGCGCCCAGCGCGACCCGCGCCACGTACACGTGGCCGTAACTCATGGCCATCAGGCCCAAATCCTTCTTGGCCAGCGCCTTGCCGGCCGTCGCAAACCGCGCCGCCGCGCCCATTGGCGTCGCCTTGGACGCCTGACCGCCGGTGTTGGAATACACCTCGGTGTCCAGCACGAGCACGTTGACGTCGCGCCCGGACGCCAGCACGTGGTCCAGGCCGCCGTAGCCGATGTCATACGCCCAGCCGTCGCCGCCGACGATCCACACGCTCTTTTTCACAAGAAAATCAGCGATTTGCCACAACCGGCGGCTGTGTTTCGTCTCGTGCGCCAGCAGCTGCGCCTTCAACGTCGCCACGCGCGCGCGCTGGTCCGCAAGGCCCTGCTCGGTCGACTGGTCCGCGGTCAGCAGCCCGTGCGCCAGCGGCGCATCCACCGCCGCAATCAGCTCCTGCACCAGCGCCTTGGCGTGCAGCGCGTGCTGGTCGACCGCCAGCCGAAAGCCCAGGCCAAACTCGGCGTTATCCTCAAACAGTGAATTCGCCCACGCCGGCCCCAGACCCGCCGCGTTGGTCGTGTACGGCGTGGTCGGCAGGTTGCCGCCAAAGATCGACGAGCAGCCCGTGGCGTTGGCAATTAGCAGCCGATCGCCAAAAAGCTGAGTCAGCAGCTTGACATACGGCGTCTCGCCGCAGCCGGAACACGCGCCGGAGAATTCGAACAGCGGCTGCAGGAACTGCGAGCCCTTCACGTCGATCTTCACCTTGAGCCGATCCGGCTCGGGAATCGCCAGAAAATGCTGAAAATTCAGGTGTTCCGCTGCGCGCAGCTCCGGCTGTGGCGCCATCTCCAGCGCCTTGCGGCCGTCTTTCTTGTCCACCGCCGGACACATGTGCACGCACAGTTCGCAGCCCGTGCAGTCCTCCGGCGCGACCTGAATCGTGTATTTGTCGCCGCGGAATTCCAGGCCGCGGTAGTCCATCGCCTTGAAGGTCGGCGGCGCGTCCACGGCGAAGCGGGGGTCAAAAACCTTGGCGCGGATCGCCGCGTGCGGGCACACGAGCGCGCATTTGTTGCACTGGATGCACAGGTCCATGTGCCAAACGGGAATTTCCAAAGCGATATTGCGCTTTTCCCACTTTGCCGTGCCCATCGGCCAGACGCCGTCAATCGGGAACGCGCTGACCGGCAGTGCGTCGCCCTTGTCGGCCATCATCACTGCGGTCACGCGCTGGACAAAATCCGGCGCGTGGCTGTCCACGACCGGCGGCAGATGGCGCGGCGAAGTCGCCAGACCCGGCACGTGCACCGTCTCCAAGTGCTTGAGCGTGTGGTCGACCGCGGCAAAATTCTTCTTCACCACGTCCGCGCCCTTCTTTTTGTAGCTTTTCTCAATGGAATGCTTGATGTGCGCGATCGCCTCGTCGCGCGGCAGCACGCCCGAGATGGCAAAAAAGCAGGTCTGCATGATGGTGTTGATGCGGCCGCCCATGCCGGTTTCCTGCGCGACCTTGTGGGCATCAATCACGTAGAAAGTCAGGCGCTTATCGATCAGTTCCTGCTGCACTTCCGCCGATAGGTTGTGCCAGATCTCTGCGGCGCTGAATGCGGAATTCAGCAGAAAAACGCCGCCTTGCGCCGCGTAACCGAGCACGTCGTACTTGTCGAGGAACGTCATGTGGTGGCACGCCACGAAGTGCGCCTGCTTGACCAGATACGGCGCGCGGATCGGTCGGGGGCCAAAGCGCAGATGCGAGATCGTGATCGCGCCGGACTTCTTGGAATCATAGACAAAATATCCCTGCGCGTAGTGGCTGGTCTCTTCGCCGATGATCTTGATGGAGTTCTTGTTGGCACCCACGGTGCCGTCCGCGCCGAGGCCAAAGAAGACCGCGCCGACGACGTCCTCGGCTTCGATTGAGAAATTGGCGTCGACGGCCAGCGAAAGGAACGTCACGTCATCGACGATGCCGACCGTAAAGCCATGACGAGGCTTGGGTTTTTGCAACTCGCGAAAGATCGCATCCACCATCGCCGGCGTGAATTCTTTGGACGACAGCCCGTAGCGCCCGCCGACCACGTGTGGCTCGCCCAGCAGCCCGTCGCCGTCGCGCCGCATCGCCGCCAACGCCGCCACGACGTCCAGGTACAGCGGTTCGCCCGGCGCGCCCGGCTCCTTGGTGCGGTCCAGCACCGCGATTCGCCGCGTCGTTGCGGGCAGCACCTTGGCGAATTCCGCCACGCAAAAGGGCCGGTACAGGCGCACTTGCACCACGCCCAGCTTCTGGCCGCGCGCCACCAAGAAATTGACCGTCTCGCGCACGGTCTCCGCGCCTGAGCCCATGATCACAATGAGGTTTTCCGCCTCCGGATGGCCAAAATAGTCGAACGGCTGGTACGCGCGACCCGTACGCGCGGCGAACTCCGCCATCACGTCGCGCACGACCTGCGGACAGTCGAACATGAAGCGGTTCCCGGCTTCGCGAGCTTGGAAAAAAGCATCGGGATTCTGAGCGGTTCCGCGCACGCTCGGGTGATCGGGCGTCAGCGCGCGCGCGCGGTGGGCGGCGATGCAGTCCGCGTCCATCAGCGACCGCAGGTCGTCGTCGTTCAGCGCGGCAATCTTGGCGACCTCGTGCGAGGTGCGAAAGCCGTCAAAGAAATGCAGGAACGGCACGCGCGAACGCAGGGTCGCCGCTTGGCCGATCGCCGCGAAATCATGGGCTTCCTGCACAGATCCGGACGCCAGCAGGGCAAAGCCGGTCTGCCGGCAGGCCATGACGTCCGAATGGTCGCCAAAAATGGACAAAGCGTGGGTTGCCAGCGTGCGCGCGGCGACGTGCATGCAAAAAGGCGTGAGCTCGCCGGCGATTTTGTACATGTTCGGAATCATGAGCAGCAAGCCCTGGGATGCGGTGAACGTCGTCGCCAGCACGCCGACCTGCAGCGCGCCGTGAACTGCGCCGGCGGCGCCGCCTTCCGATTGCATTTCAGTCACTTCCGGGACGGCGCCCCAGAGATTCTGCCGGCCATTCGCGCTCCATTCGTCGCACAATTCGCCCATCGTCGACGACGGCGTGATGGGGTAAATAACAATGATTTCGTTGAGCTTGTGGGCAACAAGCGCTGTCGCTTCGTTGCCGTCGACTGTGATGAATTTGGGCTTGTGCATGCGGCCTCCAGGCTTTCGCGTGGCCGATTGTGCCGCGCAATGTCCAGCCCGTACACCGCGCGTGTGGCAGGATTGTGACAGACGCCGGGCCAGCCGCGCCGCGACAAGCCCGTGACAATTTTCAGCCCCGACGCGTGGATTCCCAAGCGGTGGGTCTGGTAGTCTCGCGCCCGCCCGGCGCAGGCAGTGCTTCGCCGCGGAACATCAGGAGTGTGCCATGCCGTTCGCCGCCATCGATTTCGCCCGCCTAAACCTGCAGGATGCGTTGGATTATGCCATCTTGATTGAGGAAGAGGCGCGCCAGCGCTACGCGGATTTCTCGGAGCTCGTCGGCAAGCGCTATGAGGGTGACGCAGCGACGTTCTTTGACTCGATGGTCGTCAACGAACAAAAGCACCGCGACGACCTCGCGCAGCGGCGCCGCGCGCTGTTCGCCGACGCGCCATCGCGGGTCGATGCGGACGCGATCGTCGACGTGGAGGCACCGGAGACCAACCAGCCGCGCAACTACATGAGCACGCGCCAGGCGCTGGAGATCGCGCTGGCGGCCGAACGCAAGGCCTATGATTTCTTTGATGAAGCCTTGCTGCATGTCAAGGATGGGGCGGTGCGGCAGCTGTTTCTTGAGCTGCGCACGGAGGAGATGGCGCACCAGCGCCTCGTGGCGGATCTGCTGGCGCGCGTCCCGGGCGATGACGAGCCGGATCGCGCGGTGGACGAAGTCGACACGCCCAAGCTGTAGGCGCCCCGCTGATCGCGCCCGTTCATCCGCCAGAGCCGCCCGCGACCGTTTGCAGCCAATCCGGACCGATTTACGCCGCTATTCTGCACAGCTGGCGCGCAGCATCCGCCTGGGCTCGGCCGCGCACGCGTGATCGGCCGCGGCGCGCCTGACAAACCCGTGACAATGGGCGGCCTTCGCTAGACACGCCTGTGACAGACGCCATTGACCTTGGACGCGATCGGGCGCCTGATTCGCCCTGTAAATGACCGCCAGCGGATGGCAGTCAGGCACGCTGGAGGACCCCCCATGATACCGCAGCAGTTCGTCCACACCATTGAAGAAGTCGACACCGTCGTCATCCGCTTTGCCGGCGACTCCGGCGACGGCATGCAGCTGGTTGGCGACCAATTTACCAGTACTTCCGCGCTGATGGGCGATGACGTCGCGACGCTGCCGGACTATCCGTCTGAGATCCGCGCGCCCGCCGGCACCATCGGCGGCGTCTCCGGCTACCAGGTGTGCTTTGGCACGAGCGACGTCTTCACGCCGGGCGACAGCTTGGACTTCCTCGTCGCGATGAACCCCGCGGCGTTGCGCGCCAACATGCCGTTTCTCAAGCGCGGCGCGACCATCATCCTCAACGAGGACGCGTTCATCGCCCGCAACGTGGAGAAAGCCGGCTACACCGCGGACCCGCTGACGACCGACGAGCTCGCCAACTTCCGCGTGCTGCGCGTGCCCATGGTCAAGGCCACGCAGGAAGCGCTGGGCGCCGCCGGGCTGTCGGCCAAGCAGGTCGACCGCTGCAAGAACTTCTTCGCGCTGGGCCTGAGCTATTGGCTCTTCAACCGCGACGTCAAGCAGACGCAGCGCTGGATCATCAAGAAATTCGGCAACAAGCCGGACGTGCTGGAGGCCAACCAGCGGGCGTTTGAGGCCGGGCTGCAGTATGGCAAGGACGGCAAGCTGGTCGAGCGCACGTACGCGACGCGCGCCAAGGTGACACCGCGCGGCGCGGGCGTGTACCGGCAGATTTCCGGCAACACGGCGACGGCATACGGCCTGCTGGCTGCGGCGCGCCGCGCGAATCTGCCGCTGTTCCTGGGCAGCTATCCGATCACGCCGGCGACCGACATCATGCAAGTGCTCCAGCAGAATCGGGAATTCTGCAATGTGCTGCAGGCGGAAGACGAGATTGCCGGCATCGGCTCTGCGATTGGCGCGGCCTTTGGCGGCGCGCTGGCGGCAACGTCGACCTCAGGTCCGGGCTTTTCGCTCAAGACCGAGTTCATCAACCTCGCCGTCATGACGGAGCTGCCGCTGGTCATCGTGGACGTGCAGCGCGCCGGGCCGTCGACGGGTCTGCCGACCAAGACCGAGCAGTCGGACCTGCTGCAGGCGCTGTTTGGCCGCCACGGCGAGTCGCCGCTGGCCGTGGTCTCGGCGTCGTCGCCGCGCGACTGCTTTGACGCGACGATCGAAGCGGCGCGCATCGCGCTGAAGTACATGACGCCGGTTGTGCTGCTGACCGACGGCTATCTGGGCAACGGTTCGGAGGTCTGGCGCGTGCCCGAGCTGGACGAACTGCCGGTGCTCAAGACGCATTTGGTCACGAATCCCGAGGGTTTCAAGCCGTACACGCGCGATCCGGAGACGCTGGCGCGGCCGTGGGCGGCGGTCGGCACGCCGGGCCTGGAGCACCGCATCGGCGGCCTGGAGAAAGAGGACGGCTCGGGCAATATCAGCCACAGCCCGGCGAACCACCAGCGGATGACCGACCTGCGCGCGGCGAAAATCGAGAAGATCACACAGGATATCGCGCCGACCGAAGTGTATGGCGACCCGAACGCGCCGGTGCTCGTGCTCGGCTGGGGGTCGACGCGCGGCGTGATTGAACAGGCGATTGGCCACCTGAACAAGGCCGGCGTTCCGGTCGCGGGCGCGCACCTGCGGCACCTGAACCCGCTGCCGCCGGACCTGAAGGCGCTGATGCAGCGCTACAAGCGCGTGCTGCTGCCGGAGATCAACTCGGGGCAGCTGGCGTATCACTTGCGTGGCAAATATCTGATTGATATCGAGCAGTTCAACAAGGTGGAAGGCCAGCCGTTTCGCGCGGACGAGATCGAGGCCAAGATCCGCTCGATGCCTGAAATCAAGGGCTAGCCGCCGCTGACCTTCCACTCGAGGCCCCAACGGGCTGACCACGCAATGGAGCGCCGTCATGACAGTCGTCCCCACCAACAACCTTGGCCTCAAGCGCCAGGACTTCCTCAGCACCATTGACCCCAAGTGGTGCGCCGGCTGCGGCTGCTACAGCGTGCTGCGCTGGCTGACCGGCACGTTCCCGACCATGGGCCTGCCGCGCGAGAAATTCGCCGTGATTTCAGGGATCGGCTGCTCGTCGCGCACCCCGTACTACGTCGACACCTACGGGTTTCACACGGTCCACGGCCGCGCCATGACCGTCGCGACCGGCTTGAAGCTCTCTCGCCCGGACCTGAGCGTGTGGGTCATGACCGGCGACGGCGACGCGCTGTCGATCGGCGGCAACCATTTCATCCACATGATTCGCCGCAACCCCAACATCAAGGTGATTTTGTTCAACAACCAGATCTACGGCCTGACCAAGGGCCAGGCGTCGCCGACCACGGCCAAGGGCAAGAAGACCAAGTCGACGCCCTACGGCTCGATTGATCCGCCGATTCGGCCGCTGTCGATGGCGATCGCCGCTGGCGCAACTTTTGCCGCGCGCGTGGCGGACACCGACGGGCAGCTGATGGCGGATGTCCTGCAACAGGCCGCCGACCACCGCGGCGCCGCGTTCGTGGAAGTGCTGCTGAACTGCGTGATCTTCAACGACGGCACGTTCAGCCACCTGACGGAGAAGGCCGTCAAGCAGGATACGACCGTGCTGCTGCGCGACAAGGAGCCGCTGATTTTCGGCAACGCCAAGGACCGCATCGTCACCATCGACGGCTTCCGGCCGCAGGTGCAGGCGCATGTGCCCGGCGGGCCGCTGCCCCAAAACGCGCTGATTCACGACGTCTCGGTCGAGGATTCCTCGCTGGCTTTCTTGCTCTCCAACATGGAACATCCAGACTTGCCCGTGCCGGTGGGCGTGTTCCGCCGCGTCGAGCAGACCGTCTACGACGACCATTATGCGCCGAAAGGTGGTGATTTGACACGCGTTTTCCGCGGGTCGGATGCATGGGTGGAAGACGCGGCCGGCCACATCAGCCTGCTGGGCGCGCAAGCGGCGCCTGCATCGGCGGCATGAGGACGCGATGGACTTCTTCTATGTCCTGATTTTTCTCGGCTTTTCGGCCGTGATGGTGCTAGGTGGGCTCGGGCTCTCCCGCCTGGTCGCGCCGCATCACCCTGGCGGCGCCAAGAACGACTCCTACGAGTGCGGCGAGAAGACCATCGGCACGTCGTGGGTTCAGTTCAACGTCGGCTTCTACCTGTTCGGTTTGATGTTTTTGGTGTTTGACGTCGAGGCCGCGTTCCTGTACCCGTGGGCCGTCGTGCTGCGCGAGTTTGGAACGACAGGGCTTGTCGAGGCGGGCGTGTTCGGCGCCATGTTGATGGTCGGCCTGTTGTACGCGTGGCGCAAAGGAGCGCTCGAATGGGTGTAATCACCGACAAGCTGCCCGGCGTGCTGGAACCGCTGCCAGGCGGGTCCGTGCTCGTGACCGCCGTCGACCAGTTGATCAACTGGAGCCGATCCAACAGCCTGTGGCCGTTGACGTTTGGCACCAGCTGCTGCGCCATCGAGGTCATGATGGCCACCGGCGCGGCGCGACACGATCTCGCGCGGTTTGGCGCTGAAGTCGCGCGGCCCTCGCCGCGGCAGGCGGATCTGCTGGTCATCGCCGGCACCATCGTCAAGCGCATGGCGCCGCGCCTCCGCACGCTGTACGAGCAGATGGCCGAGCCGCGCTACGTCATGGCGACCGGTTCCTGCGCGATTTGCGGCGGCCCGTTCATGTACCACAGCTACACAACGATTCGCGGCGCCGACGAGATCATCCCGGTGGACGTCTACGTCCCCGGCTGTCCGCCGCGGCCGGAGGCGTTCTTCTATGGCTTGCTGACGCTGCAAAAAATGATCAAGGAAGGCGAGAGCATCCGCCACCCGGGCGAGCGGCGGCGGCCGGTGCTGGCGGCGCTGCCGGAAGGCATGACGCTGGACGATATCCGCAAGGAAATGCAGGACTTGCTGTCGCACGATGCGAACGTCACGATGGCGGACGCGGTGGCCGACGGCGCGCATTACTCCGCTGAATTGAAGGACTTCTGAGCCATGGACGCGCCGAACCTCATCGCAGCCGTTCAGGCGCTGCAACCCGACGCGACGGTCCGCGCCCAGAGCGACAGGCCGACGCTGATCGTGCCCGCGCACGCGCTCGTCGCGCTTGCGACGCAGCTGCGCGATGACCCGGACCTGCGGTTTGACCTGCTGGAGACGCACACGGCGATCGACTGGCTCGAGGAAGACCGCTTTGAGCTGCTGTACCTGCTGACGTCGGTGCCGCACGGCCACCACCTGACGCTTTCGGTATCCATCGACCGGGACGCGCCGCTGGTGCCGACAGTGTGCCAGGTCTGGCCAATTGCGGAGTGGCTGGAGCGGGAAGCCTACGATCTTTTTGGCATTTTGTACGACGACCACCCGGATCTCCGGCGCTTGTTCCTGGAGGACGACTGGGTCGGCTTTCCGCTGCGCAAGGATTACGAGGACGATTTCATGCTGGAGCGGCCCGAATGAGCGTGCACGTTTCCACTTTGCAGGCGCGGATCTCCGGCGAGAGCACGGCGAGCAGCCCGCTGTCGACGGAAGAGTATTTCGTCAACATGGGCCCGCAGCATCCGTCGACCCACGGCGTGCTGCGCCTTGTGCTGCGGCTGGACGGCGAGACGGTGCGCGAAGTCGTGCCGGTGCTTGGCTACATTCACCGCGGCATCGAGAAGATGGGCGAGCACGGCAACTACCGTCAGTTCGTGCATCTGGTTGATCGCATGGACTATTTGTCGGCGCTGGCCAACAACTGGGCCGTGACGATGGTCGTCGAAAAAGCGGCCAAGATGGAGACCAACGAGCGCATCGAGGCCATCCGCACGCTGGTCTGCGAGCTGCAGCGCATCCAGAGCCACTTGCTGTGGTGGGGGGTATTTGGCATGGATCTCGGCGGATTTACGCCGTTTTTCTATGGCCTGCGCGATCGCGAGCAGATCTGCGACATCTTCGAGAAGACCATCGGCGCTCGGCTGACGATGAACTACATCCAGCCCGGCGGCGTGATGTTCGATATCCACCCGGAGTTCGTCAAGGATGTCAAAGCGTTCCTGTCGTACTTGAAGCCCAAGCTGGTCGAATACGACGCGCTGCTGACCGAGAACGTCATCATTCAGGAACGCCTGCGCGGCATCGGCAGGCTGAGCGCGGCGCGGGCGATTGCCCTGGGCGCGACGGGTCCGGTGCTGCGCGCAAGCGGCGTGGCGCACGACCTGCGCAAGTCCGAGCCGTATGGCCTGTACGCGCAAGTGGATTTTGACGTGCCGGTCGGCACTGACGGCGACTGCTGGGACCGCTATTGGGTGCGGATGGAAGAGATCCGCCAGTCGATCCGCATCATTGAGCAGCTGATCGACAACATCCCGGAAGGCAAGACGTTTTTGGTCAAGCCGGCGGCCAAGATCAAAGTCCCTGCCGGCATCCACTACAGCCACCTGGAGACCGCGCGCGGCGTGCTCGGCGTGCTGCTGGTGTCCAACGGCAAGGAATCGCCGTACCGCATCCACTGCCGGACGCCGAATTTCAACAACTTGTGGTGCATTGGCGAAATGGCGACCGGCGGGCGCATCGGCGACCTTGTCGCGATGCTGTCGTCCATTGACATCGTCGTTCCCGACATCGATCGCTGAGGAAACCGGATGTCCTGGCAAGTCAAAACCATCGCTCAGCGCACCGGCGACCTGCTGCCGGGCAGCCCGTGGACCGCGGCCCTGTACGTGCTGCTGACGATCCTGGCGGTGACGGCGTTCGTGACGGTGGCGGGGCTTGTGCTGATCTACGCGGAGCGCAAGATCGCCGCGCACTTCCAATGCCGCGTCGGTCCGATGCGCGTGGGCTGGCACGGCGTGCTGCAGTCGATCGCGGACGCCATCAAGCTGCTGATGAAAGAGGACATTGTCCCGCGCGACGCCGACGCGCTGCTGCATATCCTCGCGCCGGTGCTGAGCTTTGCCGGGATGCTGCTGGTGATGATCGCGCTGCCGATGAGCCCATCGCTGCAGGTCGCGGACATGAACATCGGCGTGCTGTACGTGACGGCCGTGAGCGGCCTGGGCGTGCTGGGCATCCTGTTGGGCGGCTGGAGTTCCAACAACAAGTGGTCGCTGCTGGGCGCCATGCGGGCCGGTGCGCAGATCATTTCCTACGAAGTTTCAGCGACTTTGGCGCTGCTGGTGGTCGTGTTGTTCGCCGGTACGCTGCAGCTCTCCGGCATCGTCCAGTCGCAGGACACCGGCTGGTGGATCTGGCGCGCGCACGGCTGCGGCCTTGTCGCGTTCGCCATCTTCATGATCGCCGGCACGGCGGAAATCAACCGCACGCCCTTTGACCTCGCGGAGGGCGAGAGTGAGCTGACTGCGGGATTTCACACGGAATATTCCGGGCTGCGCTTCTCGTTTTTCTTCCTCTCGGAGTTCCTGAACATGTTCGTCCTCGCCGCCATGGCGTCAACGCTGTTTCTGGGCGGTTGGATGCCTTTGCACATCGGCCACTTCGCGGCGCTGAACGGCGTCATGGATCTCTTGCCGCCGGGCCTGTGGTTCGCGCTCAAGACCACCGCCATCATCTTTCTCATCATGTGGTTTCGCTGGACTTTTCCGCGGTTGCGCGTCGATCAGCTGATGCGGCTCGAATGGAAAATCCTGTTGCCCATTGGTTTTGTCAACCTCTTCGTCTCGGCCGCGTGCGTCGTGACGGGCTTCTACTTTTTCGCGCGGTAGGTTGGTCATGTCCGACGAGTCGATCGCAGTCCCAGAACTCTCGCCGCCGCCGGAGAAGCACGTCGGCACGGGCGGCGCGCTCGCAGGGCCGGTGCCGTGGATCGACAAGTCCGGCGCCGTCGGCGGCGTGTTCAAGGGCATCCGCTCGCTGTTCACGGGCATGAAGATCACGGTGGGCTACCTGATGCGGCCGTCCACCGTCGTGACGCAGCAGTACCCCGAGAACCGCGAGACGTTGAAGCTGCCCGACCGCTTTCGCGCCCAGCTTGCGTTCAACCACGACGCCAACGGCTACCACAAATGCACGATGTGCCGCATCTGCGAGGAAGCCTGCCCCAACGTCAGCATCATCATCACTGGCCGCGAGAAGCCGGCGGTCAGCAAGAAAGAGCTCGACTCCTTTGTCTGGCGCCTGGACAGCTGCACGTTTTGCAACACGTGCGTGATCGTCTGCCCGTTTGGCGTGCTGCGCTTTGACGGCACGTTTGAGTCGTCCGTGTACGACCGGCGGTTGCTGGCCTACACGCTCAACGAATATGCGGGCCCCGTGGCGTCGGTGCTGGAGAAGATCGAGGACCCGGACGCGCGCAAGGCCGCGATGGAGCCGCGCGACCCGTATGGCGGCCACGCGGTGATCGAGGCGCTGATCGTTAAGCAAAAAGCCAAGAAAGTCGCGGAGAAAGCTGCGCGCGAGGCGGCCAGGGTCGCGCGCGTTGCGGCCAAGCTCGCGGCTGCCGTGCCGCCACCGGAGGCCGAAAATGCTGGCTAACGCTTTGCCAACGCTGGTTTTTTACCTGCTGGCGGCGATCTCGCTGACGCTGGCGTGGTCGGTCGTGACCGGGCGGCGCATCCTGCGCGCGGCGGTGTCGCTGATGGGCGTGTTGGCGGCGAGCGCCGGGCTGTACCTGCTGCTGGATTCGCCGTTTCTGGCGGGCGTGCAGGTGCTTGTGTACGTCGGCGGCATCGTGGTGCTGCTTGTGTTTGCCGTGATGCTGACGCGCACGACGGAGCTGCTGGAAGACCACCCGAGCCGCCATCGGCAGGTCATCGGCGGCGCAGTGGCGCTGGCGTTTTTCGGCCTGTCGTACTGCATGATGACCGCGCCGGCGTTTGCCAACCGCGCGCTGACGGCTCTGCCGAAAAACGACGTCGCGGCGATTGGCCGGGCGCTGCTGGATACCGGCGAAAATGGCTACGCGCTGCCGTTTGAAGTCGTGTCGCTGCTGCTGTTGGCGGCGATGATTGGTGGCATCGTGATTGCCCGCAAGCCAGCGGCGCTCGTCAAGTCGGAGGCGCACCATGGCTGATTTCCTCGCCGGCCACGCGCCCACGCTCACGCACTGGCTTGTGCTCACGTCCGCGCTGTTTTCCATCGGGATTTACGGCATGTTGACGCGGCGCAACGCCGTCGGCGTGCTGATGTCGCTCGAGCTGTGCTTGAACGCCGCGGCGGTGAATTTTGTCCTGTTCAATCGCTACCTTGCGCCGACGAACTTGGGCGGCGCTGAGCGGCTGGACGGCGCCGTCATGACCATCTTCGTCATCGCCGTCGCGGCGGCGGAAGTCGTCGTCGGCATGGCGATTTTTGTGGCGATGTACGCCGAGCGCCGCACCGTCGACGTCACCCGCCTGGACGCACTGAAGGACTGAACCATGGCGCCGCTTTCCTTCGTCCTGACGCACGCTTGGCTGATTCCGGCCATCCCGCTTGTGTCGTTTCTGCTGGTCGGGCTGGTGCTGCGGCCCGTGTCCGAGCGGCTCGCAGGCGCGGTGGCGACGCTGGCGGTCGCGACCTCCGCCGGGCTGTCCTGGCTGCTGGCGTGGGATTTCCTGCACCTGGTGCCGCATGGCCAGCCGCTGCCGTCGCTTACGCCATGGTCGGCGATGTGGCTGCACTTCCAGGACGGCTTTGGCATCTCGATTGGCACGCTGCTGGACCCGATTTCCGTGATGCTGCTGGTCGTGGTGACGACCGTTTCGACGCTCGTGCACCTCTATTCGACCGGCTACATGCACGGCGAGCCCGGCTACGCCCGCTACTTTGCGTTTCTGAACCTGTTTACGTTCAGCATGTTGGGCCTGGTGCTGGCGCCCAACCTCGTGCAGATGTACGTCTGCTGGGAGCTCGTCGGCGCCAGCTCGTTTTTCCTCATCGGCTTTTACTTCGAGAAGCCGTCGGCGGTCTCCGCGTCCAAAAAAGCCTTTATTGTTACGCGATTTGCTGATCTCGGCTTTTTCCTTGGCATCCTGGTGCTCGGCTTTTACGCCAGCCAGATCCACGCTGGCATGACGCAAGATCTCCACGGCCTGCAGCCGCTCGACTTCGCGTTCCTGACGCGGCCTGACGTGCTCGCGCAGCTTGCCGGGCTGAACGTGCACTTTCTCGGCGTGGGCGTGCTGACGCTGGCGGCGGTGCTCATCTACACCGGCGGCGCCGGCAAAAGCGCCATGTTTCCGCTGCATATCTGGCTGCCGGACGCGATGGAAGGCCCCACGCCGGTCTCCGCGCTGATCCACGCGGCCACGATGGTCGTCGCCGGCGTTTACCTCGTCGCCCGCTGCTTTCCGATCTT
The DNA here is from genome assembly GCA_903929795.1 of uncultured Myxococcales bacterium. Classification (GTDB taxonomy): domain Bacteria; phylum Myxococcota_A; class UBA9042; order UBA9042; family UBA9042; genus CAIYBN01. Next base: position 8,442 of record CAIYWC010000040.1, on the reverse strand, counting down.
CGCCACGTCCGGCGAGGCGCTCACCGTCGTGATGTGCGTCGGCGCCTTTACCAGCCTGTTCGCCGCCGTTATCGGCTGCACGCAGGACGACATCAAGCGCGTGCTCGCGTTTTCCACGCTGTCCCAGCTTGGCTACATGATGTTTGCGCTCGGCGTCGCCTCGTTCGCGCACCCACTGGGTTACTCCGCGGCGATGTTCCACTTGTTCACGCATGCGTTCTTCAAGGCGCTCCTGTTTCTCGGCGCCGGATCGGTCATTCATGCGGTGCATTCCAATGATATCTGGCACATGGGCGGCCTGCGCAAGCACATGCCGGTGACGCACGCGCTGTTTCTCATCGCGACCCTGGCCATCGCCGGCATCTACCCGTTCGCCGGCTTTTTCTCCAAGGACGAGATCCTCGCCGCCGCGCTGCACTCTGGCCACACGGTCGTCTTTGGCGTGGGCCTGCTCGTCGCCGGCATGACGGCGTTTTACATGTTCCGCATTTATTTCGTGACCTTCTGGGGCGAGCCCAAGAGCGAGCACGCGCACCACGCCCACGAGTCGCCGTGGGTCATGCTCGGGCCGATGTCGTTTCTCGGCGTGCTCAGCATCGGCGCCGGCTTCATCCCCATTCCCGAGTGGGTCCAGCTGCCCGGCAGCCCGGCTGAGCACGAGGGCATCGACCTCGCCGTCGCCATTCCGTCCACGATCCTCGCCCTCGCCGGCATCAGCCTCGCCTGGCTGCTCTACGGCGGCGCCCCCGACCGCGCCAACGCGCTTGTCGCCAAGCTGGGCCGCGTCTACACGACAATCAAGGCCAAATTCTACTTCGACGAGCTCTACCTCTACGTCACCCACAGCCTCATCTTCCGCTTTGTCGCCGCGCCGATCGCCTGGTTTGACCGCAACGTCGTCGACGGCGCCGTCAACCTGAGCGGCTGGTTCACGCGCACCGCCGGCCTGCTGTTGGGCAAGCTGCAGACCGGCCAAGTGCAGACCTACGGCTCGTGGCTGGTTTCCGGGGCGATCGCCGCGGTCGTCGTGCTCTGGGGCGTCTTGAAGGCTGGGGGAAATTAGCTCATGGGCCTCGCAAGTTGGCTAATCCTGTTGCCTTTTCTGACCGCGCTCGCCGTGCTGGCGGTGCCCGCGCGGCGCCCGGAGCTCATCCGCTGGGTCGCGCTGACCGGCACCGGCGCGCACTTGGCGCTCACGGCGTTCACGACGCTGCGCTTTTGGCAACTCGCCTCGCCGGACATCGCCGCGGCCAAGATCGCCACGCTGACCAAGCTGTACTTCGTCGAGCGCGTCCCGTGGTTCAAGTCGCTCGGCGTCGACTACTTGGTCGGCATCGATGGCATCACGATGGCGATGGTCATCCTCACCTCGATCATCATCTTCACCGGCGTCCTGGCGAGCTGGAATGTCATTGTGCGCACCAAGGAATTCTTTGCGCTGCTGCTCGTGCTGGTCACCGGCGTATTCGGCGTGTTTCTCAGCTTTGATATGTTCCTGTTCTTTATGTTCTATGAAGTCGCGGTGTTGCCGATGTACCTGCTCATCGGCGTCTGGGGCACCGGGCCGAAAGAATACTCGGCGATGAAGCTGACGCTGATGCTCATGGTCGGCTCCGCGTTCATCCTGGTCGGCATGCTGGCGCTGTACCACTACGCCGGCGGCACGACGTTTGACCTCACCCAGCTCGCCCAGCACCACTATCCGGTCGAGATGCAGCGCTGGGTTTTCCCGCTGATTTTCATCGGTTTCGGCGTGCTCGGCGCGCTGTATCCGTTTCACACCTGGTCGCCCGACGGCCACGCCTCGGCGCCGACCGCGGTGTCCATGCTCCACGCCGGCGTGCTGATGAAGCTGGGCGGCTACGGCGCGCTGCGCATCGGCGTCTACCTGCTGCCCGAAGGCGCGCAGCACTGGGGCCTGTTCTTCATGGCGCTCACGACGGTGAACATCCTGTACGGCGCGTTCGGCGCCATCAAGCAGACGGATCTCAAGTTTTTCACCGCGTATTCCTCGGTCAGCCACTGCGGTTTTGTGCTCTTTGGCGTCGCCAGCCTGAACCTCATGGGCTTCAAAGGCGCGGTCCTGCAGATGTTCAGCCACGGCGTCATGACCGGCCTGTTCTTTGCGCTCATCGGCATGGTCTACGGCCGCACGCACACGCGCATCATCCCGGACATGGGCGGCCTCGCCAAGGTCATGCCGTGGCTCGCCGTTTGCTTTTACATCGCCGGCATGGCGTCGCTCGGCTTGCCGGGCTTTGCCGGCTTCGTCGCGGAATCGCACGTGTTTCTCGGTGGTTTCTTCGGCAACGCCTGGTCGGACCCGCTGCTGACGCGTGCCTTGACCGTCGTGGCGACGCTGTCCATCGTCGTGACCGCGGTTTACGTGCTGCGCGGCCTCGCCAAGGTCTTCCAGGGGCCGATTACCGACCCGCATTTTGAACACCTCACGGACGCCACGATCACGGAGAAGCTGTCGACCGGCATCCTCGTCGTGACGCTTGCCGTCGTCGGTCTGGTGCCCGGGCTGCTGATCGACCTGATCGAGGCCGCGCTCCTGCCGTTTGTGAACCGCCTGCACGCGACCGGGGCCCTTGCGGTCGCCGGTCATCCTTAAGGACAGCGCCTCATGCTGATGCTGCCAGAACTTATCGTCGTCGCCACGGGCTTTCTCCTGCTCGTGCTCGACCTGTTTCTGACCGAGAAGCAGCGCGACCTGCTGGTTCCGCTCGCGCTCGCGGGCGTGGCGGTGGCGGCGGGCGCGCTCGTGCTGACGCCCGATACCGGCGTGCTCCTGGGCGGGCGGTTTGCGATGGACGCGCTGGCCTGGTGGTTCAAGCTGACGTTTCTGCTCGCGGCGTTCCTGACGATCGCGCTGACGTCGGGCGTGCTGGAGAGCGCGGCGCCCGAAGCGCGCAAGCTGCACAGCCCAGGGGAATTCCTGACGATTCTGCTGTTCAACCTGACCGGGATGCTGCTGCTGGCGTCGACCCGCGACCTGATCACGCTGTACGTGGCGCTGGAGCTCGCGACGATCCCGCTGTTTCTGCTGGCGGCCTGGCGGCGCGACGCGCTGGGCGGCGAGGCGGGGCTGAAATACATGGTCATCGGTGCGCTGGCGTCTGCGCTGCTGCTCTACGGCTTTGGCACGCTGTACGGGCTGACCGGGACGATGCGCCTGGACGCCATGCCTGCGCTGCTGCATGCCGATCGCACGACGCTGTTCGCTGGCGCGCTTGTGGTCGCCGGCGTGGGCTTCAAGCTGACGCTCGTGCCGTTCCACATGTGGGCGCCGGAGGTCTACCAGGGCGCGCCGCCGCCGGTGACCGCGTGGCTGTCGGTGGCGTCCAAGGCCGCGGGCCTGGCCGTGCTGATGCTCGTGGGCTTTCGCGTATTCCGGCCGTTCCTGCACGACGCGAGCTTTGCCATTGCGCTGTTGGCGACCGCGACCATGACGGTGGGCAATTTGGTGGCGATCGTGCAGCGCAACATCTTGCGATTCATGGCATTTTCGGCGATTTCGCAGGCCGGCTACTTGCTGCTGGGCTTTTTGGCCGGTGGCAGCGTGGGCGCGGCGGCGATGGTCTTCTACCTGCTTGTCTACGCGATGACCAATCTCTCTGTTTTTGCTGTGATTATCCTGCACAACCAGCAGACGGGCAGCACGCAGATCACCGATTACCGCGGGCTGTCGCAGCTCAACCCGCTGCTCGCGCTGGCGATGATGTTTGGCCTGTTTGGCCTCGCCGGCATCCCGCCGCTGTCGGGTTTTGTTGGCAAATTCCTGCTGTTTTCCGTCGCGGCGCAGGCTGGCTACCATTGGCTGGTCGGCGTGGCGGCCGTGAATTCCACGGTGTCGCTGTACTACTACCTGCGGATTGTCCGGCAGATGTACATCGAATCGCCGGCGCAAGGCGCGGTGCCGCTCAAGCCCGGCGCAATGCTGGGCGCGGCGCTGCTGGTGACGACGGCGGCGTCCATGCTGCTCGGCGTGGTGCCGACGGTGTACGAAGCGGTGCGCTCGAGCGCCGCCGTTTGGCTGCAAGCCTTGGGGCAATGACCGCCAGGGCCTTGATTTTATGGAGGATAGGATGGCTTTCAAGATTACCGAAGACTGCAACAGCTGTGGCGCCTGCGAACCCGAGTGCCCGAACCACGCGATCACGGAAGGCGCCGACTACTACGTCATCGACGCCGCCAAGTGCACGGAATGCGTCGGTTTCAACCCCAAGCCGCAGTGCGCGGACGTCTGCCCGGTCGACGCGTGCGTCAGCCTGGACGCCTAACGGCGCACCGCGAAGTGCGGGTGCCCTGGGTGCTGGCGCTGGGTCAGTCGGCCAGCACGCCGCTGTCCAGCACGTAGCCGTCTTCGAGGAACACGCTGAGGCAAGCCGCGACAACTTCCGGGTCAAAGGCGGTGCCGCTGCCTTTGCGGATCTCCTCGAGTGCGACTTCCACGCCTAGCGCTGGCCGATACGGGCGGTGCGAGGCCATCGCTTCCAGCACGTCCGCGACGCCGAGGATGCGCGCTTCCAGGCGGATTTCCTCGCGTTTGAGGCCATCGGGATAGCCGGTGCCGTCCCAGCGCTCGTGGTGCTGGCGGACGATCTCCGCCACCGGCCAGCCAAAATCCAGACCGCTGAGGATCTCCCAGCCGATCACCGGATGCGCGCGGATCAGGCTGACTTCGACGCTGGAGAGCCGCGCCGGTTTGGCGAGAATTTCCGCGGGGATCGCCAGCTTGCCCAGGTCGTGCAGCAGTCCAGCGATGCGCAGGCCGTCGCGGCCCTGCGGCGAGAGCCGCCGTTGCGCGCCCAAGCGGTCGTGGATCGCGCAGGACAGGTGGGTGACGCGCCGCTGGTGGCCGGCGGTATACGGGTCGCGGATCTCCAGCGCGCGCGAGAGCGCCTGGGTCGTGTTCTCGACCGTCCGCTGCAGCCGCTCCAAGCTCTCGTGCAGGCTGGCCGTCCGCGCCTCGACCAAGCGCTCCAGATCCTCGCGGTAGCGCACGTCGGCATCCGCGGCGTACTTGAGCGTCGCCGCCGCTTCCACCGCGCCGCACAGCCGCGCCCGCGTCAACGGCTTGGCGACGTAGTCAAACGCCCCGCAGCGAATCGCCTGCACCGCCGTCTCCACGGTCGGATCGCCAGTCACCATGATGACTTCGCAGCGGTATGCCAGGCCGCGGACCGCCTCCAGCAGCGCGATGCCGCCGCCGCCCGGCATGCGGATGTCCGACACCACAACGTCCGCCGACTCAGCCGCCAGCGCCAGCAGTGCCGAGTCGACGTCGCCGGCCAGCCGGCAGACGTGGCCCTCATGGCGCAGGAACAACGCCATCGTCTGGCGCAGGGCCTCCTCGTCATCGACCAGCAGCACGTTCGCCATTTTCCCCCATCGCTGCAGCAGTTGCCACAAAGAACCGCCGTCGCCCGGCGTCCAGGCGTAAGGCGTTGCCGCTCAAGCCTGGCCTCGGCGCAGTCCAAGTGATTGTTATCTCAGCGATTCGTAGCGCGTCCGTCGCGCATATCAGCCCACGTGGTCAGCTTGCGACCGCAGAGACCGGGCGTCAAGCAAAGAGTCTTTTGCCGCGGGACGCCAACGGCTTTTGCGGTCATCGCCTTGCGCCGCGCGCCGCCGCGCCCTACGCTCCCGCCGCGGCCCGTGGGCCAGGGATCGCTGCCCGTGCGCCTCATCCTCTCCGAAAAACCCAGCATGGGCCGCGCGATTGCCGCGGCGTTGGGCATTTCTGGCTCCGGACGTCACGCCATCCATGGCCGCGACGCCAAAACCGGGGAGCCGTTGGTCGTCACGTGGTGCGTCGGCCATCTTGTGCAGGCGGTTGACCCGGAGGCGTACGATCCGGCGCTCAAACGCTGGACCATGGCGTCACTGCCGCTGCTGCCCGCGCCGTTCAAGTACGAGCCGTCGCCGGGCACGATCGACCAGTGGCACGCTGTCCGCGAGCTGCTGCAGCACCCGGAGCTCAAGGACGTCGTCAACGCGACGGACGCCGGGCGCGAAGGTCAGCTGATTTTCCACCTCGCCTACGCGCTGGCGGGCTGCGAGAAGCCGGTCCGGCGGCTGTGGACGTCGAGCTTGACCGACGCGGCGATCCGCGACGCGTGGGCCAAGATGAAGCCGGACGAGGCGTACCGCGGGCTGACCGACGCGGCGCGCTGCCGGCAGGAGGCGGACTGGCTCGTCGGCCTGAACTGCACGCGGGCGCAGACGCTGGTGGCCAAAAGCCTGGGCGGCGAGGGCGTCTACAGCGTGGGCCGCGTGCAGACGCCGACGCTGGCGATCCTCGTGGCGCGGGAAAAGGACCGCAACCACTTTGAGCCCAAGGACTTCTGGACCGTTCAGGCGCAGTTCCAGCCCGAACCGGACGGCGATGGTCCGCGGCAATCGTACAAGGGCACGTGGTTTCGCAAGGTTGCGGTCGTGCTGGACGGCGGCAAGGCCGGGACGCGCGATGACGACCGGCTGGAGCGCGAAGCCGAGGCGCTGGCGCTCGTCGCCAAGCTCAGGGATCAGCCCGGCGTGGTGACGGCGGTCAGCGCGCGCGACGACAAGAAGAAACCGGAGCTGCTGTACGACCTGACGGCGCTGCAAAAAGAGGCGAACAAGCGCTTTGGCATGACGGCGGAGCATGCGCTGGAGATTGCGCAGCAACTGTATGAAGCCAAACTGATTTCCTACCCGCGCACCAACTCGCGGCACCTGACGCACGCGGACGCGGCCAAGGCGCCGCAGTGGCTGGATGCGCTACGGCGGACGCAGTACGGCGAATTTGTCCGCGAAATCGAGCAGATGGGTGGCGGAAGACCGCCGGCGCTGGGCAAACGATTCGTCGACGACAAGGAGGTCGAAGACCACAGCGGACTGACCGTGACGGAGAAGGCGCCGCCGCCGTCGCTGCCCGATGAGCAGGGCAAAATCTACGACCTGATCGCGCGGCGCCTGCTGGCGGCGTGGTTTCCGGATCGGGTGGAGGCGAAGACTGAGGTCGTGACAACGGTCGGCAAGGCGCGCGGTCAGGATGGCGAGACGTTCAAGAGCTACGGCAACGTGCTGAAAAATCCGGGCTGGTCGCGCGTGGATCCGCAGCCGACGCGGCAAAAGGCTGAAGGCGACGAGAGCGGCAAGCTGCCGCGGCTGCGCAAGGGCGAGCCGGTGACGACCCAGGACGTGCAGACGCGCAAGGGACAGACGACGCCGCCCAAAGCGATGACGGAAGGCGATCTGCTGACCGCGATGCAGACCGCCGGGCGCGAGCTGGATGATGAGAACCTGCGCGGCGCGATGAAGGATTCCGGGCTGGGGACGCCGGCAACGCGCGCCAACATCATCGAGACGCTGATCAAGCGCGGCTATGTCGAGCGCAAGCAGGAGCGCAAGGCGACGAATTTGGTGCCGACGGAGAAAGGCGTTTCGCTGATCGACAGCATTCAGGTGGATGCGCTGAAGTCGCCGCTGCTGACTGGCCAGTGGGAGGCGGCGATGGAGCAGATTCGCCGCGGTCTGGCGCCGCGCGACGCGTTCATGGCGGACATCCGCAAGTACGTGGCGGAGCTGGTGGAGAGTATCCGCCGCAGCAAGCCGACCGTGGCGCGCGCACAGGGGCTGCCGGCGCTGGCGGTGTGTCCGCGCTGCGGCTCGAACCTGCTGCACAAGGCTTGGGAAGGACGCAGCTATGTGCAATGCAGCGCCATCGCCGACCCGCAATGCCGCGTGAGCTGGGACGTCGACGAGGCGGGCAGAGCGCTGACACGGTGCCGGTTTTGCACGGGCGCGGTCTCGACGACGCGCGGCGGCAAACAGCGCTGCCAGTGCTGCGGCGCGGAGCAGGACGAGCACGCCGCCGCCGGCCGGCCGCCGATGCCAGCGCTGGTCAAGTGCGAGTCCTGCCGGCAGATCGCGCACTTGGTGTGGAGCGAGAAGAAGCGCCAGTACTACCTGCGCTGCCAGCGCTGCGACACATGGCCGGCGACGTCTGATGTGGCGCAACTGCCGCGACCGCCGCAGCTGGAGCCTTGCCCGACGTGCCAGCTGCCGATGGCGCCGCTGTGGAGCGGCAAGAAGCGAGCGTGGTATCTGTGGTGTCAGCCCTGTCAGACCTGGAAGATGTCATGATCCCAACACGCTACCGCGCCCGCCGGGAGCGCTTCGCGCTTGTCGCCTGCAAGGATTCGGCGACCGGCGGGCTTGCTGGTGTCAGCCCTGTCAGACGTGGAAGATGTCATGATCCCAACACGCTACCGCGCCCGCCGGGAGCGCTGCGCGCTTGTAGCCTGCAGGGATTCGGCGACCGGTGGGCTTGCTGGTGTCAGCCCTGTCAGACCTGGAAGATGTCATGATCCCAACACGCTACCGCGCCCGCCGGGAGCGCTTCGCGCTTGTCGCCTGCAAGGATTCGGCGACCGGCGGGCTTGCTGGTGT
>CAIYWC010000039.1 GCA_903929795.1 uncultured Myxococcales bacterium | reverse complement strand
GCGTCGTGCCAGGCCGAGGACCGCGCGCAGCGCGCCCGCAGGCCCACCCGAGTCCAGCCTCTCCTGTTCCAACCGCTGCCCGGGGCCAGGAAGAAGGGGTTTGGGGAAGAAACCGCGGCCCGGAGCGGTTTCGTCCCCAAGGTTGTCTCGTGCTCAAAACCGAAAATAGATAAACGGATTATGCGTCGACGCCGCCAGCATCACCGCACACGCCAGCAGCATCGCCATCATCGCCGCAATCGCCAGCAGCGCGCTCGCGTGGCGCACCAGCAGGCCTGCGTCGCCGGTCTTGCCGTAGGCCTCGATGCGTGCGCCCAGCCACGGCAGCACCGGCGCTGCGCCCACGACCGCCACGCCCAGCGCCACCGCCACGTCCAGCGTCAGAAACTGCAGCACCGGCCAGACGTCCGACGGGCCGCCCAGGCCGGCCATCGCCTTGAAAAACGGCCAGGTCTGCGTCAGCGTCGGCGCGCGAAACGGTACCCAGCCGATCATCACCACCAGCAGCGCATAGCCGTGGCGCAGCGGCCGCGGCAGCGCGTCCATCCAGCGGCCCCAGCGCGTGCGCTCGAGCGCCAGAAACGCGCCGTGGTAGAGGCCCCAGGCGATGAACGCCCAGCTGGCGCCGTGCCACAGTCCGCAGAGGAAGAACACCGTCACGAGGTTGAAAGCATTGCGGAATTCGCCGCGCCTGTTGCCGCCAAGCGGGATGTACAGGTAGTCGCGAAACCAGTTGGACAGCGAGATGTGCCAGCGGCGCCAGAACTCACGGATGCTCTGCGACGCGTACGGCCAGCGGAAATTCTCCGGAAAGCGAAAGCCGAGCATGTGGCCAAGACCGATCGCCATGTCGGAGTAGCCACTGAAATCAAAGTAGATTTGCCCGGTGTAGCAGAGGATGCCCAGCCAGGACGTCGCCAGCCCCAGCTGATCCGGCGGCAGCGCAAAGATGCGGTCGGCGGGCACGCCCAGCGTGTTGGCGACCAGCACTTTCTTGCCCATGCCGACCAGGAACCGCTGCATCCCGTACGCCGCGCCCGACAGCGACAGCTTGCGGCCCAGGAACTGCCACGCGACCTCGTGGTAGCGCAGGATAGGCCCCGCGACCAGCTGTGGAAACAGCGTGACGTACAGCGCCAAATCTGCAAGGTTCTTCTGTGGTTGCGCGTCGCCGCGGTAGACGTCGATGACGTACGACATCGCGTGGAAGGTGAAAAACGAGATGCCCAGCGGCATGACCCACTGCGGCACGGGCAGGGCAGGCAGGCCCAGCGCGTGCGTCAGGCCGTTGACCGTCGTCGCCGCGAAGCCCGCGTACTTGAACGCCGCGAGCACGCCCAAATCAACCGTCACCGCCACCGCGAGCGCGCGCTTGGCCGCGGGTGTGCCGCGCAGCTTGCCAATCCACAGGCCAAACACGTAGTTGGACGCGATCGTCGCCAGCATCACCCAGACGAGCTGCGGCTCGCCCCAAGCGTAGAACAGCAGGCTGACCAGCAAAAGCCAGAGGTTGCGCAGCTTGGGCGGCAACAGCAAGTGGCCGCCGACGGCGATCGGCAAGAAGATGAACAGGAACAGGGTGGAGGAAAAGACCATGCCGTTCCTGAAGTTGCCGATTTATTTCAGCAATTTCGTGCGCAGTCCGTACTTGGTAATCGCGTAGAGCGCCCGAAAGCCGTCCTTGACGCCGATCTTCTTGCCTTCCGCGTAGGTGCGACCGTCGTACGAGATCGGCACCTCGTAAATCCGCAGGTTGGGCATCGCCGCGAGCTTCGCCGTCATCTCCGGCTCGATGCCAAAGCGGTTCTCCTCCAGCTTGATCGACTGGATGACCTCGCGGCGGAAGACCTTGTAGCAAGTCTCCATGTCTGTCAGGTTCAAGTCCGTGACCATGTTGGAGAAAGTCGTCAGCGCGCGGTTGCCGACGGTGTGCCAGAAATACAGCACGCGGTGCGCGGAGCCGGCGAAACGCGAGCCAAAGACCACGTCGGCCTTGCCGTCGAGGATCGGCTGCACCAGGTGGCCGTACTCGCCGGGGTCGTACTCCATGTCCGCGTCCTGGACCAGCACGATGTCGCCCGTCGCCTCGGCAAAGCCGCGCCGCAGCGCCGCGCCTTTGCCTTGGTTCACGTCCTGGAGCAGCACGCGAACCTGTGGATATTGCAGGGCCAATTCGGCCAGGATGTCGCGGGTTCCGTCCTTGGAGCCGTCGTCGACAATCAGCAGCTCGATGTCAAAAGGCTGCTGCAGCACCAGCGCGACGATGGTGCGAATGGTCTTCTTCTCGTTGTAACACGGCATAACGACTGACAGTTTCACAAATCACCTCTGGCCGACGCGCTTTCGGCGCGCAAAGTGTAGCGGGGAATGGGCCTTGGGCAAAGGGCCCTGTGCTGTTTGGTCCGACCGTGCGCGCGCCGGTCCCGGTGAATGCCAACTGTTTCAAGTGTTTGCCAGCCGAGGTCGCTTGCGTCTCGCGGGCGTGTCAGCGCGCCACGCGCTTGCGCAGCATCGGCAGCAGCAGCGTCAGCGCGCCGTGCAACGCTTGGAGATCACCATCATTTTGCACGACGACGTCCGCCAGCGCCGCCGTCGCGAGCAATTGCTGCGCGGACGGATCGCCGGACGCCAGCTCAGCGGCCTCCTGGCGGCGAAATTCCTCAAAGCTCTGGGCATCGCCAGCGCGGCTCCGCAGCGCCAGCCGCTGGTAGCGCATCGCCTCGTCCGCCGCGACTTCCAGCAACAGGAAATCCGGGCGCCGCCGCAGCACCGCGACCTCAGCCGGGTTGCGAATGCTGTCCACCACAAAGTCCACGCCCGGCGCGATCCGCGGCAGCGTCCGCTCAGCCAGCACGCCCGGACCGCCTTCCTGGCGCAGCGCGGTCCCGGCGGCGATCAGGTTGTCCCGGGAAGTTTCCTTACCATTTTCAGTCAGGTAGATGCGAATCGCGTCCGACAACGACGTGTAGCCAAAGCCCTGGCTCTCCAGCCAAGCCGCCACGGTGCCTTTGCCCGACGCATTGCGTCCAGTCAGTCCTACGATCATGCCACACGCTCGTTTGCCGGAAAGACGTCTGGTTGGGTCGTCGCACCCACGCGCACGCGTGCCCGCTCGCCCGTCGCCTCGTCCTGTGCCAGCAGAACGCCGCCGGGAACGTAGACCTTTCGGGCAATCGTCGCCAGCCCCAGCGCGCGATTTCCTGCCAGCTGCACCGCCGTGCCCATCTTCCCCGCGCGCTTGCCGTCCTCGGTCCGCAGCTGCCAGCCCGGCTGTGGCTGGCCTTCCAGCACGGTCACCCAGCACAAATGCCGCCGCAGTTGCCCGCGGTACGTCATCATCGCGATCGCTTCCTGGCCGACATAGCAGCCCTTGCGGTAGTTCACCGTCCCGCGCAGGCCGACCTCCAGCGGCAGGCTGCCGTCCTCGATATCGCCCCGCAGCAGCGGCTCGCCGGCCAGAATCCGCAGCGCGTCCTGCGCGGCATGGCAGCCGATCCGCGCGCCCGCAGCCGTCAGCGCCGCCACCAGCTCCGGCACCGCGTCGCGCGGCAGCATGAACCAGCGCTCCGGGAGCGGCTGGCCGCGCGGCCGGTGATCGCCCGTGGTCGCGCGCCAGGTCCGCATGGCCACGCCAGCGACCGTCGCGTCCACCACCGTCGCCGGTTCGCCCGCCGGTAGGTGCAATTCCTGCGCAATCACAAGCTCTTGCGGCCCGACCAGCGTCACCGCCGCCAGCTCTGGCCGCAGCTCCAACTCGACCTCATTCATGATTGTGTAGCGGTCGAGGTGGTCGCGCAAAAATGCCGCGTTCGCAAAGTCCGTCCACAGCCAGATCCGCTCCGGCTCCTTGAACAGCTTGAAAATCGCCAGGATTTTGCCCTGCGCCTCGCACAGGCAGGCTTGGGTCACCGCGCCGTCCGCCAGGCCGACGACGTCCTGCGTGATCATCGCCTGCAGGTACTTGACCCGATCTTTCCCCGTGACCTCAATGGCTTGCAGGTCATCGCGCCCAAAAATCGCCGCGCGTTCTTCCGCGGCCTGCAGGACTTCCAAATCGCGGTCGGTCAGGATGCGCATGAGCTTGATAAATATCCAGTGAATAAAGCGCTAGTTCGCGCTCACGGGTGAAAGAGCACCGTGTTCGTAGACCACGACTGCCAGGTGCCCCACTCCAGGTTGTAGGTCGTGAAGCTGTTGATGGTCGTGCCTGGGATGAAGATACGGTCGACCTGCGCGAGCCACTGGTACGCGGGATTATTGGGAAAAATGGCAATGCCGTCAATGGCGTAGTAGTCGGGAAGGGCGAAAGTTGTCACGTCCGGCGCGACGTAGCTCCACCAGAACGGGAAGCCGCTGCCGTCGAGGTGAATCCGGTTGCACGACGGAAGACGGCCCGGCGCGGCAGACCATGTCACGCTGAACGGCATCGCGCTCTGCGCATTTGGGCTGGCAATCGACGGCACGGTCAGAAACGGCCCCAGCCACAGCCCAGGCTGGCCGACCAGCACCGCGGAGCCATCCGACAGCGCAACGCCCGCCGCCGGCCGCTGGTCCAGGCGATCCGGCGACTCGTCCGTCACGCCCAACGCGTCGATGCGCCACTGGCCGCCTTCGCGATCCGTCGCCAGCAGCGTCTGGTTCGGCAGCGGCACCAGCACGCGCAGCCCGCGCACCGTCGCTGGATTCGCGCCCGCCGGCCACGCGTCCTGCCATTTCCCGGCCTTGGGCAGCTGCCACAGCGCCGCGCCCGTCGCCGTCTGCCCCGCCGCCCACAGCGCGCCGTCCGGCGTTTGCGTCAGCGCGTACAAGTCCAGCGACGCGTCCAGCACCGACTGCGCCACCACCGGCTGCCCGCCGACCAGCTGCACCTGAACCACCGTCCCCGCCGCGCCTACCGCCCACGCGCCCGCGTCCGTGCATACAACCGCGCGCAGGTCGACCGGCGGCGTCACCGCCAGCGCGTGCCAGCCCGAACCGCTGTCGATCTCCAGCGCGCCGCCATCGCCCACCGCGGCCCGCAGCGTGGCGTTTTGGCACACCGACCGCAGCGTCGTCACGGCCGCGCCCGCCTCCTCCACCACGTTCTTGCCGTGCAGCCGCCGCACCAGTCCCAGCTCGCCCACCAGCGTCGCGTCGGTCGGCGTTCCGGCCGCCGCCAGCACCGCCAGCGGCTCGGCATACGGGTCCAGAATCACCGGCTGGTAGATCGGCACCAGCGCCGCCAGCGGCCCGCGGTACAGCATGCCGCGCCGCGTCACCACCAGCAGCGTGTCGTCCACGCCGACCAGGATGCCCGTCAACTCCTGCGCCACGCCCAGCGCCACGTCGCTCCATTGGCCGTTGCTCGACCGCACGCGCACGTCCAGGTCCCCCGGCGTCTTGATGTCCGTCGCCCGCGTCCCGGCCTCCGGCGGATTGCCCGCCACGCCCGCGCCGTATGTCACCACCGCCTGAAAAATCCAAGTCGTATCGGTTAGTTCCGCCGGCAGCGTCATCGGTAGGTGCGGCAGCGTCAGATCACTTTTCACGCCGGAAGCGCTCGCATTGCCGGGCGAACTCTGGACCAGCAGCTCGATCACGCCGTCCGATCCCAGGTCAAACCACGCGTCGATTTCCTGCGATCCGCCCTGGCTTGCCGGAAAGTTCGTCTGCGGATGGTCCAAACGCGTCGGCAGGTTACGCGTCAGCGGGATGTCGAGGCTGATGTCCAGCCCGGCCACCTCGTCGCCCGGCCCGTTGTACGGCTGCGGGAAGACGTGGCGGCGGATGCCCATCGCGGTCGGCACGAACACCTTGGTGTCGTTTGTCACATAGCCGCCCACGCACACGATCGCCAGCTCGTCCAGGCGTCCAGTCAACTGGAAATGGCCGGTCGCCTCGTCCACCGCAGTCGCCGCGTAGGGCAGCACGCCGATGACGTCCAGCGTCGGGTCGCCCGAGGGCGAGGGCACGTTCGGCGTCTGCGTGTCCCGCTGGCTCGTTGCGCAATATACCTTTCGAATACCCGCGGTTGGCTTGCAAACCGCGTGGCCAGGCCGCGTCGATTCCGCGTAGCAGCCAAAGCCGGCGCCGCAGACGTTGCCGGTCGTGCAGTCGCCCAGGCAGCGCTTGCCCGCTGGGCCGTTGTCGATGCAGGCGAAGGTCACGGCGCTGGGCAGGCTGACGCAATCGGCGTCGGTGGCGCAGGTGTCGCACGTTTTGTCGCCGGCGTCGCTGCCTTTCAAGCAGTTGCTGGGCGGCACGGAAATGTACTTTTCCGTATCGCGCACGGTGCCTTCCAGCAGCGGATCCGCCGGCGTCGGAGGCGGGGTGCCGCCGCCTGAGCCTGAAGGCGACAACGGCACGAGGATCAGCGTCGCGTTGCGCGCGTCAAACGAGACGATGGAGCTCGCGCTGTAGTCTGCCTTGGCCGCGGAGACCGTGAGCGGGCCGACCACGTCCGCGCCGCTGAACACCGTCTGGCCGGCCTGATCGGTGATGCCTTTGTATTTGCTCAGGATGGGGTCGCCGGTCTGACCAAGGAGCACCGTCGCGTCCGGGATGCCGGCGTGCGTGTAGTAGTCGATGACCGTGACGTTGAGCGTGCCGCCGATCTGCTCGCCCCAGGTGCCGCCGTCAGACGCCGTCGGGTCGAAGTAGAGGTAGCCGTTGAGGAGCGTTTCCGTCGTGGCGCCGAGGATCACGTCGACGTTGGCGCCACCGGCATCGTGCGCGGGCGTCAGCATCTCCGCGCGGCCGCTGTCGAGCACCGCGACGTTGGTCGCCGCTTTGCCGCCAAAAAAGAACTTGGTGCCGGTCTGGAAGCCGCTGCCGTAGACGGTGACGGGTGTGCTGCCGCCGGTGGCGCCCTGGATGGGCACGACGGCGTCGATGTGCGGCAGGCCGTCCGTGAACTCGAAGCCGCCGGGCAAGGTGCCGCTCTGGCCGCTGCAGGTCACCACGACGTCGGCGCTGCCGAGCGGTCCCGGCGGCGTCGTGGCGTGAATCGCCGTGGCGTCCATGCTCTGGATTTGCGCCTGCCAGGTGCCGATGCGGACGATGCAGTTCCCCGCAAAGCCGCTGCCGCTGATGAGCACGCTGGTTCCGCCGCTCGGCGGTCCGGAATTCGCCAGGATTTCATCGATGTGCGGCACAACCAGGTAGGTGAACGCCGCGGGCAGGGCGGCATCGCCGTGGTCGGTCTGGATGGCTACCGCGATCGCGCCCGCGTCATGGGCCGGCGTCTGCACCATCAGCTGCGTCGCCGTCTGGGTGAACTGCAGCGCGCCGCCATCCCAGGTCACGCCGGTCACTTTTGCGCCCGCCGGCAGCGCCGCCAGCAGCGCCACGACCGTGCCACCGCTCACCGGACCCTGCGCCGGCGCGAGGCCCAGCAGCTGGGACGCCGTCACCGGACCGGCATAGGCAAACGCCGGGGACAGCAGCGTCGCGCCAAAAGGACTGCTGACCAGCATGTCCCGCACGCCGGGCTGCGCTTGGGCGTTCAGCGTCGTCATGGCCGGGATCGTCGCACCCCGCACGTCGCTCGCCGTACCGGCCGCCAACGGCGCGGCCAGCCCGCCCGCGTACAGCTCGTCCGCGTGCCCGAGCGCCTGCCCGTGCAGCGTCACATCCGCGCCCGCCTGCGGTACGAGGCTCGGCTCCACTTGCAGGATTTGCGGCGCCCGCCCGTAGAGAAACGACCCGGTCAGTACGGCCAAGCCGCTCGCATTGCGCACCGCCACCGTCGCTTTTTCCTCATCCGCCGTGCCGATGTCGGTCGCGGGCGGCGTCAGCGCGATCAGCGTCGTCTCGTCGATCACTTGGTTGGCGCTCGCTTCGCGCCAGCCGATGAGCACTTTGTCGCCGGGGCGAAAACCGCTGCCGCGGACGGTGATTTGCGTGCCGCCTTCGACCGGTCCCTGCGTGGGCGCGAAGCTGTCGGCGCGCGTTTCGCCCACGTAGGAGTAGCCGCGCGTGAGGCCGACAAACCGCGGTGCGCCGCCCGGATCCACGCCGCTCTGCACTTTCACGTCGACCGACGCCGGGGCGTCAACCGCCGGCACGACGGCGTATAGGTGTGTCTTGCCGCCGCGCCAGGCGATGGTGCACTCCTGGTCGCCGAGAAAAACCCGCGCATCATCGGCAAAACCGACGCCGGTCAGGTCCAGCTGCCCGCCGCCCGCCAGCGGACCTGCGTTGGGCGTCACGGACAGCAGCTTCAACGTCCCCACCTGGGTCGGCAGCGCATCGACGCCCGCAACCGCATCCGCCGCGCCAGCCGTGTCGCCCTGCGTGCCCGACGAGCACGCCGCCAAGGCTGTCGTCAGCGCGCAAATCATCAGGGATTGCAGCGGGTTAAAAATGCGAGGTGGGGTCATCGGCTCCGCTCTGGCAGGTCCTTGCGGACCGATGGGGACAGCATACACATCTGCTCCCGCCGAAACTACGGGAATCGCGGACGCAGCGCGATTTCACACGCCCGTCCGGCCTGCACCGGGCGCACCGGCGGTCACGGCCCAACCGCGTCGGGCGGCGATGGCAGCAGCGCCAGCGGCCCGTCGGTCAGCTCCGCCAGTGCCGCCGCATCGAGCCACGGCCCGACGGCCAAGCGCAGCGACTGCAGCACGACCTGCGCCGACGGAGACTCCGCCTCGCCCAGCACGCCGAGCACTTGGCGGCGCAGCTTCTGGGCCAGCGACAGCCGGGGCACGAAGACAACCTGCGCTTCGTCCTGCGCTTCGATGCCCGCCACCTGCTTGGCCAGCGCGATCGCGTCGAGCAAGCCGCCCTGGCGATCCACGAGGTGGCGATCGAGCGCCTCATTGCCGTACCAAATCCGCCCGCCCGCCAGCGGCTCGACGACGTCGCGGGGCAGGCTGCGGCGCTTCGCCACGCGGTCGAGGAACAGGCCGTAAAACCGGCCCAGTTGCGCCGTGACCGTCGCGCGCTCGTCGGGCGTCCACGGCCGGTTCATCGTCGTCACACCCGACCAGGGACCGGCGTTCAAGTTCGTGATATGCAAACCGATTTTTTGCCAGAGCCCGCCCAAGCTCGGCTTGAGCACGAAAGCGCCGATGCTGCCGGTGACGGTGCTGCGGTCCGCGAAGACCGTGCCGGCGCCCAGCGAGGTCCAATAGCCGCCGCTCGCCGCGACGCCGCCCATCGACGCGAGTACGGGCACGCGCTCGGCCGCGCGCTCCAGCGCGTCGCGCATCGCTTCGCTGCCGATGAGGCCGCCGCCTGGCGAGTCGATGCGTGCGACAAGTGCCCGAACTCCTGAGGCTTTTGCCGCCTGTCCGATCGCCTCGGCCATCTCCGTTCCGCCGACCGCGTGGCCCATCAGGCCCGGGCCGCCGCTGTGATCGGCGATGCTCCCGTCGACTTCCACGACCGCAATTTTTGGCACCGCGCCCCAGCGCCGCTGACGCTCGACGGGCCGGTGGAAATCGCTCAGCGCCGCCGTTCCCTCTTGCCAGCCCCACGATTTCAGCAGCTTGGGCAGATCCGCCTCCTGCACCACGGCGTCAACCAGGTGCGCCGCCAGCGCATCCTCCGGGAACGTCGCCCCGCGCTTGAGGATTTCCTCGACACCGCTCGGCGTCAGGTCACGGCCGAGCGCCACCGCCTCGGTGAAATTCTGCCAGCTGCGGGTCACCGCGCGCTCCAGCTGTTCCCTGAGCGCCGCTGACGGCTCGTCCTGAATCAGCGCCTCGGGCGCCGTCTTGTGATCGGCGAAGCGCACGGTCTCCACGACCACGCCGATGCGCTCCAGCGACTCGTGCAGGCCGATGAAGTCCGTCGCGACGCCGCGCGCCGACACCATCCCCGCCGGCGGCACCGCGATGCGATCGCACGCCGCCGCCAGCGCCAGGCCGCGCGTGCCCAGATTGTCGCTAAAGAACACAACCTTTTTGCCGGCGTGGCGCAGCTTGGCGACCGACGCGCGCAATTCCTCGATCTGCGCCCAGTTTGCCTCCAGATCCGTCGCCTCCAGCACCACGATTTTGTTGGCTTTTTGCTCCGCCAGCCAGTCGAGTTCCAGCAACAGACGGCCCATGTGCGTGCCTTTGTCGTCCTGGCGTTCGGTCAGGCGACCGCGCAGGCGGACCCACGCAACTTCCGCCGCGTCCTCGCGCAGGCTCAACTGGTGGTCGGTCGACAGGCGCAGTCCGACCGTCGCGCCGCCGGAATTCGCCGTCTGGCCGCCGTTCACGCCGACGTCCATGCCGAGGTGGCCCAGCGAAAAGCGCAGGATCAGCGACGTGCGCTGGTCGCGGCTGGAAAAGTCGTCTGTGCTCAGGATGTTGCGCGTGTCGAGCGCCATCGACCAGCCGTCGGTAATGCGGACCCACGCGGCGAGCGCGGCCTGCTCGAGCGGCCCGCCGGGGCGCCAGTCGGCGTCTGCCGCGAGCGTGATGCGGTCGCTGCCGAACCACGGACGCAAGCCGATGCCCAAGCCGAAGTGGCTCTGTGTGGCGCTGAACGTGTCGGCGCCGAGGTCGCTTGCGCGGGCCGCCAACGACAGCCAGTTCCAGGGCCGATAGAGCGCGCTGACCTGCCACGAAGTGTCAAGCGTCACACCATCATTGGATGTCCAACGGCCTAATCCAGCAATGGAAAAATGCTCACCCAATTTGAGAGCGACTGCGGCCCCGACGCGCTGAGTCGCGTACCATGCGGGCTTGGCGGCGCTGACGTAGCCCAAGCCCGTGACCGGGTCAGCGTCGTGCTCCAGCGACAGGCCAAACGCCAGCGGACCGAGCGGCGCCGTGCCGAGGAACGCGCCCCAACCGGCGCCGCGCGGCTGCAGTTCCGGGCCACCGGCGGAGAACTGCAGGCGCATATCCCAGCCGTTCGTCGTTGCCAAGCCTGCGGGATTACTGGACATTGCTAGCGCGCCGTCCGGTGTCGCCTGCGTCTGGCCGGGCACGTACAGCGCGCGATCCCGCGCCCACGCCGACGCGCTCGCGCACGCAGCGAGGCACAGCAGCGCGGCACAAACCGAACGCCGATGAGCAAGAATGGACAGCATGATTGGCCTCATAAGGACTTGGAAATCTTGGAGATCTCCGGGGGAATCAGGTCCCAGGCGTGGCGATCGGAGCTGACGAACAGCCCTTTGGCCTCCGTGACAATTGCGCCGCCGATACGCAACTCGCCGTAGGTATGAACTTTTCTACGATCGATACCGGTGATCCACGCGGCGATTTGCACCGTCTCTCCGAGCTTCACCGGCTTGCGGTAGTCGATGCCGATATGCGCCGACATCACGGGATGGCCCGACATCCAGCAGGCCGCACCCATCGCCTCGTCCAGCAGGCCAAAAAGCGCGCCGCCGTGGGCATGTCCGGGCGCGCCCTGGCAGTCCGGGCCAAAGGTCGCCGCGCACAGGACTTTTTGCACATCGTCATGCCACGCGAACCGGACGGTGATCGCCGGGTTGTGCGATTGACCGGTTCCGCAAATATAACAGGATCTTCCGTGGACAATATCAAGAATGGCCATGACTTTGTATCACCGAACGTGCGAGAATGCTTTGACTTTCCACGCACCATCCGCGCCCTTGGCGACGAACACTTTGAACGACGTCACGCCGTCGCAGCCCAGTGAAATCTGGTAGTTGCCTTCATCGCGCGGCGTGACGGTGTACATCGTGCACGCCAGCGGCTTTTTGCCAGCGCGGGACGCAATCAGCGCCTCCGTGTAGCGCTTTTGCACGTCCGGCTCCAGGGCCAGGAACGCGCCGCCGTGGATGCCAAACAGCGTCGGCACCAGCGTCGCGACCTCCGCGTGCACTTCCGCCGGGCCCAGCTCGCGGATGTAGTTGCTCAGCTCGCCGTCTTTGAGCGACACGCACGCATCGGCGGCCGTCATCTCCTGTTTCAGCTTGAGTTTTGACTGGTTGGCCGACAGGTTGAACACCACCGATTCTTCAAAGCTCGCACAGAGCTTGTCGGCATCGCCGCGCGCCCAGGCCGCGCTCCACTGCATGAACATCTTGGCGATTTCACTGCCCGTCTTGGCATCTGCCGCGCTCGTTGCGGCAACCGGCGCGGGCGCTGGCTTCTCCGGCGGCGGCGGCGCAGGGCGCTCCACGACGACCGGCTTGGGCTCGGCCTTCGGCTCGACCCGCGGCTTGGGCTCCACGCGCGGCTCGGGCTTGGGCTCGGGCTTGGGCTCGGGCTTCGGCTCGGGCTTGGGCTCCACCCGCGGCTTGGGCTCCACGCGCGGCTCCGGCTTGGGCTCGGGCTTCGGCTCCGGCTTGGCCTCAACCTTGGGCTCCGGCTTGCGCTTTTTCGGCCGGACCGGCTCCGGCTTGGCCTCCGGCTCTTCCTTGGGCACGGTCGCGGCGGCGATCAGTTGCGCTGGAGCGTCCGGCGTGTGCACGCATTGCGCCGTCCAGTCGTGCTCGGCCGTGACAACGGCTTCATCGACCCACACCGTCGCGCCATTGGCGCCGATCGTGCGCACTTTCTTGGTCGTGCGGATCTCGTGGCGCTTGGACTCCAGCCCGGCGGCGGCATCGCAGCCATAGCGGGCCGCGGCCTGGCGGAATTCCTTCTCGGCCTCCATGCGGTTGGCCGGATCGCCGCGCGTGACCGTGCGCAGGGTGCCGATCACTTGGGAATCGCTCGGCAGATCATCGACGCTCGAGGCGATGCGCACTTTGGCACCGACGGGCAGCGGCCCGTACTTCGGCGCATTCGCGGCGCGCTGAAAGCCCGTCGCCCCGCACGCAGCCAGCAGGCCAACCAGCGCGCCGGCGAGAACACGCGCGGCAAGGCGTGCCTGGGCACCCGCGAGGCGGGCAGGGGAGTTGTTTGCGATCGGGCCTCGAGTCATCCAAACCTCCGCCGTCCGAGCGAGTCGGGCAGCTGCGACGGACCTGAAATGATGGAAGCCATGCGTGCTCAAGTCAACCGCAGTTGCCGTCATCGTTGGACCCGGGTACGGTGGCGCCCGCGCGCGCCCGTCGGCGCTTGGATTTGCTCATGAACACCGTGCTCGTGGAACGCCGCCAGCGGCTGATGCACTTCTTTTCGCCGGGCTCCATCGTGATCGTGCCGGCCGCGCATCACGCGCTGCGCAACGGCGACGTCGACCACCCGTGGCGGCAAGACAGCGATTTTTGGTTTCTGACTGGCTTTGACGAACCCGACAGCATCCTGGTGCTGTGTCCGGGCCGCGGTGGCGAAGAGTTCATCCTTTTTGTGCGGCCGCGCGACCGCGAAGCGGAGACCTGGACCGGCCGACGCGCGGGTCTGGAAGGCGCGGTGGTCGCTCACGGCGCAGAAAAGGCGTTTCTGATTCAGGACTTCGAAAAGGAGCTAGCCCGACTGTGCGAGGACGCGCAAGAGGTCGCCTGGGTTTTTGGCCGCGACGCCGCGTTTGACAGCCTGGTGCTGCGCGCCGTCCGGCGGCACCGGACCCAGCCCAAGCTGCGCATCAACGGCCCGGACCGGCTGACGGATCTGTCGCTGGCGCTGTGGCCGCTGCGGCTGTTCAAGCAGCCTGAGGAGATCGCTGCGCTGCGACAAGCGGCTGAAATCACGGCGGAAGCTCATCATGAAGTCATGCGACTGTGTCAGCCTGGCCGCAACGAATCGCAGCTTCAGGCTGCGCTGGAATACGTGTTCTTGGCCGGCGGTGGCGAGCGCGTCGGCTATGGCTCAATCGTGGCGTCCGCCGACAACGCGACGATTCTGCACTACACCGAAAACCGGATGCTCGTCCCCGACGGCGCGCTGGTGCTGGTGGACGGCGGCTGCGAGGTCGATCTGCACACGGCGGACGTGACGCGGACATTTCCGGCGAATGGCAGGTTTTCTGAGCCGCAGCGCGCGGTTTACGACGCCGTGCTGGCCGCGCAGCTTGCAGCGATCGACGCCTGTCGCGTGGGCCGAACGTTTCACGACGTGCACGACGTCGCGGTCCATTCCTTGACCCAGAGCATGGTCCAGCTGGGCTTGTTGCACGGCGAGATCGATGCGCTGATCAAGGAAAATGCCTTCAAGAAATACTACATGCACGGCACAAGCCACTGGCTGGGGCTGGACGTCCACGACGTCGGCGGCGTGCACGATCTGACGAGCACCGAGGCGCAAAAGGCCAGCAAACCGCTGATGCCGGGCATGGTGCTGACGGTGGAGCCGGGATTGTACATTGCGATCGATGACTTGGACGCGCCCGAAACGCTGCGTGGCATCGGCGTGCGCATCGAGGACGACGTGCTCATCACCGATGACGGCCCGGACGTGCTGACGCGCGCCTGCGTGAAGCTGCCGGACGCGATTGAGGCGATGGTCGGAAATCCGCCGCGGTGGGTGAAACCCGTGGTGCTGTAGCTTCGGGATTATCGGTCAAAAACTGGACGCCATTGTGGCTCAAGTTACCGTTCCCACCAGCTGTTGTCGTCGGCCGGCGTGCGCCTGACGAACAGCGTTCGGGGGGAGCGCATGATTTCCGGCAAGCTCGACAGTCCGCGTGATTTCGGCCGCTACACCTTGATCGCCAAGATCGCGTCGGGCGGCATGGCGACGGTGTTCCGTGCGGATCCCAAGGCGGGCGATGAGCTCGAAGGCCGGCCGGTCGCCATCAAAATTTTGCACGACCACCTGGCGGAAAATCCGGAATTCG
Organism: uncultured Myxococcales bacterium; assembly: GCA_903929795.1. GTDB lineage: Bacteria > Myxococcota_A > UBA9042 > UBA9042 > UBA9042 > CAIYBN01. Next base: position 58,959 of record CAIYWC010000039.1, on the reverse strand, counting down.
TGCGGATGTTCAAGGATGAAGGGCGCATCGTCCGCGATTTGGACCACGCCAACGTCGTGCACGTCTACGAGGTCGGCGAATGCGAAGGCATGCACTACCTGGCGATGGAGTTCATCGACGGCCGCGATCTGGCGCAGGTCCTGCTGGCACATCGCTTGAACCACGTGCAGGTGCCGTCGCCGGTTGCGTTTGAGATCTTGCGGCAATCGCTTGTCGCGCTGCGCTATGTCCATGATTACAAAGGCAACAAGAGCCGATCGCAGGGGATCGTGCACCGTGACGTGTCGCCGCAGAACCTGCTGATTTCGCGCGAACCGCTGATCAAGCTGACCGATTTTGGCATCGCGCGCGGCGACCACCGCAGCGATCGCACGCGGACCGGCACGATCAAGGGCAAAATGCACTACATGGCGCCGGAACAGGCTTCCGGCGAGCGGGTGGACGCGCGCGCGGACCTCTACGCGATGGGCGCCGTGGCGTACGAAATGCTGACGGGTCAACCGCTTTTCGGCCCGGGCACGACGGAAGTGCTCCACGCCCGCGCCGTCCGCGGCGATTTTGAGTACGGGCCGAAATTTGAGCGGCTGCCCGAAGACGTGAAGACGTGGCTCAAGCGCTGCCTCGCGACGTCCCCGGACATGCGATTCCAGAGTGCTGACGCGATGTTGGCGGCGATGGAGCAGCTGGCGAAGGCGTCGCGGGCGCACTACAAGCCCGACGTGCTGGTCAAGCTGCTGGACATGGAGGACGCGCGGCGGTCCAAGGGCAAGGAGAAAAACCAGCGGCTGATCCTCGAGGACGCGGCGGCGTCGGGGCGGATCCAGCCCGGCGCCGTGATGCAGGCGAACGCGCTGCCGCCCAAGATCGTGCCGACCGGCGCGCGGGTGGAGCTGGACGCAAACCAGCGCGTGTCGCGGCTGGGGCATGAGCGCGGCGACAGCAAGATCGATTGGAATTCCAACAAAAACGTGAGTTTACGTCCCGTGACTGCGGTGCGGGATCTGGCGCCCAAGCTGGAGCGCGTCAACGTGCGCCGCGATCTGGTGCCAGCGGAAGCGGCGATGGGCAAGTCGTATGCGCCGGATAACGCGCCGGCCAAGCTGCAAAAAGCCGCATACGTCGAGGCGCTGACGCCGGGCAGTCTGGCTTCGCCGCGACCGATCGACGACGAGCCGGCGTACGCGGACGCGGCGCCGCCCAAGCCCAAAGCCAAGCGCGTGGCGCAGCCGGTGCAGGAGCAGCCGGGCCTGGCGCTGGCGAGCGCAGTGGCGTGGTCTTGCGCGGCGCTGCTGCTGTTCGCGGTGACGCAGGAGTTGCTCGGCGCGCAGTTAAAGATGCCAGAAGCTCAGGATCTGCGGGTCGCCAGCCTGTGGGACGACGCGCCGGCGCCGACGCGCACGGACGCGCTCGCGCGCTCGGGGCCACACGCGCAGCCGCCCAAGATCGACGTCGCCAAGCCGACCGTGCGCAAGACTGTGCTGGCGGCGGGGGAGACGCCGCCGCACGCCGCGCCGGTAGCCGCGCCGGTCGTGACCGCTGTGCCGACGCGCAAAGTTGCGGGCGGCACGCTGCCGAACGTGCCGGTGCTCGCCGCCGAGAAGGAGCGGGACGCGGCGCAGGCCGAGTCGGCGGTTGCGCACAACGCGGAGCGTGTGGCGTGGGAAGGTCGGCCGGTGGAGCACGTGGAGCGGCCGGGCATGCCGGAGCGCGGCGACAAGCCGGCCAAGCCGGTCAAGCCGGTGTCGCTGGCGGAGGCACGCAGTGCGGTCGAGACCGCCGTCAAGCTGGGCTACGTGATCGCCGGGATGCCCAATGTGCCGGCACGCGCCAAGCACGCGGTGCCCGCGGACGCAGCGACGCCGGTAGCTGCCAAGTCCGCGCCCACGGCGGCCAAGCCCGCGGTCGCTGCCAAAGCAGCGCCAGTCGCCGTCAAGCCGTCAGTCGCGGCGGTGAAAGCGGCCGCTCCGGCTGAGAAATCGCCCGTCGCCGCCAAGCATGCGGTTGCGGCCAAGTCTGCGGTTGCGGCCAAGCCGCCGGCACCGGTTGCCAAGGGCCTGAACTTGCAAGCGAAACCGCCAGTGATTGCGGCCAAGCTTGCGGCTCCGATCGCCAAGCCCGTCGCGCCGAGTGCCAAGGTCGCCGCGCCCAAAGTCCCGGCTTCCACGGGTGCTGTCGCTGCGCCCAAGGCGGCCGTCCCGGTCAAGCCGGCGCTGGCCAAGCCCGCCCCGGCGAAACCAGCGGTGGCCGGTGCCAAGGCCGCCGCGGCGCCGAAGCCCGCGGCCAAGGCCGTCGCAGGGCCCGCGAAGGCACCCGCCGCTGCGGCCAAGCCCGTCGTCAAGGCGCCGGTCAAGGCAGCCGCCAAGCCGACCGTGACTGCCAAACCTGCTGTGGCTGCAGCGAAAACGGCCCCGGCAGTTGCCAAGAAGCCCGCCGCTGCGCAGACTCCGTGAGCCGGCCGATTGCCGCCAGGCCTGAGGCGGTTCGATGCCCGAGTCCAGCGCTACGACCCACGGAATTCGCGTCGACGTCATCTCGAGCTTTGCCGCGGAACACTCTGCTCCGGCGGAAGGTCGTTGGTTTTTCCTGTATCAAATCACGATCTTGAACCGAAGCGACCGCACGGTCCAGCTGATCTCGCGGGAGTGGCGAATCACCAATGCGGACGGCCACGAGGAGCTCGTGCGCGGGCCGGGCGTCATTGGCCAGCAGCCGGTGCTGCGGCCGTCGGAAGGCTTCCAGTACGTCAGCGGGTGCCCGCTCGACACGCCGGTGGGCACGATGGCCGGCGCGTACCAGATGCTGGACGAGCAAGGCGAGGCGTTCCAGGTCGAGATCGCCGCGTTTGCGCTGGTGGATCCGATGGCGCTGAATTAGCCCCGCAGCCGCGGCGTGGGTCAGCCGATTCGCGCGCTTAGCCGTGCTTGGGCTGCCAGCCGTCCAGCAGCCGACCGACGAAATCCAGGCGATCCTGGCCCCAGACCAGGTGGTGGCCGACAAAAAACGTCGGCGCGCCGCAAGCGCCCCGCGCCAGCGCCTCGTTCGTCGCGTCCAGCAGCTTTTGCTTGACCTCCGGTCGCTCGCAGCCCGCCAGCAGCACGTCCGCGTCAAGTCCTTGGGATTCCAGCAGTTGGTGCAGCACCAGCGGATCGCCGATGTTCTCGTCGTGCGCCCAGTAGGCGCGAAACAGGTGGCGCGCGACGGCAACTTGCATCTCGCCGTCCAGCTGGACCAGCACGCGCATCGGCCGAATCGTCATCATCGGAAACGTCGTCGGCCAGTTGAACGGCAGCCCGCGCACCTCGGCCCAGCGAAACATGTCTTTTTTCAGAATGTCGCGCTTTTGCGGCGAGCCCGACGTGAAGGGCACAATTTCCGCCTGCAGCTGCTTGAACAGCCCGCCGAGAAAGAACGGCCGCCAGATGACTTCCGCGCCATGCGCCGCTGCGAGCTTGCCGATCTCATCGCTGGCGAGGTAGGCGTACGGCGAGGAGACATCGTAAAAGTATTCAACGCGTTTCATGGCGGCTCCGGTTCAAAAGGCGAAATCTTCGCGGCCTTGCTCGGGCAGCCAGCCCTGGGCCGCTCGGACGACGAAGGGCAGGCGATCCTGGCCCCAAAAGAGCTGGCCGTTGACGACAAAAGCCGGCGCGCCGAACACGCCCGCCGCAAGCGCGCGATCCGTGCGCGCGCGGAGCTCGTCCTTGACCGCGTCGGACTGCGCGCGCTGCAAAATGGCGTCCGCGTCGAGGTTCAGCTCCAGCAGGCAAGCCCGCAGCACGGACGGATCGCTGATGTCGCGCGCGTGCACCCAATAGAGCGCAAAGAAGCCGTCGATGACCGCGTCCCAGTGCGCCGTCGGCGTCGCCAGGAGCGCGCGCAGGGCCTCGACTGGCCGGTTCGGATGGCGCAGCGGGGTCGCCAGCGGCACGTCAAACCACGCCGCCCAGCGGATCACATCCAGCCGGTTGTGCCGCGCTTTGGGCGGCGACAGCGTGGTCCCGAGGTTTTGCGCCTGGCCCAACGCGCGAAACACGCCGCCGAGCAGAAACGGCTGCGGCGTCACGATCGACTGTGCGTCGCGGGCCAGCTTGTGGCGCTGCGTCGACGCGAGATAGGCGTAGGGGCAAGAAAAATCGAACCAGAAGTCGATCGGCAAACCCATCGTGGAACGCCGCGAAGTCGCATCGGGATCGCTTGGCAAACTATTTGGCCTTGGCCAGGAACGTCTTCAAACCAATGGTCTTTTCTTTGCGAGCGCGGCGGAGCGCCTTGCGCTGCTCGGTCGTCAGGCCGTTTTCCAACAGCTTGAGGCGGGCGCGGCCCGCGCGCTTGAGCGACTTGGCCAGATTGCGATCAGCAAGGTTCTTCGTGTTCATCGTGCAGTCCGTAGCGGTTCGGGGCAAAAAAAGACGCGCCTCAGCGGCGGGGCTGGAAGTCTAATCGCGAATCCCAGGTTTGGCAACCCTGCGATGACCAAAAGGTCTGAGCGCGTGGGCTTTTGCCGGCCAGCCATCCTGACCGCATGTCCGCCAGCAAACTGCGTTGTCCAGACCCGTTGCAGGTCAGACTCGGATCGCGCGCGTGCACTTCCGGTGCGACGCCGCGAGTCGGATGCGGCTGATCTCGAACATCGGTCGGCGTGCTTATTTGCTGCACCCGCCGGTGTGCAGCTCGCCGTGGACCGTGATCGCGAACGACGCTACGACCGTCGCGTCCTTCAGGCCGGCCTTTGCGCCCGGCGGCGTCGCGACCGCGAGCACGCGGTATCGGCCAGGCCGTGAAACCTGCAGCGTCGCCGCCGTGCCGAGATCGCCGCCGAGCTTTTGCGCCATCGATTCCGTCGCGCCCGCGGGCGGATCGGCCGCCTGCGGCTCGGCCGTGCTCGTCGCGATCTCGCCCAAGCCGCCCTCAATGGCCACGTACCAGGTCGTCGGCGCATCGGGCTCAGCGGTCATCCGCAGCGGCTTCTCCTTGCGCGTCCAAGCCGTCGCCAGCAGAAAAGGCTGGCAGGTCATCGGGGTCTGCGGCTCGACTTTCAGGCGTGCGGCCAGCCCGCGCTCCCCGCTCCACGCCAGCTCCGATTCCGGCAACTCGTGGCTCGGAGAGGTGTGGCCCGTGACCGAAAACGCCACCTCCTCGGTGAACGTCTGGCCGCCGTAGCTGTAAGTCAGCCACATCCGGTAGATGCCGGAAAGTGGAAAAACTGTCCGAAATTCATGCGTTCCGCGATTCTTGTCCGAGAGCTCGTCGGCGCGCAGCACGACCGTCCAGCCCAGATCTGCGCGTGCCACCACCAGCAGCAGCTTGCCGCCAAGCAGCGGGTCCAGCTGGCTGACGAACTGGCCTTCCGCGTCGCGCAGCGTCACGCGAAACGACGCGGGCTCGCCGACCGACGGCAACTCCTGTGCCATCTTGGGGCCGCTGCGGATGTCCACCGACACGTGCAGCGGCTTCACCGGCGGCAGGACGGCGCGGGCCACAGCAACCGTTGCGGGCGCGGGCAAGTTGACGGGCGTCACCGCGGCCGGCAAGTCTGCCGCCTGCGCGTGGACCGGTGACGGTGGCGGCTGAGACGCGGGTGGTGGTGCCGGCTTGCACGCGGTCAGCGCCAGCGCAAAACCCAGAAACGTCGTTGTCGAATGGCCCCCAATCCGTCGCAGCATGGTCGTCCCTCGTTGGTCCTTCAGGGGCCCACCGGCAGGCGCAGCGCGCCGGTATTCCCTGCATCGTCAGTCACTTGCAACAGCAGCGTGTGGCTGCCCTTCGCGGCGCTCTCGGGCAGCTCCAGCTCAAACGCCTCCGACAGCTGGTCATAGACCCCGTCCACCGCCGCCGCCAGCAGCGCCGGCTCGCCGTCCACGGAGATATCCACGCGGGTGATGCGGGAAATTGCGTCCGTCGCGACGCCGTGCACCGTGCGGCCCTTGACCTCCGCCGTCACTTCCGGGCGCCCGCGATCGACGACGAACGGCTTGGAAATCCGCGCCACCGCCTTGGCGTTCCGCGGGCCGTTGCTCGGCAAATCAGTCGCCTCCACGCGCAATTCATACCAGCCGTCGGGCATGTCGGTCGGGCTCAGCTCCATCGTCTTCTTGTCGTACAACCGGTCGTGCAGCATCAGCCACTGGCTGCCGCCGCGCGGGCGGTACTGCACCACAAAGCCCAGCGTGTCGTTGTCGACGTCTTCCGCGGTCCACGCCAGGCTGACGGTGCCCTTGGCCTTGTTGAGCGTGCAATCGATTTTCGTCAATACCGGCGCACGGTTGGCTACCTGGCGAAAGATCTTCAGCTCCTGCAGGCGGGCGCCCGGGCTCGCCAGCTTGACGCGCACCTGCAGCGCGATGGCCGGCGGGCTCTGGCACTGGCCGCTCTGACCGTCCAGCGCGCGAAGCGGCTGCCAAGGGCTCCAGGTGTCGTTGGGCAGCTCAGAAAAGCCTGAGCGCGTCTCGACTTCCAGCACGCCGTCGCCCAGCGCGTCGATCCGCCCCCACTGCGCCGAGCCGGTCTCCTGGAGCACGTCGGTCGTGAACATCGCCTCGGCGGGCTGTTCGCCCACCAGGTAGACCGCCGCCGACTTGCCAGTGAACAGCGTTTGCACGCCCTTGGCGCCGACTTCCACCCCGAGGATCTCTTCTTCCTTGACGTCAAAAAGGCTTTGCACATCACCCAGTTCGTCGCCCAGCACCACGCGCCCGCCGCGCGCCGCCCCCGCCACGACCTGCTTGCCCACGATCGCGACCTCGCTCAGCATCCCCTCGGGCGAAATCAGCACGCGCGACACGATGCCATCCGGCGTCCGCTTCCACACTGCGCCTTTGCCCTTGGCCGCCGCGTCCTTGGTCGACTTGTTCGCGCCCGGCGCCTTCGCCGCGGTGCCCGTTCCCGGCCGATCCGGCGTCGGCTTCAGCGTCGCCAGCGGCACCGCCGTCTGCCCGCCGTTCACAACCGCGTACACCGTTTTGCCGTTCCGCGCCAGGCTGCGCACCTCCACGCCCGGGAACGACGCCAGCGCGCGCACCGACTTCTCGCCGTCGATCCGCAGCAGCAGCGGCGGATCGGATGTGCCCGCCAGCAGCGCCTCGCCATCCCACAGCAGCGCCAGCACGTGGTCCGCGGTTGTTTCCGCGTATACTTTCGCGGTCTTGGTCAGCAGATCGACGGCAAAGATCTTGCCGCCCGGACCCGTTCCCGCGTACAGCACCTGGCCGCGCACGTGCAGCGCCCAGACATGCTGGACATCTGTCAACTTGACAAACGTCTCTTTCTTGCCGTTGGGATCGATGTGCACGATCTCGCCGGTCCCGACCAGCCCGGCGTACACGCCGCCGCGGCCATCGCTCGCCAACGACGCGATGAGCGGCGCGTCGACATGCGCAACCTCACTCAAGATGCCGTTTTCAATGCGGAACAGCTTGCCGTTCAGGCCCGTTCCCAGCCACAGCCGCGGTCCATCGCGCAGCCAGCAGTGGATGAATTCTGCGTCAATCTCGCGCCTTGTCAGCTTGGGCGCTGCCGTCAGCCCGAGCGTCGGGTGCAGCGCGAGGCCGTCCAGGTTGCCGCGGCGAAAATCGGCGTCATCGGCAAACTGCCACAGGCTCGGCTGGCTCGCGTGCGCGGTCGTCGCCAGGAGCAGGCCAGCGAGCGGGATCATCAGGGTGCGCAAGGTCATTCGGGGCTCCGAAAAATCGTCATAAAATCAAGGATTTTGGCGCACGTGCAGCTTCAGCGACAGCGTGCCGTTCAGCGTCCACGGCGTGTCGACGTGCGCGCGCAGCGTCTCCTTGCCCGCGTGGTACGTCGCCGTGTGCCCCGCCAGCTCATCGCGCACGCCCACGGGCAGCGCCGTCAGCCGCACGCCGCGCAGAAGCACGGTCGGCTCGGGCAGGTTCAGCACCGCCGCCAGCCGGTTGCGCGGGATCTGCCGCCGCAGCGCGTTCAGGTAGTCGTGGATGTTCGCCGGCTCCGGCAGTTCCGGCGCCATCGATTTTTCCGAGCCAATTTGCACGGTTACGCTCTGGCCGATCAGATCCCGCGGCAGCGGCGGCAGGGTCAGCGTCACCTGCTGCGCCCCGACATTCGCCAGCTGCAGCGTCACGTGGATGACGACCGGCGTCTCGGCATCCACTTCCTCCGACTGCGTCCGCGCGCTGTCCAAAAACGCGATGTTGCGGTCATCCGCCAGCGTCAGCGTCGCCGCCACGCGTTCGACCCGCAGCCGCTCAAAGCCATTGAAAACGATGGCCTTCGCGGCATTTTGCGCCAGGCTCGCCACGTCCTGAAGCGACGCCGAGCCCTGCAGCCCGGTCATCGTCTCGCTGAATTCGACCGGCGCGTGACCGCCCGGGAGGTCAAACCGCACCGTCATCGTCACCGCGGCGTTCTCGGCGATCGGCTCCGACACGCGCACCGCGGTGCCCAGCGCCATGCCGACGACGAGCGGGAAAAACGACGGCTGATCCGTGGCTTCCACGTGCCACTGCGTCGTCTGCTGGCGATCGCGGTTGGTCAGCGCGACGTCGATCGGCACCATCGCCGCCTTGGGCCCGATGCGCCCGGCGATCGCCGTCTGGCGGTCCTGATCCAGCACGCCGACGTCGCCAAACGCGTTCGCCATCTTGAACGACGACTGCTCCGACGCGAGGATCCACTGCACGTCCGCCGAGCCGACGGGCAGATGCAGCTGACCCAAGCCCTTGAATGGATGGCCAAAAGCGATGAAGCGATCGCCGCGCACCCACGTCACCGTGCCGATCGCCGCCATCGAGATGTCGCCGCGCGCCAGGATGACCGAGATCGAGCCGCCGGCCTCCAGCTTGGCCGGTGCCTTGCCCGTTGCCGCACCGCCCGTTCCCGCCGCCGCATTCAGGTGCGGAAAGCCCAGCGCCGCCCATTGCGGCCGCATCGCCGCCAGCACGTCCGGATGCACGCCCGCGACCGTCAGCGGCAGGGCCACCGGCAGCATTTCGCCCTGGCCAGGCACGCTGACTGGCGGCGCCTCCAGCTGCGCGATGTGCTGGTTCACCGGCACCGGCCCGAGCTTGCGATCCAGCTCCGGCAGCATGTCGAGGATCGACGTCACGCCCGCCACCGGATCCTTGTTGAACGGAAAACCGTAGGACAGCGCGCCGATCAGCCGCTCGCCCAGCTGCGGATGCTGCACGAAGATCGGCGACCCGGACATGCCCGCGACCACGCCGCTGTGCTCCAGCCCGAGTCCGGCGCAGCGAATCAGGATGAGATCCTGTTGCGGCATCGCGGTTTGCAGCACGCCGATGACCTCGATGTCGAACCGCTCGACCTTGGTGCCGCGAACGACCGTCAGGCCATAACCTTTCATGCCAGCTTGCAAATCCGCGGCCGCCAGGACATCGACGCCACCGGTCTGGGCGTGGCTCGCGTCCAGAGTCTTGGCCAGCGCCGATCGCGACGCCAGCAGCGGCACCGCGCCGAGCAGGCTCAGAAAGTGCCGCCGCTGCCACTGGTTTTCGCGCTTTTGGCCCAAGTCCATCCGTCCTGCTTCGGGCCGCCGCGTCGGCTGCCACCGTTTCACCCGCATCCGGGGCCACGCAGTGTGCCCAACCCGCAGCAGGATTGCCACGGCTGTTGGACGCATCGGCGGCCGTCCCGATTCAATCCCGCGGCGCCTTCGCGCATTCCGTCACAGCACGCGCTGCCACGCCGACCGCTCCAGCTGCCAAACCGGCGTGCCGCAGTAGCGATCGCCCTCCGGACAATACGGCCGCAGCCCGGCGCGGTGGCGAATTCCGCACGGCGGCAGCAAAAATTGCGCGATGTGCGGTTCCACGGCGGCGATCGCGTCGGCCTCGTCCACGCTGGCTTGCCAAATTTCCTCCTGGGCATTCCAGCACAGCCGCATCGCGTGCTTGTGGCGCAACGCCGCGAGATCCATGGTCTCCGTGAAGCGGATCGTCACCGCGTTTGGCAGCAGATACGCCTGCCACTCCGCCGCCATATCCAAGTCGCGCAGCTGGCCGATCGCCCGCCACGTCGCGGCCATCGACGCCTGATAGCGCTCCAGCGCCTCGCCGCCCGCATGCAGCACAAGGCGCGGGGTCACGAAGTCCGGCTCTGGCGTCAGGTAAGCGTGCACCGTCGGCCGCGACGCCGGCGTCAGGCGGTGCCGCTGGTCCTGGCTGTCCGCCGCGTGCGACAGCTTTTTCTTGAACGCGTAGTGCGCCGCATGCAGCGACCGCCCGAGCTTCTGGTGCACCGTCGTGTTCATCGCCTCGCCCAGCAGCGGGTTCTGCGCCGGGTCCAGCGCGCGCGCGATCGCGTCCGCGTCCGGCAGCGCGTCGCGCGGCAAGCCCAGAACCTCGCGCACGGCGTCCGCCACGCGCCGCTCGTTGTGGCCAAAACGATCCACGAGCGCGGCGGTCTTGCCGGCCAGATCCGCTTCAAATTCAGCGACAAAGCGCTGGTGCGCCCGCAGATCCGTCGGGGACTTGAGCCACGGCGTCGCCTGCGTCAGCTCCAGGGGCTCGACCGCGAGCTGCTCCAGCAGCGGGTCGCGCTCAAACAGCAGCCGGCACATCTCGTCTACCACGAGCCGCGCTTCCGTCGGCGTGTCCGGCTCCTGGCACAGCCGCCGGTAGCGCAAGAGCGTCAGCACGCTGATCGTGTGAACCAGGTACGTGTGCGTCGCCACCGGCAGGACGTAGCGCGCAACCTCCTGTGCCCGCTTGTGAATCGCGCCCTGCCACCGCTCCGGATTCTTGCCGCGCGCCGGAAAAACCTGGCCGTACTCCGCCGCGGCCACGGGCTCCAGCAGCGCGATCAGCGCGCGGTAGTCGCGCATCTGGCGGTCCACGCACGCCCGGTAGATCGCCGCCGCGGGCGCGGGCAGGGCGGGCACGGTCACGCGATCGGGCTTGACCTCCACGTAGCGCTGGCTGACCTGCTCGCTGTTGTAGAACGGGTGGCTGTGCAGAAAAGACCAGACAAAATGCCGCGATACGGCGTCCAGACCGAAGCTGACGTGGCCGTGCTGCAAGATCGTGTGGTGGCCGGCCTTGAACGTGGAGTGCGCGATGCGATCGCGCTGCTCGGCGCGCATGGCCTGTTTTTCGGCGCTCTGGCCGACGCCGCTGACTTGATCCGCGCTGACGATGCCGCCGCCGGAATAGCACGTGCGCGCCGCCGCAACCGCATGTTCGTACGGGCGATCGAACGCGGCGATGAGCGTGACGCGCGGCAAGGCTGTCTCAAACGGTGACGTCACGGCGGCTGAACCTGGGCGATGGCCCGATAGCGCGAGGTTGCCTGAGACCGCCCGGCGCGGCAACAGCCCGACGGCAACTGCCAGGCGGACGGGAAGGGGCGTCCGCATCTGGCGCGGGCGCGGCGGCTGACCTACTTTGCGTGCGGAGGTGGCGATGCGCCCGATTTCCTTCATCCACGATGCGCTCTGTCTGGAGCACAAGCCCGGCCCCGACCATCCGGAGAGCCCGCAGCGGCTCCAAACGCTGATGCAGCTCGTGCACTCGCCGGCCGTGGATGCGCTGGCGCTGCAGTCGCTCGTGCCGCGCGATGCGACCGATGCCGAGATCACGCGCGTGCACACGGCCGATTACCTCGCGTATTTACACGCGATTTCTGGCCAGCACGTGCGCCTGGACGCGGATACCGTTGCCTCGCCGGATTCCGTGCGCGCGGCGATTCGGGGGGCGGGCTGTGTGCTGGCGGCGACCGAATCGGTGCTTCGGTCGCCGGTCCAACGGGCCTTCGCGGCGGTTCGGCCGCCCGGTCACCACGCCGAGCCGGACCGGGCGATGGGGTTTTGCCTGCTGAACAACGTGGCGATCGCCGCCCGGCACGCGCAGCAGGCGCTGGGGCTGCGGCGCGTGGCGATCGTCGACTTTGACGTCCACCACGGCAACGGCACACAGGCGGCATTCTGGCGCGATCCGGCCGTGCTCTACATCTCGACCCACCAGTGGCCGCTGTATCCGGGTTCCGGCGCGGCAACCGAGATCGGCGAAGGCCTGGGCCGCGGCCGCAACGTCAACATTCCGCTCAGCGCGGGCCACGGCGACGTCGAGTACAACGCGATCTACGGCGGCTTGATCGCGCGGATCCTGGAGCGCTTTCACCCCGAACTCATCCTTGTTTCCGCAGGCTTCGACATCGCGAGCACCGATCCGCTGGGCGCAATGGATGTCACGACGGCTGGCTTTGCGCGCATCGCCGGCCACCTGTGCAACGCCGCGGATTTGCTGTGTGGCGGTCGCATCGTGTTCGTGCTGGAGGGCGGCTACCAGCTGACGGCGCTGCACGACGGCGTGCTGGCGTGCCTGCAAGCGATGGCCGGGGAGATTGTCGTCGACGAGCCGCCGGGGGCGCTGCGCGCGATGAAGCTGGGCGACGCGGCGCAGTACCTGGACATCTGGGACCCGTTTTTTACGCTGTAGTTACAGACGATTGCCTAGCGCACGCAGCGCACGCGGCCCAGCGTCGTGACGTCGTAAGGGCCGGCGCGGCTGCTGTCGAAATCGACGCCGTAGGCGTTTGTGGCCGAGCCTTGGTAGGGCGAGTCGGTCCAGAACCAGGCGGTGGGCGCGTCGGGAAAGGCTTCGGCACTGATCGCCTCAGCGAGCCCTAACAGCTCGTCTTTCTTCGGCAAACGCCAGCCGCGACCGTCCAGAGCCAGCGCGCCGCAGTAGTGGTTCGCCTGCGCTTGCGTCTGTGCCTGCGCGGGGACGTCGCGCTGCCAGGTCAGCCGGGTCGTGGCGTCGCGGACGGACTTGCCGCCCGGCGCGGGCACAAATCGCTGTTTGGGCGGCGCCGCCACGGGCTCCAGCGCCTCCTCGGCCACATCCGTCGCGGAATCCGCCGGCGGGCTTGGCGGCGGCGCGTCCTTGTGGACGTCGAAGAAATACCCACCGGCAAAAATCCCGAGGAGCAGCAGCACGCCACCCGCACCCGCCGCGGCGATCCGCAACTCCCGGCTGGCGAACCACGCGGGCACCCGCGACGCTTGAGCCGTCGTCCGTGCGGCCGTCGGTGCCACGGCATGGGCTTGCGTCGCCGACCCCGCGTCCCGCGCCCGCACGGTCGTGCCCGCGCCCGTCGCCGGCGTCCCCGGCTGGATCGCATCGCTCGCCGGCCGCTTGGCCGCTGAGGTCTGCACCAACTCCGACGCAGGCCCGGCGTGCGCCAGCGACACCGACGTCGGCCGCGCCGCCTCCAGCGCCGCCCGCATTTCGCGCGCGTCGGCAAAACGCTCGTTGGGGTTCTTGGCCAGCACACTCATGACGATGTCGACAAAGCCATCGGAAACCGGCGTTCGCGCAAACAGCTTCACGTCCGGCGGCGGCGACGACAGCTGCATCATCATCACCCGCAGCGGATTCTCATCGACAAACGGCAGTCGCCCCGTCACGCACTCGAACAGAATAATACCCAATGAATACAAGTCACTACGACCATCCATCGGCTCACCGCTGCATTGCTCCGGGCTCATGTATTCCGGCGTGCCGAGCGCCGTCCCGCTTGCCGTCAGCGACGAGTCGCGCGCCCGCACGATGCCGAAATCCAGCACTTTGACGACCGGTTCTTCGCCCGGCACCGCCGCGTACATGATGTTTGCCGGCTTCAAGTCGCGGTGCACAAGCTGCGCGTTGTGCGCCTCACCCAAGGACCGCAGCACGGCAATCGCCATGTCGATCGCCGCCACCTCCGGCATTGCTTTGCCGCGACCGCTGAATTCACGCTGTTTTTGCGCCAGCGTCGGCCCGTCGATGAGCTCCAGCGCCATGAACAGGGCGCCGTTCTCCGCCTGGCCAAAATCGTGGACGCGCACGGTATTCGGATGCCGCAGCTGCGCGGTGATCGCCGCCTCGCGAAAGAATCGCCGCTGGTTCTCATCGCCGCCCTGGCCGGGATCCGACGCCAGGAGCTTGAGCGCCACCGGCTGGCCAGTCCCGGTATGTTCTGCCGCAAATACAGCGCCATAGCCGCCACGCCCCAGCAGCTTGACGATGCGGTAGCGCGACGCCAGCACGTCGCCAGGACGAAACTGCATGGCGTTCAGGTCGATCGTCGTCCGCGCGATGGTCGCCGTCCCGTCGCGCGGACAGTGCGCGTCCAGCGTGGCGAGGCCACAGCGCGGGCAGTAGCGATTCTCAGCGGACGCGGGCATCTCACCTCAGACGGCGCATTTTCGGCAGGGGCTGGGCTCGGCCGTGCGCCGCGGGTACCCATGGGCGCGGGGCGCAAGGCCGCTCAGTCGCGACTGTTGACCGCCGCGTGCTTCGCGTCAAGGGCGTTTGCAGCTACGGCTTGGGGTTTGCGCCAGCGCAGCCGAGCTTCTCGCCCGCGTCGCACGCTTTTTCCAGCAGAGCCTGACCGCGAGCTGGATCGGCGGGAAGGTCGCGATCGCCCGCGTGCAGCGCCGTCCCCAGCTTGACACACGCGATCCAGGCCTTGGCCGTGCAAGCTTTGTCCAACAGATGCCAGCTGTTGGCGAACGGCGTCGCCTTGCCGGCCGCATAGACTTCTGCGGCGTGCTGGCAGGCCGGTGCGTGGCCCAAATCACAAGATTTTTCATACAAACCAAGCGATTTGGCGTCATTAGTGCTGGTGCCACGTCCCTGTTCGTAAGCCAAAGCCGCGTAATGACAGCCAATTGCGTGACTCTTTTCACAGGCGCGTTCGAAAAACTGCAGCGCGCGCTGGTGGTCCGGCTGGGCGCCCATGCCGCGATCGGCCGCGAGGCCCAGCAGAAAGCAGCCTGAGCCCGTGCCCAGCGTCTCGCACGATTTGTTATACGCGGCGGCGGCTTTGGTGTCGGATTGCTCCACGCCGACCCCGCGCTCGTAGATGCTGCCGAGCGACGCGCACGCTGGGCCGTAGTTCATGTCGCAGGCCTGGGTCCACAGCTGCGCGGCGCGGCGGTCGTCATGCGCGATGGCTTTGCCTTCCGAGAACAGCCCGGCCAGGTTGCTGCACGCCCGCATGTCGCCGTCGTTGCAGGCAAATTGGTAGAATTGCGCGGCTTTTACTTGGTCGACAGGCACGCCGTCGCCGGTTTCCAGCAAGATGCCCGCGCGCGTGCAGCTGGGCATGTGGCCAGATGTGCAGGCGCCCTTCAGGAGGACCGCCGCGCGGCTCGTGTCCTTCTTGGTGCCTTCGCCGTGGCGGATCATGTTGCCCAGCTCGCCGCACGCGTAGACTTGGCCGCTGGAGCAGCCGCGCTCGAGCAGTTCCGCTGCGCGCGAGAGGTCGGTCGGCACGCCGTCGCCGCGGTAGAGCTTCAAGCCGAGGCGCGCGCACGATGGTCCGTCGCCCAGGTCGCACAGCGTTTGCATGCCGGCGGGCGTTTCGGGGTCGGGTGCGACCTGTCCGCCGCTGCAGCCCGCCAACCAGATTCCCAAGATGAGCCAAGTTTTCACAGCGACCTCGCGCCGGCATCATCGCGCACAGCGGGCTCGCTGCCAAGCGCGCGTGGGACGACGCGCGCGGACCGGCCCGATTTGGCATCGGACCGCAAGCCTGATTCTCAGATGTTCACCGCGCGGCCATCGACCGCCAGCGCCGCTTCCTTCACGACTTCCGCCAGCGTCGGATGGGCGTGGCAGGTTCGCGCAATGTCCTCGCTCGACGCGCCAAATGCCATCGCGGCGGCCACTTCCGCGATCAGATCCCCGGCGCGCGGGCCGATGATCGCGCACCCGAGCACGCGATCGGTCTGCGCGTCGGCCAGGATCTTCACGAAGCCGTCAGTGTGGCCCAGCGCGATCGCCCGGCCGTTTGCGGCAAACGGGAAACTGCCTTTGCGGTAGCTGACTTGCGCTGCCTTCAGGTCTTCCTCGCTCTTGCCCACGGTCGCGATCTCGGGCTCCGTGTACACGACGCCTGGCACCAGATTGTAATCCACATGCCCGTAACCATGGACGATTTGCTCGATGCACGCCACCGCGTCTTCCTCAGCCTTGTGGGCCAGCATCGGACCGTGGATGACGTCGCCGACGGCGTAGATACCCGGCGCCGTGGTCCGGAAGTGGTCGTCCACCGGAATTTGTCCGCGCGAATCCGTTGTAATTCCAAGCGATTCCAAGGCCAGACCCTGAGTGTTCGGCTTGCGACCGACGGCCAACAGCACGTGGCTGCAGCGAATGGGCTCGGCCCCGGCAACCGTCACCGCGATGTCCTTGCCGTCGCGTTTGGCGCCCGTGACGCGCACGCCCAGCTTGAAGTCCATGCCCTGGCGCTTGAACAGCTTTTGCGCCGCGTTCGCGACCTCCAGGTCCGTGCCCGCCAGGATGCGGTCCGCGTACTCCAGCACCGTGACTTTCGCGCCCAGGCGCAGCCAGACGCTGCCCAGCTCCAGGCCGATCACGCCGCCGCCGATGACCACCAGGTGCTCCGGCACCTCCGCCCACGCCAGCGCCTCGGTCGACGTGCCGATCCGGTCGCCGTCCAACTCCACGCCGGCCAGCGGCGTCACGACCGAGCCCGTCGCCAGGACAATGTGCTTGCCGGTGATCGCCGTCTCCGTCCCGTCCGCCGCCTTGACGACCACGCGCTGCGCGCCATCCAGCCGACCCTGGCCCAGCAACCGCGTGATTTTGTTCTTCTTGAACAGCCCCGCGATGCCGCCGGTCAGCTGCGTGACGATGGTCTCCTTGCGCTTTTGCATCGCCGCGAGGTCCAACGTGACGTTTTCTACAACAATCCCATGTTTTTTCAGCGCATTCTTGGTCTCAGCAAACTTGTCGCTCGACTCCAGGAGCGCCTTGGACGGGATACAGCCGACACGCAGGCACGTGCCGCCCAGCCGCGGCTCCAGCTCCACGCAGGCCACGGTTTGGCCCAGCTGTGCCGCGCGAATCGCCCCGGTATAGCCGGCAGGTCCGCCGCCGATGAAGATCACGTCGAACGTCTGTAACTCCGCCATCTTGCTTTCCTTTTGTGTTGAGAAAATGCGCCTCAGACCTGTTGCATTTCGGACTGGCGCGCGAGCGAGCACCTCTGGTGCCACGCCGCGGTGCAACGGCCCTTTGTGCTTCTAGATATCCAGAAGCAGGCGCTCGGGCGCCTCCAACGTGCGCTTGAGGCTGACAAGGAAGCTCACCGCCTCGCGGCCGTCAATCAGCCGGTGGTCGTAGCTCAACGCGAGGTACATCATCGGCCGCAGAACCACTTGACCATTCAGGCCAATCGGCCGCTCGATGATGTTGTGCATGCCCAAAATCGCCGACTGCGGCGGATTCAGGATCGGCGTCGACATCATGGAGCCGTACACGCCGCCGTTCGAGATCGAAAAGGTGCCGCCGGTCAGCTCTTCCAGCTTGAGCGTGCCAGCCTTGGCGCGCGCGCCGAAGTCCGCGAGACTCTTCTCGATTTGTGCCAGACCGAGCTTGTCGACATCGCGCAGGATCGGCACGACAAGGCCCTTGCCGCCGCCGACTGCGACGCCGATGTCGTAGAATCGCTGGTACACGATGTCAGTGCCGCGCAACTGCGCGTTTACGCCGGGAAATTCCTTCAGCGCGGCGACCGAGGCCTTGATGAAGAAGCTCATGAAGCCGAGCTTGATGCCGTGTTTGGCGACGAACGACTCCTGGTGCTTCTTGCGCAGCTCCTGGATGGCCGTCATGTCGACCTCATTGAAAGTCGTCAGGATTGCCGCGGTGTGCTGGGCCTGGACCAGGCGCTCCGCCACGCGACGCCGCAGCGGCGTCATCGGCACGATCTCGACCGGGCGATCGCCAGGCGCGGGCGGCGCTACGGCAAGCGGTGGCGCAGACTTGGCGGCAGCGGGCAGCGCGGGCGTCGGCGGCGCGGCGTAAACGAGCGGAATCTCCTTGCCTTCCGAGAGCTTGACGGCCTTTTGGGCATCTTCCTTCAGCACGCGGCCGCCCGGACCGGTCGCGCGCGCCAGCAGTGCATCCACGCCCGCTTCCGCGAGCACCCGCCGCGCGGCCGGCATGACGATGGTCTCCGCCGCAGGCACTGATGCGGTTGGCGGCACCGGCGCTGCCACGGGAGCTGCGGCCGTGGGCTGCGCGCTTTCCTCAATTGTTGCGAGGATATCGCCGATCGCAGCCGTCTCGCCTTTTTGCTTCAACGGCTGGCCCAGGATGCCCGCGACCGGCGCCGGCACCTCCACGTTGACCTTGTCCGTCTCCAGCGACACGACGCTCTCGTCTTGCGCAACCCACGTGCCGGGCGCCTTGAGCCACTCGCCAATCACCACTTCCGTGATCGATTCGCCCACCGTCGGCACTTTGATGTTGACTGCCATGAATTGCCCTTCCTGCACGAAAAACTGCCAGAAATCCTGGACTTCTCACCAATCCGCGGCGCTTTCCAGCGCAAACGCGTCTTCCATCAGCCGGTCCTGCTCGAGCTTGTGCGCGCCGTGGGAGCCCGTCGCCGGACTCGCGCTCTCTGGCCGTGTGACGCCGTGCAAGGTCCACGTTCCAAACAGCTTTTTGCCCAGCCGCATGCGCAGAAACACCCACGCGCCCATGTTGCGCGGCTCCTCCTGCACCCAAAACACCGGAATCGACGCGGCAAATGGCTTGAGCGCCGCCTGCAGCTCCACGTCGCTCAGCGGGTACAGCTGCTCCAGCCGGAGGATGGCGACGTCCGTCGCGTTGCGCGCCCGCCGCGCTGCCAGCAGGTCGTAATAGACCTTGCCGGTGCAAATCAGCACGCGTTTCGCGGACTTGGGATCCACCGTCGGATCGCCGATGACGCGTTGGAAGCTGCCGGTCGCGAGATCGTCCAGCGTCGACACCGCCTCGGGATGCCGCAGCAGCGACTTGGGCGACATGATGACCAGCGGCTTGCGGATCCGCCGCAGCACCTGACGGCGCAGGCAGTGGAACAGCTGCGCCGGGGTCGTCAGGTTCACAACCTGGTAGTTGTCCTCCGCGGCATTGTTCAGGAATCGCTCCAAGCGCGCCGAGCTGTGCTCCGGGCCCTGGCCCTCAAAACCGTGCGGCAGCAGCATCGTGACGCCGGAAAGCCGGTTCCACTTGTCCTCGCACGAGCTGATGAACTGGTCGATGATGACCTGCGCGCAGTTGGAAAAATCGCCGAACTGCGCTTCCCAAATCGTCAATCCGTCGGGCATGTCCAGCGAATAGCCGTAGTCAAAGCCCAGCACGCCAGCCTCGGACAGCGAGGAATCCCAGATGCCCACGCGCCGCGCATCGGTCGCCAGATTGTGCAGCGGCACAAACTCCGCGCCGGTCTCGTAGTCGTGCAACACCGCGTGGCGATGGCTAAAAGTCCCGCGCTGGGAGTCCTGGCCCGACAGCCGCACCGGCCGGCCTTCCGCCACAAGCGAGCCAAACGCCGCCAGCTCGCCGCCGCCCCAGTCCAGCGCCTTGCGGCCCTGCGCCATTTCCCGCCGCGTTTGCAGCAACTTGTCGATCTTCGGGTGCGGCGTAAACCCGGTCGGCAGCTTGCACTGCGCCTCGATGATGTCCGCCAGCCGCTTGACCGACAGCGCCGTGACCGCTTCCGGCACGTCGCGATCCGCGCCGCCAACGTACTTGTGCCACGGCGAATCCGAGTTGTCGGTCTCGTCCGGCGCCTTGTCCGTCCTCGCCAGCGACAGCGCTTCCTCCAGCCGCTGCTGGCTGCGAAAGCCGATCTCGCGCGCCTCGTCGCGGTTCATGCCGCCGAGCGCCAACAGCGCGTCCAGATAGCCCTCCACCACCGACTTGCGGGCGCGAATCGCTTTGTACATCAGTGGTTGCGTGAACGTCGGGTCGTCGCCTTCGTTGTGGCCGTGGCGGCGATAGCAGTACATGTCGATGACGACGTCGCGCTGGAATTTCTCGCGAAAATCCATCGCCAATTTCACGACTTGCGCGACACCTTCGGGATGCTCGCCGTTCACGTGGAAGATCGGCACCTGCAGCATCTTGGCGACGTCGGTCGCGTAGTGCGACGACCGCGAAGACTCCGGCGGCGTGGTAAAGCCGATCTGGTTGTTGACGACGATGTGGAGCGTGCCGCCGACACGATAGCCGTGTAATTGCGACATGTTGAGCATTTCCTGAACGACGCCCTGGCCGGCAAAAGCCGCGTCGCCGTGGATGACGATGCCCATGACCCGCGCGTGCTTCACGTCGCCCAGGCGGTCCTGGCGCGCGCGCACGCGGCCGGTCGCCACCGGGCCGACGAATTCCAGGTGCGATGGATTGAAGCACAGCTGCAGCTTGAGGGAACGACCGCCGCGGCCTTTGCGCAACCCCGCGTAACCTTTGTGGTATTTTACGTCGCCGCGGCCGATGTTCTGGTCCGCATCGGCGTCGTCAAACTCGCGGAAGATCTGCTGCGGGTTCTTGCCCATAATGTTCGCGAGCACGTTCAGCCGACCGCGGTGGGCCATGCCGATGACCGCCTCGTCGATGTTGTGGTCGATCGCCGATTCCAGCGCCAAGTCCAGCAGCGGAATCAGCGACTCGCCGCCTTCAAGCGAAAACCGCTTGGCGCCGACGTATTTTTTCTGCAGGAAATTCTCGAACGTCTCGGCGTCAACCAGTTTGGTGAAGATTCGCAGCTGCTCGTCTCGCGTCAAATCGCAGTGATTTTGAGATGTTTCCATGCGCGTCTGCAGCCAATCCTTCACATCCGGGTCGTCAATATGCATGTATTGCACGCCAATCGCGCCACAATACGTCGTCCGCAGTGACGCCACGATCTGCCGCAGCGTCAGCGCCGGCGCACCGCGCATGGTCCGCGCCGAAAACGTGGTGTCCAGATCCGCTTCCGACAGGCCAAAAGCCGCGAGCTCCAGCTCCGGGTGCGTCAGCTGCTCGGTCTGCAGCGGGTCCAAACGCGCGATGACGTGGCCGCGCACGCGGTACACGCGGATCAGCAGGTCCACGGCTTCCTGGCGCGCCGCGACGCTGAGCCCGGTTGTCGGCTGCGCCTCGCCCGCCTGCGGCAGCGGCGCCTCTGGCGGCTCGTTGTCCAGCAATGTGAAAAGCGTGCGCCAATCGTCGGGAACACTGCGCGGATCCTGCTGAAACCGGGCGTAGAGCTCCTCGCCAAAGTCGAGGTTCGCGCCGGTCAGCAGGCTGTGGGGATCGGTGAAGTTCATGGGATTTCGATGGGAACTGTCGGTCAGCCGACGGAGCTCCGTTCCGGGAGGAGGATGCCGGACGGTCGGCCGCGTCCGCTCGGGCGCCAAACAGGATGCGCGCGGCCCGGTGAAAAGTCGAGCGCGACGCGCGTGATCGGTTGCGTGTTCGGCACTTTCGTCGCTATTCTGGCGCGGATGCTTGTGCTTGCGGGGGACATCGGTGGGACCAACGGGCGGCTGCGGCTGGCGCGCGGCGATGCGCGGGCGCATGTGGTCCTGCGTGAAGCTACGCTGCCAAGCCGCGATTTCGTCAGCCTGCCCGCGCTGCTCCAGCGGTTCCTGCAGCCCGGGGACGCGCTGGCCGCGGTGGCGTTGGGCATCGCGGCGCCGGTGATCGACGGCGCGGCGCAGACGACGAACCTGCCCTGGCCGCGGGTGACCCAAACCGATCTCCAGACCGCGCTGGGCGTGCCGGTGCAGCTGCTGAACGATTTGGCGGCGACGGCGCTCGGCGCGCTGGCGCTGCCGCCGGACGCGCTCACGGTGCTGCAAACAGGGCAACCGCGGCCGGGACCGCGCGTGGTGATCGCGCCGGGGACGGGACTGGGCCAGGCGATCGTGTGGTACGCCAACGGCCGCGCGCAGGTGCAGGCAACCGAGGGCGGCCACGTCGATTTCGCGCCGGCCGACGATGCGGACCTCGCGCTGTGGCAGCTCGCGCGGGCGCACTGGCAGCACGTCTCCTGGGAGCGCGTTGTGTCGGGCCCTGGGCTGCAGCTGATCTGGCGCTGTCTGACGGAGCGGTTGGGCGCGCCAACGTGTGCGGCAGGGCAGATCGGGGGCGATCCTGCGGCGGCGATCGGCGCGCATGGCCTGTCGGGCGCGTGTCCGACCTGCGGGCGGGCCGTGCGCTGGCTGGTGCGGCTGCTGGGCGCGCAGGCGGGGAATCTGGCGCTGACGACCTGGGCGATGGGCGGCGTCTATCTGGCCGGCGGCCTGACCGCGCATCTGTGGCCGATTTTGCAGGAGCCATTGTTTTTGCAAGCGTTTCATGCCAAGGGCCGCTACGAGCCGCTGATGCGCGAGGTCCCGGTGCTCGCCCTGCGCGATCCGCAGGTGGCGCTCCAGGGCGCGACGGACGCCGCGTTTGCCTTGGCGGCGGCGGCCGCGGACCGATGAGCGGTTGAATCCGCCGCGGATTCGGCTATCGTTGGGACGTGCGCGCCATCGCGCCCAGTGGATGCCGCCATGTCCCGCTTTTTTCGCTTCGTTTTCGCCGGCCTGCTGACGCTGGTGGCCGTTTCGCACGCTGCGCCCGTCCAGGCGATGACCGTGCTCGCGGTGGACCTACCGCAGCTGGTGCAGACGTCCGAGCTCGTGCTGCACGGCAAGATTGTCGCGGTGCAAAACCGCGATCGCCGTGCCGCCGGCCAAGGTGTCTGGACGGAATTTACCTTGGAAATCAATGATGTCTGGAAGGGCGACGCGGTGCTGAAAGTGAGCCCCGCGCGCGTGGGCAAGCGCTTGACGTGGGCGCATCCGGGTGGGCTGCGCACGGACGGCCTGATGGTGACGGTGCCGGGAATGCCGCAGTTCGCGGTGGGCGAGGAGGTTGTGGTCGCGCTGGAAAAGACCGCGCAGGGCTATACCGTGTGCGGCGGGCCGCAGGGCAAGTGGCAGGTACAGACCGACAAGGCGGGCCGAAAGACAGTGGTGCGGCAGCTGGCGGACGTGCACTTTCTTGCGCAAAATCAACAGACTGGCGCCGTGGCGCCGATCGCGCCGCCGACCCAAACGGCCAAGGCGCTCGCGGACTTCAAGGCGGACGTCCTGGCCGCGCAAAAGACCGCGCCGCCGCCGGCTGTGGCGCCGATTCCGGTTCAGCGCGTCAAGTAGTGCAGGCGCCACCGCGCGCACCCAGTGGAGACGACGCCCATGCGGACGTTTATCAAGTCCCTGATTCTATTGACATGTCTTCTGCTGCCGACGACGCTTCAGGCGTTTTCGGTGGGCGTGCCGCAGCCGGGCTCGCACAGCTTTTTGCACTGGACCGAGACCAGCGTGGGTTACTACATTCACCCCGCGGGCGCGCCGGGCACGACGCCGGCGGTGACGGCGACGCAGTTGCAGCTCGGTTTTCAGGGCTGGATGGCGGTCGCGTGCGGCAACCTGCTGTTCGCGCTGAACCACCACTGCAACGGCGGCGCGTGCACGTACGACAAAGGCGTCAGCTGCAGCTCGGACGCCGATTGCCCCAGCGCCAAAAACTTGAACGTGACGCCGGTCGGCTCCACAAACAGCCGCAATGAGCTGGTCTACATCACCACGAACGCCTGGACTTTTGGCGCGTATGTGCTGGGCGTGACCTCGCCGTCGTTCGATCCGACCTCGGGCAAAATCTACGAAGCGGACATCGCGTTCAACGGTTATTACTACAACTGGGTGGCCAATTTCGCTGACGCGGGGCCATGGAGCCAGACACCGACGCCGACGGCCAAGACCAAAATGCACATCCTGAGCGTGGCGATTCACGAGGAGGGCCACTTTTTTGGCGCGCAGCACGTGCTGAACTATTCGCAGACCGACCCACCGACCATGGCGCCCGAGGTCGATCCCAACGGCGCCACCGCGACGCTTTCGGCCGATGACGAGAAGATCATTTGCTTTTTGAATCCCAAGACGCCATACACCTGCGCCTCCGACGCCGATTGCCCGTACATCAACGGCACCGACAGCAGCGGCCAGGAATATTACGCGGCGAAGATGAGCTGCGACACCGGCACGTCGACCTGTTCGTGGACGGCGACGACCACGACGCCGACGGGCGGCAAGCTCGGCACGGTCTGCAGCCTCGACTCGGACTGCGCGTCGCCGCTGTTTTGCCAGGCCGTCAACACCACGTCCTACTGCAGCCAGACCTGCCAGACGGCGGCGTCCACCTGCGGCGCGGGCTTTACCTGTATCGGCTATCAGAACGGCAACGGCCAGGGCGCGTGCGTCCCGTCCAGCGGCGGCACCACCGGACCGACCGCCAACGCCGGCGACCCGTGCGCCGTCAGCACCGATTGCACAACCGCGCTGTGCTTCCAAAGCGTCTGCCGCGTGCCGTGCACCATCGCCAGCCCGACGCAATGTAGCGCGTCCGAGAGCTGCCAGTCTACCGGCACGGTTGGCAAGGGCGTCTGCGTCCCGGGCAGCGGGTTGAGCGCGAACGGCGCGGCGTGCACCGACTCGGCGGCCTGCCAATCGGGGGCGTGCGTCGCCGGCTTCTGCCGCGCCAAGTGCGTCAACGCCGTCGATTGTCCCAGCGGCCAGGGCTGCACGGCGCAGTCCGGCGGCTATTCCGCGTGCGTTCCCGGCACCGGCGGCAAGCTGGCGGTCGGCGCGCAGTGCACGTCCACTGCGGCGTGCGCAGCCGGCGCGAACTGCGTCAAGCTGAACGCCACCGACGCGCAAAGCTGGTGCCGATTGCCGTGCGCCAGCGCCAGCGATTGCAGCGGCACGGACGTCTGCGCGACCCAGGCGGACGGGTCCATGGCCTGCATTCCCGCGACCGCCGACAAGAAACAGCTCGGCGCGACCTGCGACAGCTCCGGCAGCTGCGGCAGCGGCCTGTGCGTCGCCGGGCCCAGCGCGCAAACCTGCACACAGGTCTGCACCGTCGGCGACGCGACGACCTGCCCGTGCGGCTTCGCGTGCCTGAACACGACCGCTGGTGGCTTGTGCTTTGCCGGCGCCAAGCTCGCATGCGTGCCCGCGGGCGGCGCGTGCGCGGCTACCAGCGAGTGCGCGGGCGGCACGTGCACCGGCGGGAAATGCGTCGGCGGCAAGCAGCCCGACCCGGTTGTGGGCACAACGGCCGAGGGCGGCGCATGCGACGTGACGGCCAACCCGGGCACTTGCACCCCGGGCTTGAGCTGCGAGCGGACGGCAGCCGACAGCAAGGCCGGCATCTGCCACGCCGCGGGCGGCAGCGCCAACTACCAACCATGCACGAGCGACGCCGACTGCGCCTCGCTCTTTTGCGCGCCCGACATCACCGCCAGCGGCGCCGCCCGTTGCCAGACCCCGTGCGACCCCAGCGACGCGCAGTGCGGCACCGGCATGGGCTGCGCGGCGGTCAATGCCAACATCGGCGGCTGCTATGTGCTGGCGGCGGTCGTCGGCAGCGGCAACGGCGGCGCTTCAGATGCCAGCAGCGGCAAGGCGTCAGGCTGCTCCGCGGGCGCTGCGGGATCGGCGGGCGCGTGCGCGGCGGTGCTGGCGTGCGTGGGCCTCCTGCTTCGGCGGCGGCGCAAGCTGCGCGGCTAACACCAGCCCAGGCGCTCAATTCCGCCCCAGACCAGCGGCATCGGCCGCGCCGGATCCAGCCAGGTGAGCATCGGCAGGGACGACTCGCGCGTGCGCGGCAGCGTGCCAGGCGGCTGTAGTTCCGGCGCGCGGTACGGGTCCAGGCCCGTGTCGCGATCGCCATCCCACCACACGACGCGCTGCAGCTCCTGATCGATAGCCTGCGCCATCGCCGCCTGCGCCAGGATCGCCGCGTCCTCCGGGCTGCGCGGCCGCCACAGCAGCGCGTGCAGCACCGCATCCGGCGCATCGGCCGTCCACAGCATGTAGCCGCCATCGGGCCCGCGCGCGCCCACGACCACCGGCGTCTGCTGGCCGCGCGCCCACGCCCGGTAGTGGCTGCGCACGTTGAACCACGCCACGCGCTCCGCCGTCGGCACTTCCAGGATCGCCGGCACGGACGTCATCGCCAAACGCGCGTGAACATGACGGGGTTCTTCTTTCAGCAAATCAGCGACTTCCGCCAGCGTGATCTCGTCGGCCGCGTCCGGCCACGGCTCGCCCGCCACCGTGCGGATCGACTCGCGCGCCGGATGCAAAAAATACCCCGCGCGCCGGTAGAGCCCCGGCCCGACGTCCGAGTACAGCGCTGCCGCCGCGACCTCTTCGTAGCGCAGCCGTTCGGCCAGCTCACGCAGCAGCTCGCCCGCGTAACCCTGCATCCGCAAACGCGGTTCCACCAGGACCGACGCCACGGTCTCCAGCTTCAGGCCGTTCAGGTCGCCTTCCGCCTCGCCGTACCAGATGCGCGCCGCGTAAGTTTCGCAACTCGCCAGGATCTCTTCAGAATCGTTCTTCAGCAGCCACATCCGCATGTGGTTGCGGCACAGTTCGCCATCGTTCAGCGTCTCCTCGCGGCGCAGGTAGAGCTCCAGCGGCATACCGCTGCCCCACGCGCTGTGGTGATGGCGCCAGCGCTGCGCCATCTCGGCGTGGCTCGCCTGCACGAGTTGGTAGCTGTTCGGCTGAGTCATCGGGCCTCCTTCTCGCTGTTTCGTATAGCACCAACGCTGCGCTGAGGACAGTCGCGGGCCGGGATCTTGTGCCAGCGCGCGCTTGCAAGCCAGCCACGTTCCGGGCACGATGCCGGCGATGCAGAAACACGCTTTCACCCTGCTGGTTGTCGTTCTCGCTCTGACTGCGTGCGCCGCCCAGCCGCCGCCGCGCTACCAGGTCCTGCACCTGACCGGCAAGCCATACGATCGCGGGTTTCAGCACGGCCAGCAGATGGAGAGTCTCATCAAGTCGTTTTACACGACGCTGCTGACCACCTCGCTGATTCCGTACCTGAACCGCAACCAGCCAGATATCGCAGCGTATTTGCACACGTACGACGCGACGCTGCATCCGGAATACGGCAATGGCCAGTTCTCCGTGCTGCTGCTGCAGCAGTCGGCCAAGGCGTTGGAGGCGTCGATTCCGCAGGCCTACATCGATGAAATGAAAGGCATCGCCGACGGCGCGCACATGGACTACCAGGACATCCTGGTGCTGAACACTTTTGTCGACACGACGCTGGCGGCGCGCGGCATCACGTATTTTCTGCAGCAGGCGGGGGCGCCGCGGGTGACCGAGGTCGAATGGCTGGGCGCGAGCTTGGTGGGCGATGGCGTGGACAACAACGGCGATGGCACGACCGATGAGCCGGGCGAGTCGCTGATTGCCGCTTACGAATCGCTGCCTTACGCGATGTGGGTCGAGGTGCCGCAGGCGGCCAAAGTGCGCATCCGGATGCACGACGACGACGCGATGGTCGATCCGCTGTCCGTGCGCATCCTCGTGGACGGCGACGTGTACACGCAGGCCTCGCCGGAGCTGCAGATTGTCACGCCGACGGACGCGACGGGCCAGCCGCTGATCCATGACACGGACGTGACGCTGACGCCCGCTGCGCCGTGGACCCAGCCGATCGTGACGATCCAGGTGCAGGCGGGCGACACGAAGATCTCGACCGAGCCGCCGCCGTCCCACGAACACCGGATGCGCACGGAGCAGTTCACGTTGAGCACCAAGGGTTTTGGCCAGCCGCCGCATCTTGTGCCGAACATGGGCATTTCGGACGGGACCAGCCAGCCGCCGTCGATCAGCTTTGCGCTGCGCAAGAGCGCGACGCCGGATGGCCAAGTCCGCTTGGCGCATCACTTTTCGCTGTTGGACGCCGGCACGTCGCACAAGCACACCGTCGTGCAGATTCACCATCCGGACACCGGGCCGAGCTACGCGTTTGTCGGCTGGGTCGGCATTGCCTACGGCTTCGCCGGGCTGAACAGCGAGGGCGTGGCGTATGGCTGTAACCATTCGGATACGCTGAACAATCCGCTCGTCGGCGAGTTCCTGACCAATTTTTTCGACGCCCAGCTTGTGTCCAGCGGCGAGCCGATCGGCTTTTTGCTGCGCGACATCCTGACCCAAGCGCACGACGCGGACGAGGCGGCGGCGCTCGCGTACGACACGACGCCGACTTTTGGCTGGAATTTCCTGTTCGCGGACAAGGGCGGCAAGCTGCGCGCGGTGGAAGTCCGGCGCGATGTGGGCATGGGCGGCGTCATCGCGGATCCGGGTCAGGGCCGCGCGAATTGGACGCCGGACCCCGGCGACGCGGCGGGCGTGGACCAGTGGGGCGTGCCCTGGGCGTCGCAAAAGCCGGACGACATCCGCATGGGCGCGCATTTCCGCCCGCTTGCCAATGACTTCGCGATGGACCTGGGCATTTTCAACCTCCGGCCGCAGCGCGATTGGAGCTCGTACTACTTCTCCTCGGTCCGCGCGATGGCCAACTTGGCGCAGCAAATCACCTTGAATTACGGCAAGTTTGATCTTGCGACCGTCATTGCGACGATGCGCGAGCCGGTGCTTGTCGACCAGCACGACTCGATGACGGCGGTGGTGATCGAACCGGGCCTCGGGCTGCTGCACGCCGCGCTGGGGACGGTGCCGGCGACGGACTCGAGCTTTGACACCTTTGACTTGACGAGTGCGCCATGAAGTCCTTGCGATGGCTCGTCTTTTCCGCGCTCCTGGTCGCGCTCCCGGCGCGCGCCGGCAACAACACGTCGACGCTGCCGACCGGCACTTTCGTCATTGATACCGCGTATTTCGACACGACGACGACCATTCGGTACGACGACTCGCGCACCGCGCGGCCGCTGATGGACGGGCTGCAGCGTTACGAGCCGGGCGGCGGACTGCAGGGGACGATTACCGCGAATCCCTATGTAAAATATCAGCTTTTTGTGCCGCAGCTGATGTACGGCGTGACCGATGACCTGACCCTGGTCATCGCGATGCCAACCGTGGTGCATACGACCATCCGGCCGAATTTGGGATGGATTCCGGGTGATTACCAGAACAACCTCGGGCGGCCGTACAGCGAGTCGGATTTTTGGCAATGGGCCAAGAGCATGGGCCAGGACAAGCCGGGGGACTTCTCCGGCAACAACTGGACACCGGCGGACATGGTCATTGGCGTGCGCTACAACCTCTCGAAACTCAAGATCTTTGACGACAATGGCCTGCGGGCGGCGGTCAGCGGCCAGTTCGCGCTGCCGACGGGCACGCCGGCGGATCCGGAGAACCTGGTGGCGGCCGGCACGACCGTGTGGGACCTGAACAATTACGGGGATATCGAGCTGCATTTTGCCCTGGAAAAGCCGTTCAAGTGGGATGATTTCACGCGCCTGAACTTCGGCATCGATCTGCACTACGCCGCGTTCCTGCCGCACACGTACGTTTCGCCGACCGGGTCAAAAGAGCCGCTGCTGATGACGTTTGCGCCGTACATTGGCCCGACGTACAGCATCGATCCGGGCGACCAGTTTGGCGGCACGGTGCTTGTCGAGGGGATGCCGCTGATTGGCCCGACGCTGTCGACCTGGATGAACCAGCACGACCCGGCGAAATCGGCGCAGTGGCCGGCGCTTGTGACGCTGACCGCTTCGCTGAAGTACGCGCACGTGAACCAGTCGACGTGGACGTCCCAGTCGGCGATGTGGGATTGGGACCACAACAAGCTGTGGCTGCCGGGCGACAAGAGCACGGTGCGCTTTGGCGCCGACTTGAGCCTGATGCGCTTGGGGCTGCCGCTGCAGCTGTACGGCGCCTATTTGACCCAGGACCTGATTCCGGGCCGCAATTCGCGTGCGACGGACGTGTGGATGGGCGGCGGGCGGCTGATCCTGAAATTCTGGTAAGGACTTGTGACACAATGGCTGTTACAAGCCCGCCTGGTGTCAGCTGGGTCGCCAAGTGCGCCCACTGCGCGATACGCCCGGCGACACACGGCTGGGACCTGATCGGGTTGTACTTGGCGCGCCCCTACTGCATTGCGACGTAAGCCAGCGCGGCGCGCGCCACTTCGCCCAGCGTCCTGCCCGGCCCGACGCCGACGCCCAGCGGGTCCGGCAGCGGCGTCGAATCGGCCAGCAGCGGCCGCAGCACCTTCTCAGCCAGGTCCAAGCGCGACGCATACACCTGCGCGAACGCCCGCAGCGCCCCGGCGCGCTTGACAACCGACTTGTCCTTCAACCACTTGCCCAAGCGTTTTTCCGCGGCGCCCGGCTGCAAGATCGCCAACGTTGCCAGCGCTTCGGCGGCCACGGCGTCCTGTTTGTCAGTCAGCAGTGCTTCCACGTTGGTCGACGCCGCTTCCAGACCCAGCCGCCCGAGGATCCGCAGCGCGATAATGCGGGCGCGCGGGGTCCCGTGGCCCTGAACCACGAGATCGCCGATCCGGTCCGCCAGGCGCAGATCCTCGTGGGTCCGGGTCGCCGCGTAGACGCTCTTCAGCGTCGCCAGCTGCACGCCCTCGTCCGGGTGGCGAAAGCCATCCAGCGCATATTGGGCCGCGGTGTTACAGCCGCTCGCGAAGTGCGTTTCCACAGCCGCAATCGCGAGTTGTGGATCGGCGGCGCCCAGAAATGGCGTCGCAAACGCCACCAGGCGCGGCTGACGCCCCATGACCAGCCGCGAGGCCTTGAGCGCCATCAGCTCCACGCGCGGATCGGCGTCCTGCAGGGCAATCCGCAGCAGCCTTGGCCCGTCGACGGTCTGCGCCAGCCGGGTGAAACGCGCCTCCGCCGCAGCGATTGCCTTGTAATCGTTGGGATTTTGTAGGCTCTCGATCACTTCATTCAGCGCGGTCCGCGACTCTGCCGACGGGCGACGAAACACCACGTCCACGCCATCTTGCAGCTTGCCGACGCGCTGGGCATGACGCCCGAAATCGCACCATGGCTTGCGCAGCAGCCGGCGGTCAGTCGCCTCGGGCGCCAACGCGGGCGCACGCATGCCCGCGGTCGCCGGGGGAATCCACGAGAGGTCGGCGCTTTGCAGGGCCACCGGGTTGTTCGTCAGGGCCAGCCACACAAGCCCCGTCAGCCACGCCGCCATCGTCACTCCTCCACATGCTGACCCATGTCGGATACCCAATTCTGTCGATCAGACCGGATGCATTTCGGGCTGGGACCGCAAGCGTGCACCCCTTGTGGCAGGCAGCGGATCGAGAACAGATCACCTCGTACTTCGGTCGGAGCGTATAGGCCGCGCACGCGCTGCCGCAGCAGAAAGTAGCATTCCCCCGGTCGCGCCGCTATCCTCAGGCTCGGAGGGTTCGCGTTTCGTGCCAGATGACCCCAACATCGTGCAGCCCCCGCCGTCCGCGTCGCCGTGGCCAGCGCGGTTTTTCAAGTTCGCGCTCATCGGCGCCGTGCTGGCGCTGACGATCTGGCTGCTGGTCCGCCTGTCGATTGTCACAACCCCGATCCTCTTTGGCTTTTTCGTCGCGTACGCGCTCAATCCGGTCGTTGTGCGCCTGCGCCGCTGGCACGTGCCGCCGTTTTTGGCGCTAACCGTGCCCGTGCTGCTTTTTGTCTCGCTGGCCGTGGTGTTTTTCGCCGTCGTCGTGCCGCAGATGGCGCAGAAGCTGCAGTACGCCAGCTCGCACCTGCCGCAGCTGCTGTTCAATCAAGTGCTGAAGATGGACCCGTGGTTCGAGGTGCATTTCGCCAGAAAACTCAGCGATTTCGTGCCTTACCAGAGCCTCAGTCAGGTGCTGCAGTCGCTGGCCAAGGAGTTCGTCGGGCCGGAGGAGTCCGCGGTCGGCTGGATCCTGTCCAGCGCGCGCGGGCTGCTGCTGGCGATCGGCAACATCGTCCTTGTCGTGGTCGTGGCGTTCTTCTTGCTGGAGGACTACGAGAAGATCGTCCGCGCCGCCGCCTCGCTCGTGCCGCGGCGCCACAGCGCGCGCGTCAACCACATCGTCTTTCGCATCGACCGCGCGCTCGCCGGTTTCCTGCGCGGCGAACTGCTGCTGATGACCTCGGCGATCGTCGCGTTTACCGTCGGGCTGCTGGCGCTGGACTCGCCGTTCGCGTGGGTCATGGGGCCGATTGCCGGCGCGATCTATCTGGTGCCGTATCTCGGCGTGCTGACCGGCGCGTCGCTATGCCTGCTTTTGTCGCTGCTGACCGACCATTCCGCGTGGCAAATCGGCGGCGTGGCGCTGCTTTTTGGCGGTTTTTACGCCACGGACCTGCTGTATATCACGCCGCGGGTGATCGGCAACCAGGTCGGGCTCAAGCCGGTCGTCGTGCTGCTGGGCATCATCGCGATGGGCGAGCTGGCGGGGCTGACGGGCATTCTCTTGGCGCTGCCGCTGCTGGCGGTGGGGCGGATTTTGCTGGACGAGGCGATTCACGACTACCGGCAATCGGCAGCCTATGCTGCGCTGCCGGACGACGCGCCTTAGCTCCGCGCTCGCCGCGGGCGCCGAAGTTCGCTATCCTCGGTGTCTCGACGCCTCGGAGCCAGCCATGCGAACCCGCCCGTTTTTCGTCATCCATTGGGTTTTCCTTGTCGTCGTGCTGTGTTGTGCGTGTGGCACGGCCAGCAAGGCCGACGGCAGCGCCACGGCCGCGGACGCCACCGGCGACGGGTCCGGAGGCGACATCGCCGACTCCGGCCCCGTCGCGTGCAGCGCGACCAACAGCGGCGCCACCTGCGACGACAACAACCCCTGCACGGCCAGCGACAAATGCGCCGGCGGCAGCTGCTTGGGCACCGCGATCGACTGCGCGGACGGCATCACCTGCACCGACGACAGCTGCGACAAGGCCAAGGGCTGTGTGCACAAGACCGCGGGCTGCGTGATTGGCGGCGTCTGCCTGAGCGCGGGCGACGTCTCGCCAACCGACGCATGCCGCAGCTGCCAGCCGGGCGTCTCGTCCAGCGTCTGGAGCCCGGACATCAAGCTGAACTGCGACGACGGCGACCCGTGCACGCAATTCGACAGCTGCAAGCAGGACGGCACGTGCGGCGGCGCCAAGCTCGCCTGCGACGACAGCAACCTGTGCACGCTGGACGCCTGCACCGCCAAGGACGGCTGCACGCACGCCCCGGCCGACGGCAGCGCGTGCGATGACAACGACCCGTGCACCGTGAACGACGTGTGCTTGGCCAGCGAATGCACCGCCGGCACCGGCGTGCTTGTGTGCGACGACAAAAACCCGTGCACCAAGGACAGCTGCAAGGCAAAGATCGGCTGCCAGGCGGTCACCGACCCGCTGGCGTGCGACGACAACGAGGGCTGCACAACGGACAGCTGCGACCCGACGACCGGCTGCGCGCACAAGAACCTGAACATCGGCGACGCGTGCTTGACCGGCGACCTGTGCGTCGTCGGCTCCAGCTGCTCGGCGACGCTGAAATGCCAGGGCGGCAACCCGGCCAACTGCGACGACAAGAACATCTGCACGGACGATTTCTGCAAATCCGACAAGGGCTGCATCCACGCCATCAACTCCCTGAGCTGCGATGACGGCGAATACTGCACGAGCCCCGATTTGTGCACCGGCGGCCAATGCATCGGCGTCAAGACGGCGTCGTGCCCGTACTGCAGCAAAATCTTTAGCGATTACGACGGCAAGCTGACCCAGTTCCAAATTGGCACAAGCGGCGACCCGGGCGACGGCATCGACGTCGACGGCAACCCCGCGACGTGCGCGCCGGACGGGGATTGCTCCGCCGGCATCGACAACGCGGCGGCCGTGTTGTCCTTGGTCGTGAACCAGCCGTTGATCGATTCCGTCAACAACGGACAATTCACGTTCGTCGCAGAACTGGCTGGATACCAAGGCGAAAATATTCCGTTCACCCTCAATTTGTATTATGCCAACATGGACATGTCGAGCCAAAACGTCAACTGCGACCAACAAAAGGACGTCTGCAATTGGGACGCGATGCAAACGGCGTTCACGGCGGGCTGCCTGCCGAAATTCTCGTTCAAAGACGCGATGGTCAGCAACGGCGTACTGACCGCGGGCGGCGCGGACACGCTTTTTGCCATGGACGCGTCGCTGCTGGGCGCCAAGAACGCGACGCTGTACGTCAAGGGCGCGCGGGTCGAGGCGAAGATCACGTTCACAGCGGACGGCAAAGCGGTGCAGGGCATGGCCGGCGCGCTGGGCGGCGCGGTGCCGACGCCGGTGTTCATCGACATCGTCAACGCGATGGACGACAGTGTTTTCGCGCAGTTCGGCGGCAAGGCCAACGCGCTGATCATGGTCCAGCAACTGCTTGTCGCGGATATCGACACCGATGGCGACGGCAACAAGGACGCGAGCAGCATTGGCCTGCGGTTCTCCGCACTTGGCGCCAAGATTGTCGGCACGGCGTATTGATGGCCCCGCACCCGCACGCGCCCGCGCAGGCGCACTTGGCGGCGCTGGACCCCCGCTGGGCGGCGCTGATCGCGGCCGTTGGCCCATGCACGATGCGCTTTCACGAGGACCGGTTTGCCGCGCTCGTCGGCGCCATCCTCTCGCAGCAGGTGTCGAGCGCGGCGGCCAACACGATCCAGCGGCGGCTCTATGCGCTGCTGCCGGATGCCCAGCCGACGCCCGAGGCGATCGCCGCGCTGACGCCCGAGCAGCTGCGGTCCGCCGGGCTGTCCGGGCAAAAGGCCAAGTATCTTCAAGCGCTGGCGGCGTTCGTGGTGGACGGGCGGCTGGACCTGGCGGCGCTGGATGGCATGTCGGACGCCGATGTCGCGCGCGCGCTCGTCGCCGTGCCGGGCATCGGCCAGTGGACCGCGGACATGTTCCTGATGTTCACGCTGCGGCGGCCCGACGTCCTGCCGCTGGGCGACTTGGCGGTGCGCGAGGCGTTCATGCACCATTTCGGCTTGCAAAAAGCCGACTTCCCGCACCGCGCGCTGGCGCTTGCCGAGCCCTGGCGGCCGTGGCGCAGCGTGGCGAGCTGGTATTTCTACCGCGATGCCGACGCGCGCAAGGGCCGCGCTCCCGTCGTGTGACTATTTTTTGCCCTTCGTCGCCGCTTTCGCCGCCAGCTCCGCCAGCCGCTTGAGCGCCGGCGCCATCGCCTCGCGCACGGTGTCGCGCACTTCGTCCGCCTCGTCCTGCGTCAGCTCGGCGTTTGTCACCTCCAGCGCCTGCTCCTGGGCCTGCGCCAGCGCCGCTTGGGCCATCCGCAGCTGGGACGCGTTTGACGCCTTCTGGAACAGCGGCTCCAACTCCGCGATCGGCTTGGCGCGCGCCGGGGCCAGCGCCAGCTCCTTTTGCAGCTCCGGGCACGGCGGCTGCGTGCCCAGCCGGTAGAGCCGCGCCGCGTGAATCGCCAGCGGCTGCAGCGCAGTCTCCGCTTCCTCGGCCAGCGGCCCCGGCTCCACCACGTTGGAATCCTTGCGGATGGCGTGCACAAGCTGGTGGCGTTTGGCGTCCCAGGCGACAAAATTCTTCCACGCCGGCTCGCGCTTGCCCGCGTCCGCGTCGCGCAGGTGCTTGACATGCTCGACGCCTTCCGCCGTCAGCTGGCCAATCGTCTCGCGGTATTTCGCCACAGTCGCCGGACCGACCTTCGCCGCCAGCTCCGCAGCCTCCTTGGCGGCCTTCTCCAGCGCCACCTTGAGCTTGTCCGGCGTCTTGCCGGTCTTGAGCTGCGTGTACACGTCCAGCTCGCCCGCCTCCTCCGGCGTCATTTGCTTGCGGATGTCCGCCAGCTGGCCCTCCAGCCGCTCATTGTCCTGGCGGCTCTTTTCGGTCAGCCCGCGCACCTTGGGCATGTCCGGCCCCGCCGCCTCCACGTCGCGGACAAGCTTTTGCAGCCGCGCCGCGAGCGTGTCGACGATGGGCGACGCCTGCTGCAGCAGCGTCTTGGCGGTCTGGGCGTGCGCGGGCAGGGCGGTCAGCAGGACAAGGACGAGGGCGAGCGGGCGGAGGATCGGCATGGGGAAGGCCTGTTGCCACGCGACGTGGCGCGCCGGTGACGCTACACGTGGCCGCGGGCTGGGTCAATGGCGATCCGCCGCGGCTTGACGGACCGGGAGCGCGATTGCCGGCAAGCGGTGATGCCCGGCTGCTGACGTCAGGGGGTGACTCCATGCGCAAGCCATCGACGGCCCAAGCTCACCTGCGGCGCGCCGCGTTGGCCTTGTGCGCGTGCGCGTGTGCCGCCTGCGTGGATCCCGGAATTCCGGTTTCAGGCGCGGATCCGGACGCCGCGGTCGCCGCTGCGGATGCTGCGCTGGCGGATGCTGGCCCCGATGCAGCTCCGACGGATGCTGCGCTGGCCGATCTGCTGGCGGATACCGCCGCGGATGCCGATGCGCTGGACGGCGCAGCCGATATCCCGCCGCCCGATGGCGGTCCGGGCCTCGTGCCCGCGTGTGTGCCCGCAGCCGCGACCGGAACTTGCGCCGGAATTTCCTGTAACGAAAGCGATCCCTGCTCGCTGGATCTCTGCGCCGCGGGCGCGTGTGTCCACGCAGTGGTGGCCGCCCATCCCCGACAGCCATCCGGCGTGCGATTTCAGCGCGTACGCCAAGTTCGATGTCGATCAGCGCACGGGCCTGATGTGGGCCAAGCCGCAGCTTGTCCCGCTGGACTGGTCGACGGCGCTCACAGCGTGCACAACCGAGACGAATGGCGGGTTCAGCGATGGGCGCATCCCGACCCAAGCCGAGCTGGGATGCGCGCGCGCTGCGTGCGCTGACCGCGCCGCTCGGACTGGGTCTTCAACGTCCAAGGAGCGACGCGGAGCCGTTCGGCGGCGCTTCACAGCCGCCGTTGGACGACCCAAAGCCGCTTGGCGTCGCTTCACAACCGCTATTGGACGACCCGAAGCCGCTCGGCGTCGCTTCACAGCCGCTGTTGGACGACCCGAAGCCGCTTGGTATCGCTTCACAGCCGTCGTTGGACGGCGCGGAGGCGTTCGGCGTCGCTCAACAGCGCTATCTGCCGAGGATCTGCCGGTACACGCCCAGGTATTGCTCCGCCGCACCGCGCCACGCCGAGTCGCGGCGCATCCCGTTGTGCTGGATCGCGCGCCACGTCTCGGGTGCGTCGTAAAACACATCCAGCGCGCGGTCGATCGCCCACTGCAGGCCCGCCACTGTGTCGTGTTCAAAGGCAAAACCGTTGGCGGTGCCATTGCCCAGCGTGTGCTGACTGGCGTGCACAACGGTGTCGCGCAGGCCGCCAACGGCGCGCACAATCGGCACGGTGCCGTAGCGCATCGCGTAGAGCTGGGTCAGGCCGCACGGCTCCCAGCGGCTGGGCATCAACACCGCGTCACCCGCGGCATACAGCACGTGCGACAGCGTCAAGTCGTGGTGCGGATGGAAGCGAAAGTGCGGCCAGTGGAAGCGCTCCAGCTCATGGAACTGGTACTCCATCGCGTCGCTGCCGCGGCCCAGCAAAATGAAGCGCACGCTGCGGCTGGCGAGATACGGAATCAGCTCGGCGACGAGATCGAAGCCCTTTTGCGCGACCAACCGCGACACACCGACAAAAACCGGGTGCGGATCATCGGGGTCCATGCGCGCAAGCTCCAGCAGGTGCCGGCGGGTCGCGGCCTTGCCGGCGAGATCGTCCTGGGAAAAATGGTAGGGCAGCAGCGGATCCGTCGCGGGATTCCACAGATCCATGTCGATGCCGTTCAGAATGCCGGTGAGCTTGCCGCGGTGTCGGCGCAGGACGCCTTCCAGGCGCTCGCCGAACTCGGCGGTCTGAATCTCCTCGGCGTAGCGCGGGCTGACGGTCGTAATCGCGTCGGCAGCGGCGATGCCGCCTTTCATCCAATTCACGGCGCCATAGAATTCAAGCGCGTCGGCATGGAACCACTCCGGACCCACGCCGATGGTCGGCAGCGAATTCGCCGGAAACAGCCCCTGATACGCCAGGTTGTGGATGCTCAACACCGACCGCGTGCGCGGCAACAGCTGCCGGTAGCCGCCCGCCAGGTACAGCGGCAGCAGCGCCGTGTGCCAATCGTGGGCGTGCACGACATGCGGCTTGCCGCCCAACAGCTGCGCGCTGCAGCTCAAGGCGGCGCGGCAGAAAGTCGAGAAGCGCGCGTCGTCGTCGCCGTGGCCGTAGAGGCCGTCGCGGTCAAAAAGCTGCGGGCAATCGCAGGCGAAGGTCGGCGCGCGGGACGCGATGGCGTCGCTCTCGGCGGGAATGACGCGGTACCAACGGCTGGTCAGGCGATGCCCGCCCATCCAGACGCTGGCGGTGGCGCCGGTGTCTTGCAGTCGGCCGCCGCGCTCGCCGATCTTGCGGCGGGCGTCGCGGTACAGCGGGATGCAAACGGCGACGGTGGCGCCTGCGGCCATCAGCGCTTGCGGCAAGGCCTGCGTGACTTCGCCCAAGCCGCCGGTCGAGCACCAAGGCGTGCATTCGGCGGCGACATAGAGCACGCGCAAGGGCTGTATAGAGGCGCTACGAGCGTTGTGAACCATTTCTGACCGGATCATTGCTATGGCGGCGGACCGAGACCCAAGTGCCTACGCGCGCTTTGAAATCGTCCGCGACCGCCGGATCCTGCAGCAGCATGGTCGCCATGTCGTGCGGAATCTCGATGGGCCCGGACGGCGGCACATACGTGCCTTTGGGCAGGACGATCGTGCCCTTTGGCGAGCGAAAGGGAAAGCGTTTGGCGTCCGCGACCTCATCAAAACCGATTACGCAGCCATCGCCGATCACCACATTGTGATCCAGCAGCACATTGCGGACGCGCGACTGGCGGCCGATGCGGCAACGTCCGGCGATCACGCTGTTCTCAATCGTCGCGAAGCGGTGAAAGTAGCAATCCACGCCGGCGATGACGTTGACAAGCTGCGCGCCGGACACGATCGTGCCTTCGCACACAAGCGAATCCACGACTTGGCCGAATTCCCGCTGCTTGCCGGCCAGCACGAACTTCGCCGGCGGCAGGTCATATTGCATCGTGCGGATCGGCCACTGGCGGTTGTACAAGTTGAACGCCGGCAGCACGGCACGCAGGTCCATGTTGGCATCAAAATAGCTGTCGAGCGAGCCGACGTCGCGCCAGTACGGTTGCGCATCGGGCGCCTCGCCGGGCACCTTGTTGGTCGAAAAATCGTAGGTGAACACGCGATAGCCGTCGCGCACCATTTTCGGGATAATATCCTTGCCGAAATCATGACTGGAATCGGGATCTTCGGCGTCATCGTGCAGCAAATCTTCCAGAATTCGCCGCTTGAAGAAATAATTGCCCATCGACACGAGGCACATGTCGGGCTTGCCGGGGATCGCAATCGCATCGGCTTCGTCCGGTTTTTCCTGAAAGCCGATGATGCGGCCCTCGCTGTCGATTTGAATGACGCCAAACTGGGAAGCCTCGCTGCGCGGCACCGGATAGGCGGCCACCGTCAGGTCCGCATGGACGTCCATGTGGTGCTTTTCCATCTGATCGACGGCGATCTTGTAGATGTGATCCCCACCGAAAATCGCGACATTCTCGGAAGCTTCATCGGAAATCAGGTTGAGATTCTGAAAGACGCTGTCCGCCGTGCCGACATACCAGTGCTCGCCGCGGCGCATCTGCGCAGGCACGGGATCGACAAAGTGCCCGGGCGCATTGGACAAATTCCAAGCGCGCGACAGGTGCTCAATCAAGGATGACGACATGTACTGCGTCAAAATCTTGATGCGCGTGTAGCCGGAATTGAGGAAATTGGAGAGCGCGAAATCAATGATGCGATAACGCCCGCCAAAGGGCGCCGCTGGCTTGGCGCGATGGGACGTCAACGGCGCCAAGCGGCTGCCTTTGCCGCCGGCGAGAATCATGACCAATGTGCGTGCCATCCGGAACCTCCGCGCGCCTCCCCGCCCCCTTTTGCAGGGTAGCACGGTTTATCGCGCTGTCCGATTTATTGGCATGCCGACGTCACCTGGATGTCATCGACAAAGACGCCGCTGCCGCTGCTGGCGTAGTTGTAGGTGAAAAAGCTGGTGGAAGCCGCCGTGGCGAAGACCAGCTGCACGGTGGGCGCCGTGCCGCCGATCAGCGAACTGCTGACGGTGACCTGGATCCAGCCGCCGGTGGCGACGGACTGCGCGCTGACCTGCACGCCGTTGACCAGCAGCTCAAACGTCGCGGTGCCGCAGGGTGACGTGAAGATGGAGTCGCAGGTGTCCGGAACCGCATCGTAGTAGAGCCAAAAGGAGAGCGTCGACGCGCCGGCGGGCAGCATCAGGTTGGGCAGCGTCGCGGTGGCCGTGCCGTTGCTGTTCAGCGTGGTGATGGACATCGCGCCGCTGCCGGTATGCGCCTTGGACGACGTGCCGATGGCCCAGCCCATCGTCGTGCCGGCGGCCTGCGTGAGCGCGATGCCGTTGCCGTTGTCGCCCTCGAAGCCGGTCTGGAACAAGCTGGGGTTGCAGCAGCCGGGCAGCGTCGTCGACTTGACGTGCTGACAGCCCGCGGTCGCGCTGCAGCTGTCGATGGTGCACTTGTCGCCGTCGTCGCAAGTGTTGGCGGTCCCGCCGCCGCAGACGCCGCCGGTGCAGGTCTCGTTCAGCACGCAGAGCTTGCCGTCGATGCACGCGCCGCCGGTGGGCGTCGGGACGTTGACGCACGCGCCGGTGCTGCCGTTGCAGACGTCGGTTGTGCAGGGCAGGCCGTCGCTGCAGTCGACGTTGGCGGGGATGAACTTGCGGATCGCGTTGTTGTCGGCAATCCAGATGACGCCGCCGGACGCCCACGCGGGCACGGCCGGGTACGCGAGCACGGACGTGAGCGCGGCGCCGTCGGTGCCGGTCAAGTAGCTGCCGTTGCCGATGGTGCTGCCGGCGACGGTGCTGACCACGCCGGTGGGCGTGATGCGGCGCAACCGGTTGTTGAACGTGTCGGTGACGTAGACGTTGCCCGAAGGGTCGACGGTGCAGTCGCGCGGCTGGTTGAACGACGCGGCGGTGCCGGTGCCGTCGGCTGAGCCCGCGGTGCCGCTACCGGCGAGCGTGCTGACCTGGCCGCCGAGGATGCGCCGGACGTTGTGGTTCAGCGTGTCGACGACGTAGAGCGTGCCGTTGCTGGCCTGACAGAGGCCGCGCGGGGAGTTGAACGTGGCGCTGGCGGTGCTGC
Organism: uncultured Myxococcales bacterium; assembly: GCA_903929795.1. Lineage (GTDB taxonomy): Bacteria > Myxococcota_A > UBA9042 > UBA9042 > UBA9042 > CAIYBN01. The sequence goes on along the minus strand of CAIYWC010000039.1, from coordinate 18,143 downwards.
CGTCGGTGTTGCCGGCGGTGCTGCTGCCGGCCAAGGTGCCGACCGTGCCGTTCGCGGCGACGGTGCGGATGCGGTGGTTGCCGGAGTCGGCTACGTAGAGGACGCCGCTGCCGAGGAGCGCGAGGCCAAACGGCGAGTTGAACTGCGCGCTGCTGCCGGCGCCGTCCAAGAAGCCCGCGGTGCCGCTGCCGGCGACCGTGCTGACGGTCGTGCCGCTGAGCTTGCGGATGCGGTTGTTCACGCCGTCCGCGATGAGCAGGTCGCCCTGGGCGTTCAGGACCATCCGCGTCGGGTTGTTGAACTGGGCGGTGGTGGCTGCGCCGTCGAGAAAGCCCGCGATGCCGGTCCCGGCGACCGTGGACGTGGTGCCGTTCGCGCTGACCAGCCGGATGCGGTTGCCGCCCGCGTCGCTGACGTACGTGCCGCCGCTCTTGGTCAAGGCGAGGCCGAACGCCGCGTTGAAGCGTGCGTCCGCGGGTGCGCCGTCGACAAAGCCAGCCGTCGCGGCGCCGGCGAAGGTCACGAGCGTGGCCGTGTCCGCGATGCACGCGCCGCTGACGCAATGCTCACCGGTCGTGCAGAGGTTGTTGTCCTGGCACGGTCCGCTCGTGGCGTTGAAAACACAATTTCCGGTCAATGGGTTGCAGAAGTCGATGGTGCACGGGTTTTGGTCGTCGCAGACCGTCGCCGCGCTGCCGGGCTGGCACTGGCCGGCGGTGCAGGCGTCGTTGCTTGTGCAGGCGTTGCCGTCGCTGCAGGCCGCGCCGTTGCCCACCGGCGTAAAGACGCAGCCCTGGGCGCCGCACGCGTCGGTCGTACACGTGTTGCCGTCGTTGCAGAGCAGGGTGGCAAAAGACAGCTTGCGGATGCGCTGGTTGGCGCCGTCGGCCACCCAAAGGGCGCCGCTCCAGTCGGGCGCGACGTTCCATTGCGCGCTGAATGCCGCGGAGCTGGGCACGCCGTCGACGTACCCCGCCGCGCCGCTGCCGGCCAGGGTGCTGACGCTGCCGTCGCCGGCGACCGCGCGGATGCGGTTGTTCGCGTTGTCGCTGACGATCAGCGTGCCGCCGAGCCACGCCAACCCGCCGATCCAGCCGAACTTGGCGCTGCTGCCGACGCCGTCCAAAAAGCCGCTGCCGGAGCCGCTGACTGTGCTGACCGTTGTGCCGTCGGCGCTGAGCTTGCGGATGCGGTAGTTGCTGCAGTCGGCGATGTAGACGCTGCCGTCCGCGGCGGGCGCGATGCGGCACGGCTCGTTGAATTGCGCCTGCGCCGCCGAGCCGTCGAGGTAGCCGGGTACGCCGGTGCCGGCCGCGGTCGTGACGGTGCCGTCGGCAGCGATGCGGCGGACGCGGTGGTTGCCGCGATCGGCCGCCCAGAGGACTTCACCGGCGTCGAACTTGATGTCCTGGACGTTGGTGAACTGCGCGGCGGTGCCGACGTCATCCTTGAAGCCCGCGGTGCCGCCGGCGAACGTGCTGACGCTGCCGCCGCTGAGCTCGCGGATGCGGCTGTTGGCGAGGTCGGCGATGAAGAGGTTGCCCGCGGCGTCGGCGGCGACGCTTGTCGGGTTGTCAAAAGTGGCGCTGGCGGCGAGGCCGTCCGCCGCGCCCGCGCTGCCCGTGCCCGCGAGCGCGCTGACCGTGCCGTCCGCCTGGATGCGCCGCAAGCGGTGGGTGTCATATTCGGTGATGACGAAGCTGCCGTCGGCGAGGCGCGTCAGACCGTAGGGCCGGCCAAAGCTGGCGCTGGAGCCGGGGCCGTTGACGTTGCCCGCGGTGCCGCTGCCGGCGACCGTCGAGACGCCCGTCGCGCCGGACGGAGGCGCGCAGATGCCGCCGGTGCAGACCTCGCCGGTCGTGCACGCGTTGCCGTCGTCGCACGCCGGGCCGCTGAGCGCCAGGTGCTGGCAGGTGCCGCTGCAGCTGTCGGTCGTGCAGCTGTTGCCGTCGTCGCAGCTGATGGCGGTGTGCGCGCAGGCGGCGCTGACCGGGTTGCAGGTGTCGTTGGTGCAGCCATTGTTGTCATCGCAGCTGGTCGTGGTCCAGCCCAGGCCGTCGGCGTTGCATTTGGCCTGGCTGGTCCCGGCGCATTGCAGCTGGCCGGCGGTGCACACGCTGCTGACGCACTTGTCGGTCAGGCAGACCTGGCCCGTGTCGCTGCAGGTCGCGGCGACGCTCCAGGACAGGCCCAGGCTGGTGCACGTCAGAAGTTTGTCGCCGCTGCAGGTCGCGGCACCGGGCACGCAGATCTGCGGCTGGCATGCGCCCGCCGCGCACGCGAAGCCGGACTGGCACGTGGAGCCAAGCCATTGCGTGCCGTCCGCGCTGCAGGTCAGTAGGCCGCCGGACGCGTCGCATTTCAGATCGCCGGCCGCGCAGATTACCGCGATGCAGCCCTTGCCGACGCAGGTTTGGCCGCCCGGGCACGCGCTGAGCGACACTTGCGTGCCGGTGGCGTTGCACGTGGCGACGCTGCCGGTTTGGCAGGTGACCGCGCCAGGCGTGCAAACAACCGGCGCGCACGCTGCGTTCAGGCAAATCGCGGTCAGGCCGCAGTCCGCGTAGGTCCAGCCGCCGCCGTTGGCCTGGCAGGTCGCGACGGCGTTCAGTTCGCAGTGCGCGCCGGGCTGGCAGATGTCTTGCAAGCAGATGTTTTGGCTGCAGAATTGTCCGGTCAGGCAGTCCGAATCCGCGCCGCACACGACGCAGGTGCCCGCCACGCAGATCAGTGCCCCCGGGCATTGCTTGGAGCTCAGGCATGGCGTGCTGGCGACGCACTGGTGGGCGTTGCACGACTGGCCCTGGCTGCAATCGGCGGCGGTCAGGCAGTTGCGGCAGACGCCAGCCGGGATGTCGCAAACCGCGCCAAGCGCCGTGCACTCCTTGTCCGAGACGCAGTTCACGGCGGCGCTGCACGTGCCGTTGCTGCAAAACGCGCCGTCGCCGGGGCACTGCGCGTTGAACACGCAGGCCGCGCACGCGCCGCTCGCGTCGCAATACGGTGTCTTTCCAGCACAATCGCCGTCGGTCGTGCAGGTTGGCTGCGCCGCGACGTCGACTGCATCGACCGCATCCGGGCCCGGCGCCGCGTCTGGCACGTCGTCGGCGTCGGCTGGCTCGACCGCGTCCGCGATCGCGTCGGGTGTCGCATCCGCCGGCGCGTCGGCCGCTGCATCCGGTTCGGCGGCATCTGGCAGCGCGGCATCAAGTTCCGCGCTATCTGGCAGCGCGGCATCCGGTTCGGCGGCATCTGGCAGCGCATCCTCGGGTTCGATGGCATCCGGCGCGACGTCCGGGCGGGCATCCGCGGCGGCTGCGTCCGTTCCGGCGGCGTCGGCCGTGGTCGTGGAGGCGGTATCGGCAAGGCCGGCGACGTCAGCGGCGATATCGGCGACAACCGTCGCGTTCAGGGCGCTGGGCGATTCACCGCACGCAGCGAGCAAGGCACAGGCCGCGACGAGCGCCCGTGCAGCAGAGGCAATGCGGGGCAAAATCAAGGACATGGAAACTCCGGTAGGCGGACCAGCATGCCCAATCGCCGCCGCCGGCGTCAAGGGAATTGCTGCGGTGGGCGGGCAAAAGCGTGCGGGCGGTTCGGCGCGAGCGGGACGCGCAGCTACCAGCCGACCGCCAAACTGGCGCCCGTCGCCGTTCCGCCGATCCAGGGCTGCAGCTGCCACGCCAGCGCCGGCCGCTGAACGGGTGACGGCAGCGGCTCCTGCTGCGCGCTGGACGACGGCGCCGACAGCACGAGCGCCAGGCCGGTTCCCACCAGCACCGCGCCCGCACCTGCGACGCCGATCCCGATCCAGCGGTTGCGCTCCGCGAGGTCAAAGCGCCGCGTGTATTCCGGATTGCTGGGCGTCAAGGTCGCGTCCGTGTTGGACGCCAGCGTGACGGCGTCCATGACGAGCCAGCCGCCTGCCGCCGCCGTCAGTGCGCCCAAGGTCGTGACGACCCAGCCCTTGCCTTTGCGGCCCAACCCGCCGTTGCCAAACAGGTAGTACGACCCGACGCCCACGCCGACCACGCCCAGGCCCGCCGCCGCGTAGCCGACGTACGTCTTGCCCGCCGCGGCGTTGTAGTCGTCAGCATAGGTCTTGGCGCCGCGCGGCTCCTGGTTCGCGGTTTCCGCATCCTGCGTGCCCATGTAGGCCAGCACCAGCCCGGCGCCCACCGCCGCAAGTCCCGCGCCGCCGTAGAGCCAGCCCTTGGTCGTGCGCGAGAACCACGGACCCGACGGCGTGGCAGGCTCCGTCACGCCGGTGTCCGGCTCGATCCGGTCCGGCACACGCTGCACCGGGCGCTCCGCAACTTCGCGCGGCTTCTCCGCTCGCGCCTCCTCGCGCGGTCGCTCGGTCACCCGCGGCTGCTCGGCAGGCGCCGCTTCCCGTGCCTTCCCGGCCACTTCCACCGGCTCATCCGGCTTGGGCGCGGCTTTGCTCTTGGCCACTTCCTGCTCGCGCGCCTTGCGCTGGCTCTCCGGCGACGCCGCGTCCGCCGCCGCGTGGGTGCCCATTGACTTGTCCAGCTTCGAGCCGCTCACCTCGATGTGATTGAACACGCGGTCGCGCTGCTGACTCACTTCCGACGGCAGCAGCGGCCGGTCCACCTGATGCGCGCGGTGCGCCAGCTCCGGGTCCGGCGGCGGCACGTTGGGCTTGAGCTGCACGTCCAGGAATTTCACGTCACCGGTTTTCAGCGTCATCTCCTGCTGCCAGCTCAGGTAGCCGGGTGCCCGCAGCTCGATCAGGTGCCGGCCCGATCCAACCACGAACCGCACCTTGGTAGACGGCCCCAGCGGCGCGCCGTTCAGCCACACTTCGCCGTCCGGAATCATGTGGACCTGCAGCACCGGCGGCTTGGAGTATTCCAGCGTGATTTCATAAACTTCCCGTTCACCCAGCCGCGCACCAATCGACTGCGTCTGCGTCGCGTGATCCAGCGCGATCACCTCGGCCTGGTGCACGCCTTCGGGCAGCCAGAGCGTGTGCATCCCTGTGTGGAAGGGCACTTGCACGCCGTCGATGATCACGTCCGCCGACGCCGGGCTGACGCGCAGCTGCACCGCGGCGATGTGCGCGTCGTTGAGCCGCCAGCGCAGGTCCGTGCGCATCTTGATCGCCCAGTTCAGCTGCGCCAGCGTCGCGCCGGGTGTCTGGCTCACGCGCTCGGTCCAGTTCATCGCCTTGCCGACCTGATCGCGGGCCAGCGCCGCGCGCGCGATCTTCTCCGCCAGGGCAGCCGTCGGCTTGGCGCGAAAATCGCTTTCGTCATCGGCGAGCGCCGGCAGCGCAGTCACCAGCAGCAGCGACGCCACCAGAAGCCGGACCAGCTTGGCGTTCAGCGCGGCAACTGGCCATCGCAGTGCATCGGTTTGTCGCGCCATTCCCGTGATCCGTGCCGGCATCCTCGCCGTGCTTGCTCACAGGATGCTCAGGTCTGCGCGCGCTGGCAAGCCTTGGTTGATTCGCCGTTTGCCGTCGAAGGTTTGCGGCACGTCGCTGGGCGCGCTACGCTGCGGGCCTCACGTCCGGGGTGCCATGTCGACCGATCCCAAAACCCTCGCCGAGACAACCGCGCATGACAAGCCGCCGGAGACCCGGCCGATCGCGTTCATTCCGCCGATGCCGCCGTCGGGCACACCGCCGCAGTCCTACCGCGAGTCGCCGTTCGCGCCGGTGGCGGCCTCGCCCGTGCACATCAGCGGAATGCCGAGCATGATGCCCGCGCCGGCGATGGCGCCGCGCCAGCGCACTTCCTCGCAACAGCGGCTGCGCGAGACGCGTGTGGACGAGCTCGGCCGGCCCAACTGGGCGGATTTGGAAGTGTTTCGCACCATGACGGCGGTCGCGATCGACGAATTGCGCGCGGTCATGGAGCCGGTCAAGTTTGTCCAAGGTGACTCGATCGTGCGCCAGGGCGAAGTGGCGGACGCGATGTACCTGCTCGATCAGGGCCAAGTGCGCGTGGATGTTGCGAAATCCGACACGCATTTTGAGCGGCTGCTGAACGCGCCCGCGCTGTTTGGCGAGATGGCGCTGATTACCGCGACGCCGCGCAACGCCACGGTGACGGCGGAGGGCGACGTGCGGTGCCTGCGCGTGTCGCGGGCGGCGTTTGACGAGCTTGTGCAGAAAAATCCGCACATCGCGGCGTTCCTGACGCGGGCCGTGGGCGATCGCCTGCTGGAATCGCAATCGATCCAGCATGTTGGCAAGTATCAGGTCGTCGGTCGGCTGGGCGCGGGCGCCGTCGCGACGGTGTTCGAGGCGCTGCATCCCGGCCTGGGCCGCAACGTCGCGCTGAAGATGCTGTCGCACGCGCTGGTGTATCATCCGAAATTCGCTCGGCAATTCCAGGAAGAAGCCAAGCTGGTTGCCAAGCTGGACCACGAGAATATCGTGCGCGTGTACGACACGGAGAAAGCGTACGGCACGCACTTCATCGTCATGGAGAAGCTGTCCGGTCTGACGCTGGACGACGTGATCCGCAACAAGACGCAGCTGAATTGGGGCACGGTGCGGCGTATTTTGCGCGAGATCGCGTCGGCGCTGGCGTACTCGCACGCGCGCGGGCTGCTGCACCGCGACATCAAGCCGTCCAACGTGTTCCTGACCGCGGACGACCGGCGTGTCAAACTGCTGGATTTCGGCATCGCGGTGTCGGCGGAGGCGTCTGCGCATGGCGGCAACACGCTGATGGGCACGCCGTATTACATGTCGCCGGAGCAGATCCTCGGCAACAAGCTCGATGGACGGTCGGATCTCTATTCGCTGGGCATTCTTGCCTACGAATTGGTGACGCATGACGTGCCATTTGACGCAGAGACGATTGAAGAACTTCTGGATTTGCATCTCGTCGCGCCGACGCCGGATCCGCGCGCCAAGGTCCGGGATCTGCCCGATGACTTGCGGGAATTCATCCTGCGGGCGACGGCCAAGAAGCCGGAAGACCGATTTGTCGATTGTTCTGAGGCAGTTGCGTTCCTGCAGCTCGCGGCGGATCTGCCGGTCGTCCACCGCATTGAGCTGTCGACGGTGGCGATCTCGTACCACCCGAGCCGGCGCCAGATGGTCGCCGACGCGCTCGCGGATCTGGAGAAGCGCTTGCACAACCAGGCGGGCGTGACCCTGCTGCACGCGCACCAGACTTCGCGGGAAGCCAAGGAAACCTAAGGGTTAGCGCCCGCGCAGGAACAACTCAAACGCGTCCTAGCGCCCAACCTCGCCCAGTTCCGTCCGCACGTCCCAGATCTCCGGGAACAGCTGCGCGTCGAGCATGTGCCGCAGGTAGCCCACGCCGCTTGTGCCGCCGGTGCCGCGCTTCATGCCGATGACGCGCTCGACGACCTTCATGTGCCGGAAGCGCCAAATCTGGAAGTGCTCGTCGATGTCGATGAGCTTCTCGCACATTTCGTAGGCATCCCAATGTGCCTGTGGATTCGCATAGATAACTTTGAAAACGTCAACCAACGCAGAGCTCCGCACGTGCGGCTGCGACAGGTCGCGCTCCAGCACTTCTGGCGGCACGTTCAGCCCCCGCCGCGCCAGGTGGCGCAGGAATTCGTCGTACAGGCTCGGCGCCTGCAGCGCCGCCGTCAGCCGGGCAAAATCCGCCGGCCGGTGCCGGTGCACGGCGACCATCCGCTCGTCCTTGTTGCCCAGCATGAACTCCACAAGCCGGTACTGGGGCGACTGGAAGCCGCTCGCCGGGCCCAGCACGTAGCGGAACTGGCAGTATTCCGTCGGCGTCAGCGTCGCCAGCACCGACCACTGGGCCACCAGCTGCGCCTGGATGTGCTTGATACGCGACAGGATTTTGAAAGTCGGCTCCAGCTCGTCGCGGCGGATGTAGTCCAGCGCGGCGGCCAGTTCGTGCAGCACCAGCTTGAACCACAGCTCGGTGGTCTGGTGCTGGATGATGAACAGCAGCTCGTCGTGGTGCTGCGGGTCCGAGAGCGGCTGTTGCGCGGCCAGCAGCGTGTCGAGCTGCAGGTAGCCCGGGTAGGACAGGCGCTCGCTCAAATCGGTCACGAGGTGCTGGTCGAGAATCGGCGTGGACATGCGGGGCTCCGTCAAGACGTTGCGGCGATGGTGGCAGGGCCCCGGCCGCCGTGCAAGGCGTCTTGACGCCGGCCGCGCGCCCGCGCGAGCATGGGCCCGCATCGCGCGATCGCCGCGCCAGAGAACCCGATGACCGACCTGCACGAAACCACGCAACTGCCTGAAAAGCCGTCAATTCCGCCGGGCAAGGTGGAGGAGCCGGCGCCCATGCTCGTGGCGCGCTGGATGCTGCTGGGCTGTGGCGCGACCATCGCGGTGCTGGCGGTTGCGCTGCTGTTTTGGACTTTCGTGGTAATCCGCGGCGTTGCGCAGTAGCGGGCTTGCGCGCCGCCTGAACTTGCGGTCCACTCGCGCGTGCCTCGCCTGACGCTGGAGCCCAACATGAGCAAGCCGCCCGCATCGACGCACGACGTGACCCAAGCGATGGGCGGGCCGCCGACCGCGCCGCCGCCCGCGATTCCGCCGCCGCCGCCGGCGCGCAAGTCCGCGGGCTACTCGCTGACCCAGCAGTTTGACGGCCTGATGGACGCGCCGACGGACCGTCAGGCGCCGGTGGCGCGCTGGCAGGGGCTGCCGCTGTTTGCCGGGATGGAGGAATCCGCGCTGGCGCGCTTCCAGGCGGCGATGGAGCCGGTGGAATTCGCGCGCGGCGAGCAGATCCTGACCCAAGGCGAGCCGGGCGAGCACATGTTCGTGCTGGACATCGGCAAGGTGCGGATCGCGGTGCGCGACGCAGCCGGCGTGGTGATTTTTGAGAAGATCGCGGAAGCGCCGGCAATCTTTGGTGAAATGGCGCTGATCACCAAGGAGCCGCGCACGGCGACCATCAGCGCGGAAGGGCCGGTCCATTGCCTGCGCATCGGCAAGCCCGCGATTGTCGAGCTGTTTGCCCGCCATCCGAACACCGGCGTGTTCCTGACGCGGCTGGTCGGCGAGCGGCTGATGGAGACGTCGGGCATCCGCAAGGTCGGCAAATACGAGGTCGTGGGCCGGCTGGGCTCGGGCGGCGTGGCGACGGTGTTCGAAGCGCGGCATCCGTCGCTGGGCACGCCGGTGGCGCTGAAAATGCTGTCCCACGCCCTGGTTTTCGACCAGACGTTCAGCGATCATTTTGACGAGGAAGCGCGGCTCGTCGCCAGCCTGGACCACGACAACATCGTGCGGGTGATGGACATCGAGCACGCGTACGGCACGAAATTCATCGTGATGGAGAAGCTGACGGGCGATTTGCTGGAGTCGCTCATCGACAACGGCCCGCAGCTGGAATGGCAAAATGCCCGGCGAATTCTGCGCGAGATCTGCGGCGCGCTGGCGTATTCGCACGCGCACGGGCTGATCCACCGCGACATCAAGCCGGCGAACGTGTTTTTGCTGGCGGACGGCAAGGTCAAGCTGCTGGATTTTGGCATTGCGACGCGGCCGGGCGGCACCACCGGCGGCAAGATCATCGGGACGCCGTACTACATGAGCCCGGAACAGATCTGCAATTTGCCGGTGGATGGACGCAGCGACCTGTATTCACTGGGTATTTTGGCCTACGAGCTGCTGGCCCGCGAGCTGCCATTTGACGGCGACACGCTGCCTGAACTGCTGCGCCGGCACATTCAGGAACCGCTGCCGGAGATCCGCGACCGGGTGCCGGACATCCCGGACGACCTGCGGGAATTCATTCGCCGCGCCTGCGAAAAACGCCCGGAGGACCGCTTCCAGAGCTGCAAGGACGCGCAGGCGTTCCTAAAGGCGGCGGCGGAAGTGCCGGTTCTCAATAAATTCGCGATGTCCGCGCTGACGGTGACGTACCACACGTCCAAGCGCGAGCTGGTGGAGCGCGTGCTGGCGGAGGCCTCGCGGCAGCTGGAAGATACCGCCGGCATTGCGTTTTTCCTCGCGCATCGCGACGCCAGCGAGTAGTCGCTACTCGGCCACCGCGCCGCCCTCCTGGCGCGGATCGCTGACGGCCTCGTAGACGCATGTGTGCAGCTTGTCGCACGCCCGACGCACCGCCTGGACATTGCACCACGGCGGCGGGCGCGTGATCGCGTGGCTGCGCGCCTGAAGACCGGCCACGAGCGCGTCGCCGTGCGGGCCTTCTTCCACGAAAACCGCGTCCGGCTTGGCTTGGTGGTGCACGCGCACGGCGGCGACGGCGGCCGCCAGCGGCTGGTCCAGCAGCAGGTGGCGGGCGAGCACCTGGAACACCGTCGTCGGGATCTTGGTGCCACCCGGCGAGCCGAGGACCAGCAGCGGCTGGCCGTCCTTCAGCACGATCGCCGGGCTCATGGAGGAGACCGGTCGCGCGCCCGGCCGCGCCAGATTCTGCGCGCTGCCCGCCAGGCCGTACGCGTTGCTCGCGTCCGTCGCAAACGTAAAGTCGTCCATCTCGTCATTCAGCAAGATGCCGCCTTCGGTCATCAGCCCGCTGCCCAGGTAGAGGTTCACGGTGTGCGTCGACGACACCGCCATGCCGTTGCCGTCCACGATCGCCACGTGGCTCGTGTTCTGGTGGTTCTCGCCCACACGGCCCGGCGGCAGCGGCGGCAGCTTGTCGGTCGGCGTGGCGTGCTGCGGGTCGAACGTGTCGTTGAGCCGCTCGCGCGCCGCCTTGGGAAACGCCTCGTCCAGCGTCTGCGCCGGCTTGGCGACGTCGCCGCTGTAGGCCAGCCGCAGCGCAAACGAGCGCCGCATCACCTCGGCCAACGCGTGCGCGAGCTTGCCCGGGTCCGCACCCGCGCGCGCGTCCGCGGGTAGGGCGGCAAATGCCTCCGCCATCGCCAGCACTTGCGCGCCGCCGGCTGACGGCTGCGGCATCGTCAGCACCTCCAGACCAGCCATGTGGCCAGACAGCGGAGGAAAATCGCGGACTTCGTAGGCAAACAGGTCGGCCGCAGACAGCTTGCCGCCCGCCGCCTGCACGGTCGCTGCGATGTCCGCGGCGATCGGCCCGGCGTAAAAGGCGGTTGGCCCCAAGTCTGCGACCTGCTGCAGCGTCGCCGCCAGCTTGGCCTGCACCAGCACCTGACCCGCCCGCAACGGCGCACCATCGCGCAGGAAAACCTGCCTCGCCGCGTCGTTCATGAAGGGCTGGATGAGCGCGATGGACCGGGCCAGATCGCCGCCGACCGGAAAGCCGCGGCGCGCGACCGAAACCGCCGGCTGGACCAGCTCCGCCCAAGGCAGGCTGCCATAGCGGCGGTGCAGCCGCCACAGCCCCGCGATGTAACCTGGCGTCGCCACAGCCATTCCATGGTGTTGGCTGCGTTCGGCGATCACTTTGCCGTCGGGCGTCAGGAAGTCGCTGAGCAGCATGGCGCCCGGCGCGGTCTCGCGGAAATCAAAGGCCTTCGCCGGGCGGGAATCCCCTGGCACCACCACGGCAAAACCGCCGCCGCCGATGCCGGTGGACTGCGGCACGACGACTGAGAGCATGAAGCTCGCCGCCACCAGCGCGTCCACCGCCGTCCCGCCCTTGCGCAGCGCATCCGCCGCCGCGCGCGTCGCCAGCGGGTGCGCCGTCGCGACGGCAAAATGCGCGCCCAGCGCCGACTCCGGTACCTCCAGCTGCGCCGTCTGCGGCAGCGCCAGCTCGGCCGCCGTCCACGGCAGCACCGGGGCGACGGTCGGCGTCGCGGCCGCGGGCAAATCGGGCAGGGCGACCGGGCCGCTGTCCACCGGCTGCCAACGGGTCACTGCGCACGCCGTCAACGCCAGCAACGCCAGGATCCACGCCATCCTCCGCAACGTCTTCACTGACGACCTCCCGCTGCCACGGCCATTGCGGCGAACGCCACGCAGGTCTACGATTACGCCCCGTCGGACGGCTTGCCCGACGATTGGGTCACGACACAGACCCACCACGCTGCAGCAGCGCGACCCGAAAGTGGCGCGCATCACGGAGAGCGACCATGGCAGATTCCAGCATTGCAGACCAGAGGACGGCGCCCGCCGGCGGCAGCTTCCTGACCGAAGCCGCCGGTTCATCGCGCATTTTCACGGTCGAGGACTTGGACGAAGACCAGCGCGCCATGGCGTCAGAAGCCCAGCGTTTCATGGAAAAAGAGGTGTGGCCCAAGGAGCGCCGCCTCGAATCCAAGGAAGGCAAGGCCGCCGCGGAGATGGTCAAGGTGCTGAAAAAAGCCTGCGATCTCGGCTTTGCCCAGGTCGAAGTGCCGGAGAAATACGACGGCATCGGCGCGGACAAGGTCACGTCCCTGCTGCTCGCGGACAAGTTGGGCACGTCGGGCGACTTCTGCGTGACCTGGGGCGCGCACTCCGGCATTGGCCTGGCGCCGATCCTGTACTTCGGCAACGACGCGCAAAAGCGCAAATATGCCATGAAGATCGCTTCGGGCGAGATGGTTTCCTGCTACGCGTTGTCGGAGCCGGGCTCGGGCTCCGACGCGCTGGCGGCACGCACGACCGCGGTGCTCTCGCCCGACGGCAAGCACTACATCCTGAACGGCACCAAGCAGTGGATCACGAACGCGACGTGGATGGACGTCGGCGTCGTGTTCGCCAAGGTCGACGGCGACAAATTCACCGGCTTCATCGTCGAGCGCGGCACGCCCGGCTTCACCGTCGGCAACGAGGAGCACAAGCTCGGCCTGCGCGGCTCGTCGACCTGCCAGCTGATTTTCAACGACGCGTATGTGCCGGTGGAAAACGTGCTGGGCGAGATCGGCAAGGGCCACAAGATCGCGTTCAACACGCTGAATCTCGGGCGCTACAAGCTGGGCGTGGGCGTACTTTCGCTGGCGAAGCGGGCGATCGGCGAGGCGCTGCAGTATGCCAACGACCGCAAGCAATTTGGCACGCGCGTCGCCGATTTCGGGATTATTCGCCAGATGGCAGTGGATTCGGTGATCGGCATTTACCTCGGTGAATCGCTGTGTTACCGGATCGCGGGCAACATCGACGTGCGCCTGCACGCGCTGCACGCCGACGCGCCGGATTACATCGAAAAACAGATGGCAGCGATCGAGGAATACGCGATTGAAGCATCCGCGGCGAAAGTATTTTGCTCGGAAGTGCTGGATCGCGTTCTGGATCGTGCGCTGCAGTGGCATGGCGGCTACGGGTTTGTGGAAGATTACAACATCGAAAAATTCGTCCGAGATGCGCGCGTGAACCGCATTTTCGAAGGCACCAATGAGATCAACCGCCTGTTGATTCCGGGCACGCTGTTCAAGCGCCAGATGCAGTCGCGGTTGGACCTGTTTGGCGCCATCAAGGAGATGCAAAAGCGCGTCGGCACTGGGGATTTGGGCACGCCGCCCAAGTCGACGGAAGGCACGGCGCTGGCGGAATTCGCGGTGCAGCGGCTCAAGTGGCTGACCCTGCTGGTGGCCCAGGCGGCCTCGACCAAGTTCGGCATGGCGCTGGACGGCGAGCAGGAGACGCTGGCGCAACTGTCTGATTTGGTGATTGATTGCTACGCGATTGACTCGGCGATCGCCCGGACGCAGCAGCGCAAGGCGGCGGGCGGCGAGGAGGCAGTGACGTCGGCGATTTGCACCGTGGCGGCCGTGGAAGCGTTGGACCGCGCGTCGGCGACCGCTCAGCGCGTGCTGGAAAACTGCTTTGCGGGCGACGAGTTGGCGCCATGGGCGAGCAAGGCCAGCCAGCTGGGCGCGCACGTGCCGGCGGCGATCCTCCCGCTGCGGCGGCTGATTGCCAAGAAAACGGTCGACGATTTGGGCTACAAATTGTCCGCGTATTAACCAACCCGGCCGCTGGGCCCGGAGATGCGCATGGGTGCCGAACAGCTCCTCGTCTCCGACGCCGAGGTCAAGTTTGAGCGGCGTCGGCGGCTCGTCGGTTTATTCGGCGCGCCGCTGACGCTGCTTGTGGTGCTGCATTTCGCCCCCGATAACTTGAAACCCGAGGCGGCGCGGATGCTCGCGCTGCTGTTCGCGACGCTCGTGCTCTGGCTGACCGAGGCGATTCCCGTGCCGGTGACTGCAGTTCTGGCGCCGTCGGTGGCCGTGCTGATGGGGATTGGCAGCGCGCAGAAAATGTTCGCGGCTTTTGGCAATCCGCTGCTTTTTCTGTTCATGGGCGCATTCTTGTTGGCCCAGGCGGCGGAGCGCACGCGCCTGGATCGCGTGCTGGCGGCCCGGCTTTTTCCCACCGCCGAGACGTCGCCGGAGCGCACGCTGGTCAGCACGACGCTGGTGACGGCGGGAATTTCCAGTCTTTTCTCCAATGCTGCGACGACTGCGATGATGGTGCCGGTGATTCGCGCTGCAGTCGACCGGTTTGGCCCGCGCGCGCAAGCGGTGGGAATCCTCTCGGCGGCCTTCGCATCGTCGATTGGCGGCGTCCTGACGCCGATCGGCGCGCCGGCGAATTTGCTGGCCATCGCCGCGCTGACGCAATACGCCCACAAGGAGGTGCCGTTTTTTAAGTGGACGCTGATTGCGCTGCCCATGGCGGCGGCGACGCTGGCGGTTTGGCTGGTGATTGTGCTGCTGACGGTGCGCTTGGAGCGCAAGCGCCTGCACACGGCCGGACGCATGGTTGTGGACGAGCCGATGCCAACGGATTTGCTGCGGTTGCGGACGGGTGACGCGGTGCTGTGGGGCCTCGATCGCGGGCAGCTGGCGACGCTGGCGGTGATTGCGCTGGCGGGTATCGGCTGGATCGCGCCGGGGGCGCTGGAGCTGTTCGGCGGATCGCAAAATCCCGGCTATCTCTGGTGCAAAGCCGCGCTGCCTGAAGGGGTGGTCGCGATCCTGAGCGCCACGCTGCTCTTTGTGCTGCCGGCGGCGACGCGCGTGGTGGCCGGCGTGCCGCGGCCGCGGCCGGTGCTGGTGTGGGCCGAAGCCGCGCAGATTGATTGGGGAACGCTGCTGCTTTTTGCCGGCGGCGTGGCGCTGGGGGAGCAGGTGTTTTCGACCGGCTTGTCCAACTGGATCGGCGAATTCGTGCTGCACGCGACGCAAGTCAAAAGCGAGTGGGGCGTGGTCGTGCTGATTTCGAGCCTGTCGCTCGCGCTGTCGGAATTGACCAGCAATACGGCGACCGCGGCGATGACGTGTCCGCTGGCGGTGATGACGGCGCAGCAGCTGGGGGTATCGCCGGTGGCACCGTGCGTCGCGGCGGCGCTGGCGTCGTCGATGGGTTTCCTGCTGCCGATTTCCTCGCCGCCCAACGCGATCGTGTTTGGGACCGGCAAAGTGCCGCTCCGGACGATGATGAAAAACGGCATCTGGCTGGACGTGACCGCGCTGCTGGTGATTCCCGGAAGTGTGATGCTGATGACGCGGCTGGTCGGGCTGCGCTGAGCGCGGCAGGCTGGCGCCAATTCGGTCAGCGCTACCCCTTGAACGCATCCGGCGCGCCGTCAAGGCGGTGAAAACCCTGGAACGGCGGCAGCTTGTCGTGCGGGTCCAGCGGCCAGGTCGGCTGCTTGGCCAGCGAGGAACCACCGTCGACGCGGATCGTCGCGCCCGTGATGTACGCGGCGGCCGGCGTTAGCAAAAAGACTGTCGCGGCGGATACTTCCGCTTCCGTGCCGAGCCGGGCGGACGGGTTCATTTTCATCCACTGTGCCGCCATTTCCTGCACGGGCTCGGGATAGTTCGCCAGGCCCGACGACAGGATGCCGCCAGGCGCCACCGCGTTCACGCGCACGCCGCGCGACGCCCACTCGATCCCGAGCGACTGCGTCAGGTTGACCACCGCCGCCCGAGCCGCGCCGGTGTGCGATAACCCAGGAAAACCATTCCACATTTCAGCGACGATGCTGACGATTGCGCCGCCCGTCTTGGCCATGGACCGGTTGAACACGGCTTGCGTGACCCAGAACGTGCCGTTGAGGTTGGTGTCGATGACCGCGCGCCAGCCCTTGGGGCGGATGCCCTCGGCTTCACAGACGAATTGGCCGCCGGCGTTGTTGACCAAAAAGTCGATGCGGCCATGCGCGGCGACGATGTCGGCGATGACGCTGTCGACATTTTCCTCGTCGCGGATGTTCAGCGCGCGCCAGTCGGCCTTGCCGCCGTCGGCGGTGATCTCGGCGCAGGTCGCGATGAGCGGTTCCTCGCGGCGGGCGGCGAGCACGACGGTGGCGCCCAAGTGCGCGAGTTCATGAGCGATGCAGCGGCCAATGCCGGTGCCGCCGCCGGTGATGAGCGCGATTTTGCCGGCGAACAAGCCGGGACGGAAGATGCTGTCGTAGTGGTTCGTCATGGGGCGGGACCTCGGAAGGCGCGTGGCAGAGCGACCGATGATAGCGCGGCTGGGCGGAATCGGCGAGCGGCCGCGCGTGGTCGGGCGACGGAGGTGACAAATTTGCCGGGGCCGCGGCGTTAGTCGGCGGGACGCGAACCAGGGTTGCCCAGCCAGCAGGCGCCCGGCCGTTTTTCAACGGCGTCATTTGCGGCCAGCACGAGCCAGCTCAGAAGACGCGCACGTTGCCGACCGCCGGCGTGTAGAAGTGTATAGAATTGTCAAAGCCACCTAGTTTTCAATAGTTGACGGACACTTTTGTGAAGTGCACACTCGCTCGAGGATGTCCGACGGCGCCACTGCTGCCGGCCAGCCAGTTCGTCCAACCCCGCGCGACAGACATGGCCAAGGCTAGCTCAGTGACCGACTTTCGCAGCAATTTCAACCAGCGCTGGCCGCTTTGGCTGCTCTGCTTCGCGCTCTCGCCGCTGCTCGTGAACCGGTATGCGCCGGAATTCATGGACGCCGACACGGTCATGCAAGCGCTGATGTCGACGCAACGCGTCACGCTGTTCTTCTGGGGCCAGGATCGCTACGCCAACGTGCTGCCGCTCCTGCTTTCCCCAATCGCCGACCCGATGTGGAGCCTGCGGCTGCATCTCTTGGTCAACGCCGCCGCGTTCTTCCTGTTTTTGGAAGCCGTCAGCCACGTCCTGTCGCTGGCGTGGACAAAGCCGCCGACGTTGCAGCGCCGCTTGCTGCTCTTCAGTCTGCCCTTTGGGCTGGCGCTGTGCCTGTTGAGGCCGTTTGCGCTCTACCAATTTTGCGTATCCGCGCAGCCCTATGCGCTCTCGATGACGCTGCTGATTTGGGCGGCCTTGGTCTACCAGCAGCGATTTGTCGGCCGGGCGCTCCTCATCGCCTCAGCGGTGTTGCTGTTCGTGTCTATCGGCCTCAATCCCGCCAACCTGCTCATCGTTCTGGCGTTGTTTGCGTTCTCGGTCTGGACGGGCACGCCCCGCGAGTGGCGCGGCTTTGTGGTGATCGCGACTGTCAGCTTTGGGGCGTGGACCGTGCTGTCGGCCACCAATCCGGTGCATGCGCCGTCCTCCTACCTCGCGTTCGGTGGTTTCCGCGCTTTTGTCGGCTCGTTGAAGCGAAGTCTTCTCAATCTGGGCGACGTGGCGTTGCGGGTACGGTACGTCGTCGGCGTCATCGGTGTCTTGCTTGTCGCGGCACTCGCCCTAGGGCCGCCCAAATTGCCGAACAAGCTGCAGCGGGCGTTGCTGTTTTCGATCGCATTCAGCATGGCGTGGTGGCTGTTTTTTCTGTGTAATCGCTGGGTTCAGGATAACGGGTCGCCTTTTCGCTACTTCTTTCCGCTGTTCTTCGCGCCGATCGTCGCGATCACGGTTTGGATCGTCGGCTACCTGGAAGACCGCCATTTCGCCCGTGGTGCTGTCGCGATCGCTGGCGTTTGCCTGTGCGCGTTCGCCGTCTGGGCCAGCCGGCCCTGGACGCCGTTGGCCGAGTACAAGGCGCTGGCCGCCGTCGCCGAGCCGCTGAAGGACGCGAAATCCATGCATATCCACTACTGTTGCCGGCGACTACTGGCTCGGCTGGCCCATGGTGTTCGCTTTGCGTGCAGAGAACGTCCGAGCGTTTGGCGTGTTCGATCGCGGCATCGCGCTTCGCGACCGGATGCTCGGAGCATTGCGCGGCGAGCTCCGCCGGGGACAACGACCGCTCGCGATGTGCATCGGCACGCCGATCTCGACCTGCCAGGAGCAACTCCTGGAGGCGACCGGCGGGCACTGGTCTGGTCCGCAGGCCCCGTCGCTCGCGCAGGGCAGTGTGCTGCGGATGGACAGCGCGCCGCCGTAGGATGCGCGAACGCGGCCGCGAG
>CAIYWC010000038.1 GCA_903929795.1 uncultured Myxococcales bacterium | reverse complement strand
GCAATCGCCAAGCTTGGTGGGCACTTGCCGCGTAACGGTAGACCCGGCTGGCAAACGCTCTATACAGGATGGCGGCGCCTTGAGGACCTCGCCGAGGGAGCAAGGCTGGTGCTGCGATGAGATGCGATCAATCCGTAGCCGTTGTCGGGTGGGCCCCGCCCACGTGCCCGCCGTCCAAGCGCCCGGTTGCCAACGCCCCTGCCGGCCCGTACGCTTGGCGCCATGAAGCCGCAACTCCTCCACATCGCCTATTCGCCCTGGTCTGAACGCGCCCGCTGGGCCCTGCAATGCCGCGGCGTGCCCTATCAGGCGCGCACGTACCAGCCACTGATCGGCGAGCCGGAGCTGCGGTGGCGGCTGCGCAAGTGGACGGGGCCGGTCTCCGTGCCGGTGCTGCTGACCGACAGCGGCGCGCTGGGCGATTCCTGGCTGATTGCCCAGTATGCGGCGCGGCACGGCGCTGGCCCGGACCTGTTTCCCGGCGGCTTTGAGCCGCGGATCGACGCGTGGAATCGCTTGAGTGAACAAGGACTTGCCGCGGGCCGCGCGCTGTCGCTGGCGCGCGTTCTGCGTGACCCGCAGGCGCTGCTCGAGATGGTGCCGCCGGCGATGCGCAAGCTGCCGGGCGCGGCGCAGATCGCGGCGGCGGGTGTCAGGCGCACGCTGGTCAAATATGGCGCGAGTGCGCAAGGCAACGCCGATGCGCTCGCGGCGGTGCTGGATCAGCTGCGGCGCGATCTGGCGCAATCGGTCAGCACGCAGGAACCGCGGACGCTGCTGGCAGAATTCTCGTACGCGGACATCACTTTGGCGCAGGTGCTGGCGTTTGTTCATCCACCGGCAACGGGGCTGAAGATCGGCCGCGCCAACCGGTCTGCGTTTCACGATGAGGCGCTCGCCGCGCGCTATCCGGACCTCCTGGAATGGCGGGACGCGCTACATGCGGCTTACCGCGCGTGACGTATTTCACATATTTCTTCATTGGACGAAAAGCCTGCGATCCTGCACGGTACACGCTCGCTGTTCGTCCGGAGCCCAATGCGCCAGACCGTCCACATCGTCCTGATGTCCTTGCTGCTGCTTTGTGTGGCGGCTTGGGTCCATGCGGATGAGCCGACGGCGCCGCAGCTGACGGTCGAGGACCGCCTGGCCGCCGGCGAGGTCATCGTCACGGCGCGGCGCGTGGAAGGTTTCGCGATCCCCGCGCTGAACGTGGAAGCCGTGCTCGACGTGCCGCCGGAGCGCGTGTGGGCGCTTGTCGACGACTGCCACGGTTACCGCAAGACGATGCCGCGCGTCGCGGATTCGGTCGAGACCGAGCGCAGCGGCGCCCGCAGCATCTGCAAATGGCGCGTCAGCATGCCGTTTCCGTTCAGCGACATCGGCACGGTCGTCGAGGCCACGAGCGTGGCGTCCGGCAACCGCTGGGACCGCCAATTTCACCAGGTCAGCGGCGACTTCATCCGCAACGAAGGCGCGTGGCACCTCGAGCGCTTTGGCGACGAGGGCAAGCGCACGCGCGTGGGCTATCGCCTGCACGCGGTCGTGTCGTCGGTTGTGCCGGACGGGTTCATGAAGCGCGGCCAAGTCAAGGCGATGCACGAGATGATCGGCATGATGCGGACGGCGCTCAAGTAGCGGTTTGGCGACAACAGTTCTACGCTCTCGGAACGTGCCTGTTCGCACCGCGAGGGTCCATGTTCCGCTTCCACCCCTGCATCGTCGCCTTCGGCCTTCTCGCCGCTTGCGGCAGTTCCACGACCACCAGCAGCGCAGACGCGGATGCCGCCGGCGACACCGGCAGCGACGTCACCGTCAGTCAGGACATCGCCAGCGACGTCACGACGACCGCCACACCCACGTGGCACGATTCGCTAAAGATTTGCTGGAATGACCTGAACTGCAAGCGCGCGTTCGTCATCAGCCACGGCGGCGACTGGAGCGTGGCCGACTTTCCGTACGACTCCCAGAGCGCGTTCCACCGCGCGGCCGACAAGGGCGCGGACGGCATCAAGACGGACGTGCACGTGACCAAGGACAACGTCGCGGTCGTGGCGCATTCGAGCCCGATCGAGACGTGGGAATCGACCGAGTGCGCCGGCAAGCTGATCCAGGAGATGACGGCGGACGAGGTCACCGCGTGCCACCTGTTTCCATCGGACACCGAGACGTACCAGCGGCTGGACACCGTGCTGGACTGGGCGCACGGCAAGGTCATCCTCATGTTGACGGTGAAGGAACCCGTTGATTTTCCTCGGGCTATCCAGACCGTCATCGAGCACAACGCCGTCGATCGCGTGTTTCTGGAGACGAGCGTGACCAACCTGCAAGGCGCGGTCACGGAGGCCACCGACTGGCAAAACTCCTGGTATAACGCCAGCGTGGACACCGAGGCGGACATCGACACGGTCCTCCAAATGCACAACCCGCATGTGGCGTTCATCGAGATCAACGTCGCGTACCAGCAGGCGTCGAACGCGCTGATGTCGGGCCTGCTGGCGAACAAGATCCACCCGGCGGGGATCCGCGGCTTCGTGTCGACGATCGCCCTGCCGGCGGTCGCGGACCATCAAGCCATGTGGGACGAGGGGTTTGACGTCATCATGACGTACAACCTGGACAACGCGCTGGTGGCCCGCAAGGCGGTGAATGCGGCGCGCGGGGTCGTGCCGAACTAGACATGCCTGCCAAGACCGGAAATCAAATGCTGTTTTGCGGTGGCATGTTTAGGCTGTTGGCTGGGTCGCCAGGCTCGCGTCCCTTCGGGCCGACTCGCGGCGACACGAGGCATTTGGCTCCGGATCGGTGCAGGGGTGTATGACCAAAAACGCAGCAGGCCGCCACGGGGAGGTGCGACGGCCTGGGCGTCTGGCAGGTGCGCGGGCTACTGGTTGGCTTTGCGCTGCTGCTTGGCGGTCGGCGCCGCAACGCTTTCCTTCAACGCGTTGACGATGGCGCCCGGTGCCGGATTCGCGGTCTGCGCCAGCTCGATCGGCTGCTGGGGCTTGGTCGCCGCGTTGTCCGCCTTGCCGCGCAGGACCGTCTTTTCCAGCATCATCAGCAACCCGACAAACGCGAGGCCGACAAACAAGATGACGCCCGGGGCGAAGAACAACATGCTGAGAAAGAGCTGGGTCGTGTAGTTGGTGTCCATGGTGAGCCTCCGTTGTGTTCCTGCCGCTGGTTCCTGCCGCCG